>JAGWTP010000011.1 GCA_028868895.1 Burkholderiales bacterium
TGGGCATGGGCCTGCGCCGCTCAGGGTGCGACGGCCGGCCACGAGGCGTCGTCGTCGGCCCAGGCCTGCAGCGCCGCACCGCGCTTCTTCAGCGTGGCGGCAAGCTTGGGCAAGGCGTCGTGCGCCACATGGGCCCAGGCGGGTGGCACGTCGCCGCGGTCCAGGCTGGCGCCGTGCAGCACCCAGCGCTTGCCGAACGCACGCAGTGCCTCGCGCGGCGTGGCCAGGTCGTGCGCGGGCAGCGCGTCGCTCGGCAGGTCGCCGCAGACGACCCACCAGCCGAGCCACTCGGGGCGGTGCCGGCTTTCCACCGCCCACAGGCTGGCGTAGGGCATCACGTGCCAGGCCGGCCACTCGCCGATGCGGCCGTGTTCGAGCGACAGGCGCTCGACGCATGCGGCGGCCTCGGCGCGGCGTGCCGCGCACCAGGTGTCTTCGGCGGTCGGGTCGGTGTGGGGCATGGGCGGCGGGTCAGGTGGCTGCCGCATTATCCCGGCCACGCCGGCCCGAGGCGCTCAGGGCCGGCGTGGCGGCAGCGGGATGAACTCGGTTTCGCCAGGCACGCGCTCGAAGCGCTGGGCCTCCCAGTCGTCCTGCGCCTGGCGGATGCGATCCATGCGGCTCGACACGAAGTTCCAGACCATGAACCGGTGCCCCAGCGGCGTGCCGCCGATCAGCACCGCGCGCGCGCCGCGCGGGGCGCGCAGCACCGGCTCGGCGCCGGGTTCGAGCACGACCATCGTGCACGCGGGCACGAGTTCGCCGTCGAGTTCGACATCGTGGTCGGTGCTGTACAGCGCGCGCTCCTCGGCCGCCGCCGACAGCGCCAGCGACGCGCCCGACGCGAGCGCGAAGTTCAGGTCGAGGTAGAGCGTGGGCGACAGCGTGTGCACCGGGGAGGTCAATCCGTGGGCACTGCCGATCAACACGCGCACCAGCACGCCGTCGACCTCGCACGCCGGGATCTGCGCGCCCGGCACGTGCTGGAACCCGGGCGCGTCGAGTTCGTGCTCGGCCGGCACCGCCAGCCACAGCTGCAGGCCGTGGCTGCGGTGCTCGACGCCGAGCAGGTCTTTGGGGGTGCGCTCGGAATGCACGATGCCGCGGCCGGCGGTCATCAGGTTCACCGCGCCGGGCTCGATGCGCTGGACCACGCCGGTGGAGTCGCGGTGCATCATCGCGCCCTCGAACAGGTAGGTCACGGTGGCCAGCCCGATGTGCGGGTGCGGGCGCACGTCGACGTTGTCGCCGGGGCGCACGGTGATCGGACCGAAGTGGTCGAAGAAGACGAACGGCCCGACCGACGCGCGCTGCGCCGAAGGCAACGTGCGGCGCACGATGAACCCGCCGCCGAGGTCCTTCTCGTGGGGTCTGAGGGTTTGAAGCCCGGCCATCGTCACCTCCGCAAAGCACGGCGGCCAGTGTAGGCCGGCCGACTAAAATCTGCGCTTTTCCTGCGGTCGCTGCGATCGCCGAAGGACCCCCATGAGCTTGAAATGCGGCATCGTGGGCTTGCCCAACGTCGGCAAGTCCACCCTGTTCAATGCGCTGACGAAGGCCGGCATCGCGGCCGAGAACTACCCGTTCTGCACGATCGAGCCGAACGTGGGCATCGTCGAGCTGCCCGACCCGCGGCTGGACGAACTGGCCAAGATCGTCAAGCCCGAGCGCATCGTGCCGGCGATCGTCGAGTTCGTCGACATCGCCGGTCTGGTGGCCGGTGCGTCGAAGGGCGAAGGCCTGGGCAACCAGTTCCTCGCCCACATCCGCGAGACCGACGCGATCGTCAACGTGGTGCGCTGTTTCGACGACGACAACGTGATCCACGTGGCCGGCAAGGTCGATCCGATCTCGGACATCGAGGTGATCCAGACCGAGCTGTGCCTGGCCGACATGGGCACGGTCGAGAAGGGCCTGCACCGCTACAACAAGGTCGCGCGTTCGGGCGACAAGGAAGCGCAGAAGATTGTCGCCGTGCTCGACAAGTGCATGGCCGCGCTCAACGAAGGCCGGCCGGTGCGCACGATCGCGTTCGGCAAGGAAGACCTCGCGCTCGTCAAGCCGCTGTGCCTGATCACCGCCAAGCCGGCGATGTTCGTCGGCAACGTCGACGAGCACGGCTTCCAGAACAACCCGTACCTCGACAAGCTGCGCGCCTACGCCGACGGCCAGGGCGCACCGGTGGTCGCGATCTGCGCCCGCACCGAGGCCGAGATGGCGGAAATGAGCGACGAGGACAAGCAGATGTTCCTCGCCGACATGGGCCAGACCGAGCCGGGCCTGAACCGGCTGATCCGCAGCGCGTTCAAGTTGCTGGGGCTGCAGACCTACTTCACCGCCGGCGTGAAGGAAGTGCGCGCCTGGACCATCCACGTGGGCGACACCGCGCCGCAGGCCGCCGGCGTGATCCACACCGACTTCGAGCGCGGCTTCATCCGCGCCCAGACGATCGCCTTCGCCGACTTCATCGCCCACAAGGGCGAACAGGGCGCCAAGGATGCCGGCAAGATGCGCGCCGAGGGCAAGGACTACGTGGTCAAGGACGGCGACGTACTGAACTTCCTGTTCAACGTCTGAGCCGCAGGCGGCCACGAGCCGCCACATCTTGCCGGGCCACAGCAAGTTGTTTCAACGAATCGTGAGCCGGCGGGCCGCATCGGCGCCCCGGGCCACGCAGAATCGGGGCTCGTGAAGCCCGGGCATCGCCGGGCCACATCCACCCCGAACCGGGCAGCACGATTGGCCACCACGACGAACTCCGACGTTCCGCTGCATTGGGTGGCGGCTTTCGTGCTCACCGCCGCAGGCTACGCGGTGGCGGGACGGCTGGGGCTGGCGCTGGCGATTCCACCGGGCTACGCGTCGCCGCTCTACCCGGCAGCCGGTGTGGCGCTGGCCAGCGTGCTGATCTTCGGCCGGCGCATGCTGCCGGCGGTGGCACTCGGCGCCTTCGCCGTCAACCTCTGGCTGGGCTTGCAGCGTGCGCCCTTCGGTGCCGCTTCGCTGCCGCTGCCGATCGCGGTCGCGTTCGGGGCCGCGCTGCAGGCGTACGTCGGCACCGCGTGGGTGGCGCGGTACGCCCGGCAGCCGCTGACGCTGTCGGAGCCGCGCGACTTGGTGGCGTTTCTGCTGGCTGCCAGCGCGTCCTGCCTGGTCAGCGCAGGGGTGGCGAATGTCGCACTTTGGCTCACCGGCACCGTGCGGGTCGCCGACCTGCCGTTCAGCGTGGCCACCTGGTGGGTCGGCGACCTGCTGGGCGTGCTGATCGCCACCCCGATCATCCTCACGCTGTTCGGCCGCCCGCGCGACGCCTGGGCGCCGCGCCGCCTGAGCGTGGGCCTGACGCTCACACTGGTGACGCTGGTGCTGGCGCTGGGCGTGCGCCAGATCGTTCAGTGGGCCGACGAGCGCGTGCGCACGGCCTTCGACCGCGAGGCGACCAGTGCCGCACAAGCATTTGTGGCGCAGTCGCGCGAGCCGTTGCAGGCGCTCGAGGCATTGCACGGCGTGTTCATCGCGTCGGACGACGTGTCGCCGCGCGAGATGCGCCTGGCGACCCGCGCCTGGCTCGCGTCGGGAACGCTGCAGGCGATGGGCTGGAGCGAACTCGTGAAGCGCGCAGACCTGCCGGCCTTCGAGGCCCGGGTTCGCGCCGAAGGCCTGGATCACTATGCGGTGTTCGACCGCGCCGACGCGACGGCACCAAGGCCGACCGGCCGCGACGAGGTGATGGCCATCCATTACATCGAACCGCTCGCCGGCAACGCCGCGGCGCTCGGCGCGAACGTGCTGTCGATCCCCGCGGCGCGCGCGGCCATCGACACCGCCCGACGTACCGGGCGGCCCACCGCGACGGCCGGCTTTCGCCTGACGCAGCAGCCGGCGGGCACCGATCGAAGCGGGGTTGTGATCTATCAGGCGCTTTATGAGCCGCGCGAGCCGGCGCCCGCCGATCGCGCCGCGGCACTGCGCGGCGTGGTGTTCGTGACGCTGCGCATGGACGAGCAGCTCAAAGCGCTGGCCGCGCAGATGCCGCCGCGGCTCGCGCTTTGCGTGATCGACACCACTGCCGGTGCCGCGATGCGGCGCCTGGCAGGCGCGCCGGGATGTGAATCGCGCTCGGGCGAGTTGCAGCACGTGCAGACGATGGACTTCGCCGGTCGGCAGTGGAAGGTGCTTGTCAGCGCATCGCCCGGCGACCAGCTCGCGGTGCGCAACGCCGACGCCTGGCTGTTCGCGCTGCTCGGGTTGCTCTCGACGGCGATGCTCGGCGGCTTTCTGCTGGCCATGACCGGGCGCACGCGCCGCATCGAGACGGCAGTGCGCGAACGCACCGCCGCGCTGCAGGCCGAGGTGCGCGAGCGCGCGCTGGCCGAAACCGCGCTGCGCGAGAGCGAACAGCGCTTCCGCAACATCCTGAACCACGTGCCGATCGGCATCGTCTTCACCGACCTGCGCGGCCACGTGAAGCAGACCAACCCGCGCTTTTGCGAGCTCACCGGTTACAGCGAGGCGGAGTTGCTGACATTGAGCCTGTCCGACTACACCCACCCCGAGGACATGGCGCAAGACGTGGAGCTGATGGCGCAACTGGTACGCGGCGAGATCCCGATGTACCGGCGCCACAAGCGCTACATCGCCAAGCACGGCGCGACCGTGTGGGTGCAGGCCACGGTCTCGCTGCTGCGCGACACCAACGGCAAGCCGCGCAGCATCGTCGGCGTGGTCGAAGACATCACCGAACACCTGAAGCTCGAGGAGGCCGAGCGCGCGCGCGAAGCGGCCGAAGCCTCGAACCGCGCGAAGAGCGAGTTCCTGTCGCGCATGAGCCATGAGTTGCGAACGCCGCTCAATGCCATGCTGGGTTTCGCGCAACTGCTCGAGCTCGATACCCGTTATCCACTCGCGCCGGCACAGCAACCCTGGGTGGCGCAGATCCAGCAGGCCGGCTGGCACCTTCTGGAGATGATCAACGACGTGCTCGACCTCTCGCGCATCGAGTCGGGCAACCTGCGCCTGCAGATCGAGACGCTGAACCTGAGCGAGCTGCTCGATGCCACGGTGGCGATGGTGAACGCAGACGCGCAGCGCCGCCGCATCGCGATCTCGCGCGAAGTCGCCCCCGGCACCGCCGCCGTGCTCGGTGACACCACGCGCGTCACGCAGATCCTGACCAATCTGCTGAGCAACGCGGTCAAGTACAACGTCGATGGTGGGCGGATCCACATCACGAGCCGGATGCTCGATGCCGACGCGGTCGAGATTTCGGTGACCGACACCGGCCTGGGGCTGACGCCGCAGCAACTTGCCGACCTGTTCCAGCCCTTCAACCGGCTCGGCCGCGAACGGTCACCGCAGCAGGGCACCGGCATCGGGCTGGTGATCGCGCAGCGGCTGGCCGAGCTGATGGGCGGCTCGCTGCAGGCGCACAGCGAAGCCGGCCGCGGTTCGGTGTTCGTGCTGACGCTGCCGTGCGCGGTCGATCCCGACACCGTGCGCTCCGACCTCGACGCCCTGGCCCCCGAGCCGGCCGACTACCACCGCCGGCGGGTGCACTACGTCGAAGACAACGAGACCAACGTCGAGGTCATGCGCGGCATCCTGGCGCAGCGCCCTCAGGTCGAGATGCAGGTGTCGATGACCGGGCTGGACGGGCTGGCGGCGATCCGCGCCAACCGGCCCGACCTGATCCTGCTCGACATGCACCTGCCCGACGTCAGCGGCATGGAGTTGCTGCGCCACCTGAAGGCCGACCCGTCCACCAGCGGCGTGCCGATCGTGGTGGTGTCGGCCGATGCACTCGCATCGCAGATCGAAGCGGCCTTCGAGGCCGGCTGCACGCACTACCTCACCAAGCCGGTGAGCGTGGCCGAACTGCTGGCGGTGCTCGACGACCTGCTCGACCAGATGGACACCCGTTACGGTTGAACGCCCGTCGGCGCCGCCTGGCGCACGCACGCGCCGAACCGTGTGGGTCGATCAGACCACCGGGCGCAAGCCCTCGCTAGACGGTGGCCGCACTCGGGCGAGCTGGCGCTCGAGGTGGCGAAGCCCGTGCAGCTGCAGCGCCGCCACGACCAAGCCGAGCAGCGCGCCAGCCAGGGCGTCCAGCGCCACGTGCTGGCGGGTGGCCAGCGTCGAGTAGACGATGCCGATGCACCAGGCCGCGTTGAGCACCCGCGCCGGCACGCCCACGTTCATTTCGCGCAGTTGCCGGTCGAGCCAGACGGCGCTGAAGGCGGCGAACGCGACATGCAGCGATGGGCAGGCATTGCCCGCGAGATCGACGGCCTTCAGGAATGCCACCGACGGGTAACGCGACCAGTCGACGCCGAAGGCAGGCACGGCCGTCGGCCAGGCAATGAAGATCGCCAGGCCGATCACGCTCAATGCGAGCGTCGCCACGCCGTAGGAGGCCAGTTCGCGGCGGTCCTTGAGCAACGCCAGGGGCAACGACACATAGACCCACAGCGACACGTACAGCGGCATCGCGGCCGGCTCGAACGCGATTTGGTGGTCGAGCCAGGTCAGCGGCATCACGGTGACCGCGAACTGCGGGTGGTGCAAGACCCAGAAGTAGGCGATGAAGAACACCGCCAGGCCCGCCACGTTCGACCCCATCTTGAGCCACCACAGGGTTGCCAGGCGCGCGCGAGCTTGCTGCGGCCACGAGGTGGCAGCGGCGGCGTGGAGACTGGGCGTTGGCATCGTGATCGCGTCGAGCGCCCGAGTATCGCCCCGCACCGGACCCTGCGGCCGGCAGGGTTTGGCGGTGCCGCGGCCGCCGCGAGGGTCCGTCAGGCGGCCTGCGCCAACGTGCCGAATTCGTGCTCGCCGCCGAGCGCCTCGATCAGGTCGGGGATGAGCTGGCCGAGTTCGCCGGTGGCAATCGCGGCGTCGGCGTCGAAGGCGTCGTCGGCCTCGGGCTTGCCGCCGCCTTCGAACACGCCGTCGAGAAAGGTGATCTTCTTGATCTGCATCGCATCGGTGAGCAGCAGGCCGACGCGGCCGCGCCAGGTCAGCGCGAGCCGGGTCGGCACCTTGCCGGCCGCGATGTGCTGGCGCACCTCGTCGGTGTCGAGCGGATGGCGCGCATAGCGCACCACCGATTTCATCTCGTCGGCCGACTTCAACTCGCATTCGCGATCGATGCTGAAGCCCGCCGGCGGCTCGCCCAGCGTCAGCCACTGCGACATCGCCGCGGCCGGCGACTGCGCGGTGTGCAGCGGCGCCAGCACGATGCCGTCGAGCGCCTTGACCAGGTGCGTGACGACCTCGTCGGCGCGGGCCGGGCTGCTCGCGTCGACCATCAACAGGCGCTGCGCCGGGTTCAGCCAGACCTTGACCGCAGCCTGCTTGGTGAACGCCTGCGGCAGCAGCTCGAGCACCACCTCGTCCTTGATCTCCCTGGTTTGCTTCTTGCCCGGCTTGCGACCGGTGGTGTGCTCGACCTGCGCCACCCGCTCGTCGGTGCGGCGCCGGATGACCGCCGACGGCAGCAGCCGCTGCTCGACCGTGAGTTGCGCCAACCATTGCCCGGCCACGCTCTCGACCAGCGGGGCGTGCGCCAGGCCACGCGGCGCCGTCCAGCCCGCCGAGACGGCCTGGGTGGCACCACAGGCGACGAAGCCCGCCTTGGCGAGGCCGGCCTCGAGGGCGGCGCGATTGGCCGACCACGTCGGCCCGATGCGATACACGATCAGGTTCTTGAACAAGTAGGCCTCTTTCGGAATTCATCGCCGGCCGCACGGTGCCGGGCCGCGCGATTGTCCATGCAAGCCGGTGCGCGCCGGCCGACACCGCGGAAACAGTCGGTACACGTGACGTACACGCCGGTGTTCGGGCCCCCGGAATGGCCGCGTCGGCACGAGCGCACTCTTACATGGTCTTTTCTTGATAGGGCTCAACCGGTGTGCAGTCACTGACTTCGAGAATGTCGCAAGGCATCGGTCAGGGTGCCGGTGTGCGGTTCGTCGCACCGCGATCCCGGCGATCGCCCCGACGATCAGCACTCTGACCGGTCGAGTGCTAATATTTGTGGAACTGAAAGGAGTTCGGCATGTCTGATCTCGTCATGAACACTTCCGCTACTGCTGCTTTGACCGTCCGCGACCCATGGGCCATGGTGCCGTCGCTGGGCAACCTGGACGCCTACATCTCGGCCGCCAACCGTGTGCCCTTGCTGACCCACGAGGAAGAGATCGCCTACGCCACGCGTCTGCGCGCGACCGGCGACCTCGAAGCGGCTGGAAGGCTGGTGCTCTCGCACCTGCGGCTGGTGGTCTCGATCTCACGCAAGTACCTGGGTTACGGCCTGCCGCACGGCGACCTGATCCAGGAAGGCAACATCGGCCTGATGAAGGCCGTGAAGCGCTTCGACCCGGAACAGGGCGTGCGCCTGGTCAGCTACGCGATGCACTGGATCAAGGCCGAGATCCACGAGTACATCCTGAAGAACTGGCGCATGGTCAAGATGGCCACCACCAAGGCCCAGCGCAAGCTGTTCTTCAACCTGCGCTCGATGAAGCAAAGCCTGAAGGACGATGCCGACGACGTCGACACGCATCGCTCGACGCTCACCCAGGGCGAGGTCGACACCCTGGCGCGCACGCTCAACGTGAAGCGCGAAGAGGTGCTCGAGATGGAGACGCGCCTGTCGGGCGGTGACGTGGCGCTGGAGCCACTGAGCGACGACGGCGATGAGAGCTTTGCGCCGATCGCCTACCTGGCCGACGAGGCGAGCGAGCCTTCGCGGGTGCTCGAGGCCCGCACGCGCGACTGGCTGGCCGGCGACGGCATCGCGCTGGCGCTCGATGTGCTGGACGCACGCAGCCGCCGCATCGTCGAGGAGCGCTGGCTGAAGGTCAACGACGACAGCTCCGGGGGCATGACGCTGCACGACCTGGCGGCCGAGTACGGCGTCAGCGCCGAACGTATCCGGCAGATCGAAGTGGCGGCGATGAAAAAGATGCGCAAGGCGCTGGCCGAGAGCGTGTAGCGCCACCGGCCCTGGCGCGCCGGGCGCGACCTCACACGTCGCGCACAGTACGCGACCTCACCCGCCCGCGAGCAGCGCCTTGATGTCGGCCGTCAGCGGCGCCGCGCCGCCGCCATACGGTTCGAACAGGCGCACGTGGCCTTGCGGGTCGATCACGTACGAGCCGGCGGTGTGGTCCATCGAGTAGCTGCCTTCGTCCTTGCCGGGCACCTTGGCGAAGTACACCTTGAATTCCTTCGCCGCTGCCTGCGTCTGTTCGAGCGTGCCGCGCAGCGCGATGAAGCTCGGGTCGAAGTTGGCCATGTACGACCTGAGGATTTCGGGCGTGTCACGCTCCGGATCGATCGTCACGAACACGCCCTGCAACCGGGCGCCGTCGGCGCCCAGCGCCTTCTTGACTTCGGCGAGTTCGGTCATCGTGGTCGGGCAGACGTCGGGGCATTGGGTGTAGCCGAAGAACACGACCGTGACCTTGCCCTTGAAATCGGCGAGCGTGCGCATCTGGCCGTTCACGTCGGGCAACGACAACGAGCGGCCATAGGGTGCGCCGGTGATGTCGGCGCCGCGAAACACCACCTTGGGGCCCGCGGACGGGCCGCCCGGGCCGAGCTTGTCGCAGCCCGCCAGGGCCAGCGTCGCCGCGGCGGCGAGCACAGCGGCAGCGATCAGTGCGGTTCGACGCAAGGGTTTCACAGCAGTGGCCTGACGTAATGATCGGCGAGCAGCGCCGCGAACAGCAGCGACAGGTACAGGATCGAGAAGCGGAAGGTCTTGCGCGCCAGCGGGTCGGAATAGTTGCGCCACAGCTGCCACCCGTAGCCGACGAACACGGCGTTGAGCAGCAGCGCGGCAACGAGGTAGATCACGCCGCTCATGCCCGAGACGAACGGCAGCAGCGCGCCGGCGAACAGCACCAGCGTGTACAGGAACACATGCAGCCGGGTGAACTCGGCGCCGTGCGTGATCGGCAGCATCGGCAGGCCCGACTTGCGGTAGTCCTCGGCGCGGTACAGCGCCAGCGCCCAGAAGTGCGGTGGCGTCCACAGGAAGATGATCAGGCACATGATCAGCGCCTCGTGCCCGACGTCGCCCCGGATCGCGGCCCAGCCCAGCACCGGCGGCATCGCGCCCGAGGCGCCGCCGATGACGATGTTTTGCGGCGTCATCGGCTTGAGCACCACCGTGTAGACCACCGCGTAGCCGACGAAGGTGGCGAAGGTCAGCCACATCGTCAGCGGGTTCACGGCGAAATAGAGCAAGGCGCTGCCGGCCGCGCACAACACGGCCGAGAAGCTGAGCGTTTGCGCGTTGGTGAGCTGGCCGCGCGCGGTCGGCCGCCACGCGGTGCGGGCCATGCGGGCGTCGACCCGCTGCTCGACCACGCAGTTGAATGCCGCTGCGGCCGCGGCGACGAGCCAGATGCCCGCGGTGGCGGCCAGCGCCAGCCTGAGGTCGGGCAAGCCCGGCGTGGCCATCAGCATGCCGATCACGGCGCAAAACACGATCAGCTGCACCACGCGCGGCTTGGTCAGCGCGTAGAACTGGCGCACGCGCGACGGCAGCGAGGTGGCGCTGACGGCAGCAGCAGGGGCGACGGTGTCGGTCATGGCGATGCGGTGGACAGCTCGGATTTTAAGGAGCCGCCTGCAGGGCCCGGTTGCGCTCTTGGCGCAGCACGCGCGCAGGGCGTGCCAGCCGCGCGCGCGTGATCAACATCGCCAGCAGCACGACCAGCGCAGCGGCGCCGGCGGTATGGGCCACCGCACCGATCAGCGGCCAGCCGAGCACCACGTTGCTCAGGCCGCTGGCGAGCTGCCACAGACCGACGCCGGCCACCGCCAACGACCAACGGCGCAGCGCGGCGTCGCCGGTGGCATGCAGCCGCCATGCGAACCACGCCATGGCGGCGAGCACCACATACGCGCCCAGGCGATGAACGTAGTGGATCGCGGTGAGCGCCGCGAACGGCAGATAGCCGCCGTCCTTGCCGGCACCCAGGCCGCGCAGCAAGGTGAAGCCGTGGTCGAAGTCCATCGACGGCCACCAGTGGCCCTGGCAGGTCGGGAAATCGGTGCAAGCGAGGACGGCGTAGTTGGTGCTGACCCAGCCGCCGAGCGCGATCTGCAACGCGCCGATGACCGCGAGCGCGAGTGCCGCGGCATGCATCCCGCGCGGCAGCGCGAGCGGCGCGCGTTGGTAGAGCTGGCCCTGCACCGCCAGCAGCGCCAGCAGCACCAGGCCACCGAGCAGGTGCGCGGTGACGATCGCCGGGTACAGCTTCATCGTCACCGTGAGCGCGCCGAAGGCGCCCTGCAGGCACACCCACAGCAGCGTCGCGCTCGCCCACCACGGTGACACCTGCACGTGCCGCTTGCGCGCCGCCAACCAGCTCAGCGCCGCGAGCACCGCGATCAGCGCGCCGACGCCGGTGGCCAGGTAGCGATGGACCATTTCGATCCAGGCCTTGCTCTGCGTGACCGGCCCGCTGGGCAAGGTGTGCTGGGCCGCATCGATCTGCGCCTGCGCTCCCAACGGGCTCTGGCTGCCGTAGCAGCCGGGCCAGTCCGGGCAGCCCAGCCCCGAATCGGTGAGCCGCGTGAAGGCGCCGAACATCACCAGATCGAAGGTCAGGAACAGCGTCAGCACGGTGAGCGCACGCAGGCGCGCGCTCGGGCCCGCGTCGCGGTGGCGCAGCCACAGCCACGCCAGCGGCAGCAGCGCAAGCAAGCCACCGACCAGCGCAATGCCGGCGACGGGGCTCAGATCGTAGGGCGCGGGTGGCGTCATTCAGCTGCCCGGCTTGTCCCAGCCGGCCGAGGCGCGCAAAAGCTTCTCGATGTCGCGCTTGAGCTTGGCCGGGTCGGGGTCGGCCGGCACGCGCATCATCCAGTGGCCGCGGGGGTCGACGATGTACATGTGGTCTTCGAGCGTTCGGCCCACGGCCGGTTGCAACCATGCCGACAACGCGCGCTCGGGCACCTGCAGGATCGTCTCGGTGGTGTTGGTGCGCACCGCGTCCAGCGTCTGCTGACGCGGCGCGGCGCCATCGGTGATCAACCAGACTTTCTCGAGCCGCTCCTTGTCGCGCCCGAGCGCTTCACGCAACTGCCGCTGCACCCAGAGATGGCGCTCGCACACCGCGTTGCAGGCGCCACCCGACACCACGACGAGCAGCCAATGGCCCTTGAGCGATGCGGAGGGTACCGCTGCACCCTGCAGGTCGGTGAGCGCCAGCGCGGCCGGGATCGGCCGCTGCGGCTCGATGAGCTCGCTGTAGTTGGTGCGGCCCTGCGGACGAATCACGAAATAGGTGATGTACGACGCGATCACCGGCGCCGCGCACACCGCCAGCACCAGCAGCATCTGCAGCCGACCGCGCAGGGTGCGGCGCGCCGCACCGTCGAGCGCCGGTGACGGCATCGTGTGCACCGTCAGGTTCAACGGCGAATCACGGTCGGACATGGCGCTTGAGCCGTGGGCGGACGAGTTGGAACCAGACATACAAACCTGTCATCAACGCGCTCATCGCGAACCACTGGAACGCGTAGCCGTAGTGCATCTGAACATCCACCGCGGGACGCGGCCACGCGCGCAGCAGGCCGTCGCCCGCGGTGGCCGCGGAGTCGGACTGTTGCACCGACAACGGCGCCAGTTGCAGCCCGGTCTCGGCGGCAAACTCGCCGAGGTCCAGATTTTGCCGGATCACCCCACTGGCCGCCGCCGCGAACTCGTACAGCCGTGCCGGTGGCGGGGCGATGTGGCCGACGACGTCGACCCGCCCCGTGGGTGTCGGCACATCGGGCAGCAAGGTGCGATCGCGCTGGTCGCGCGGCACCCAGCCGCGCTGCACCAGCACGGCATCGGGTCGGCCTTCGAGCTGCAGCGGTGTGACCAGGTAGAAGCCGACCCGATCGCCCATCTGGCGGTTGTCCAGGAACACGCTGTGCGCGCTCACCCAGTGCCCGCGCAGATGCACCGCACGGTAGTGCTGCACCTGCGCCGCCGCGGCGGTGCGGGCCAGATCTGACGCCGTCAGCGCCGGCAACTGTGCGCGCGAGTCGAGCGCCGTCTGCAGCGCGATCTTTTGCGCCGCGCGGCGCAGTTGCCAGGCGCCGAGGTTGGCGGTGAGCGTCACGCCGAGCAGGGTCGCCAGCAGGATCACCGCGGCGCGCCCGGTGGCGCTCAGGGCCATGGCCGGGCGCGCGGCAGATAATCTGCGCTCATGAAATACCTGATCGGGCTGGTGTTCGTCGGCATCCTCGCCGCGCTGGGAACGGCCGGCGTCTTCATGATGCGCGACGGCCGCGACGGCAAGCCCAAGACCGGCAACATGATGCGCGCGCTGGCATGGCGGGTCGGCCTGTCGGTGCTGTTGTTCGCGTTCATCCTGTTCAGCTACTGGATCGGCTGGATCGAGCCCACGGGCATCCCGATCGGCCGCTGACCGGCCGCCGAGCAGCAAATACGAGCACGACCGAGGAACGCTGCCGGTGGCAGCGTTCGCTGGCGGTGACAGCCGCTGCGGTCGACCGAGCGCCGGGGGGCTCCGCAGCGGCCCGCACAAACCCTTGGCGAGTGGGCGGATGTACCGGCGCGGCGAAGGCGCTGCGTCAGAGCCAGTACACGACGATGTACAGCCCGAGCCAGACCACGTCCACGAAGTGCCAGTACCACGCCGCGCCCTCGAAACCGAAGTGGCGCTCCGGCGTGAAGTGGCCCTTCATCAGACGGATCGTGATGAACGACAGCATCAGCATGCCCACGAGCACGTGGAAGCCGTGGAAGCCGGTCAGCATGAAGAACGTCGAGCCGTAGGTTCCGGAGCTGAGCTTCAGGTTCAGTTCGGTGTAGGCATGGTGGTACTCGTAGGCTTGAAAGCCCAGGAAGGTGATGCCCAACAGGACCGTCAGCCACATGAAGCCGATGCAGCGCACGCGCTTGTTGGCGATCAGTGCGTGGTGCGCGATCGTGAGCGTGACCCCGGAGCTGAGCAGCAGCAGCGTGTTGATGGTCGGGATCGGCCATGGGCCCATCGTCTTGAAGGGCTCGACGATGCCCGCCGGCGAACCGGTGTAACCGGCACCCGAACTCGGCCAGACGGCCTTGAAGTCGGGCCACAGGATCGCGTTTTCGAGGTCGCCCAGGTTGGGCAGCGCGTGCATCCGGGTCCAGTACAGCGCGCCGAAGAACGCGCCGAAGAACATCACCTCGGAGAAGATGAACCAGCTCATGCTCCAGCGGAACGACACGTCGATGCGCTGGCTGTACAGGCCGCCCTCGCTCTCGCTGATGGCCTGGCGGAACCATTGCTGCAACGTGAACAGCAACAGCATGAGGCCGAACAGCGATGTGTAGGCGCCCCAGTGGTGGCCGTTGATCCACTGCGCTGCGCCGAAGAACAACAAGAGCAGGCCCGAGGCCACCAGCACCGGAAAGCGCGAAGGGGCCGGGACAAAGTAGTAGGGCGTGGGCCCGTGTTGCGTCGCTACCGACATGTTTTCTCCTAGGTACCAGACTTCGAAATCATTGCGCGCGGCCGCCCGTCCGGGCGCCGCAACCGCTGCCCAGCGTCACTTCGCGACCCCGCTGGACAGCACCCAATTCACCAGCAACAGCAGCGCGACGATGAACACGATCGCGCCGATCACCCCGGCGATGACCAGATGCACCGGGTTGAGCTGACTCACGTCCTTCTCGAATTCGCCCGACTTGCGCACACCGAAGAACGACCACGCCACCGCCTTCATCGTCTGCAGGAACGAGCCTTTGCGCTGGACGGCGCCTTTGAGGCCCGAGTCGTCGTCGTCGCTCATGGCCCGGCTCACGTCTTCGGCGCGCCGACAAGCGCCGCGGCGGCCTGCGGCGTCGTGCCCGCGGGCTCGGGCGGCACCTTGCCGCCGACTTCGAAGAAGGTGTACGAGAGGGTGATCGTCTTCACGTCCTTGGGCAGCTTCGGGTCGATCACGAACACGACCGGCCACTGTTTGGACTCGCCCGGTTTCAGCTTCTGCTCGCTGAAACAGAAGCACTCGAGCTTGTGGAAATACGGCATCGCCTGGTTCGGGGCGTAACTCGGGATCGCCTGCGCCACCATCGTGCGGTTCTGGATGTTGCGGAACTCGTACATCACCGTCGAGAGCTGGCCCGGGTGGACTTCGATCGAACGCTGCGCGGGCTTGAACTCCCACGGGCCGCGCACGTTCGCGTCGAACTCGACGGTGATGCTGCGGGTCAGATCGACCTGGCTGTTCTTGGGGTCGTAGGCCTTTTCGCCCGAGGTCTGTTGCTCCGACAGCGCCAGCACGTTGACGCCCAGCGCCGTGCAGATGGCCCGGTACATCGGCACCAGCGCATAGCCGAAGCCGAACATCAGGGCGGCGACGACGGCCAGCTTGCCGAACATGCGCAGGTTGTCCCCGCGCAGGCCGGCCTGCGCGCCGGCAGGGGTCGACGGTTCGCTCATGTGCGTGGCGTGGACGACGGCTTGCGCTCAAGCAGATGTGGCCCTGCCACCGTGCTTGAACCCTGGGGCGGGAATGTCGAAGACATTTCCTGGGTGCGCTCAAAAACCGAGCATCGCGGTCTTGACGATGAAGCCGACGAAGATCGCGATCGCGATCGACGCCAGGGTCAGGCCCAGACGCAGGTTGTTCTTCTTTTGTTCGGGCGTGCCCATCGCCGCGGCCTCAGCCGATCACCTTGGTCGCCGCGGCGTTCAGCCGCGGGGGCGTCTCGAAGGTGTGGAACGGCGCCGGCGAAGGCACTTCCCATTCCAGGCCCTCGGCGCCGTCCCAGGGTTGCTGCGGCGCCGGTGCGCCCTTGCCGCGCATCATCGGCAGCACCACGGCGAAGAAGAAGTAGACCTGCATCAAACCGAATCCGAACGCACCGATCGACGCGATCATGTTGAAGTCGGTGAACTGCATCGGGTAGTCGGCATAGCGGCGCGGCATGCCGGCCAGGCCGAGGAAGTGCATCGGGAAGAACGTGACGTTGAAGAAGATCAGCGAGCCCCAGAAGTGGATCTTGCCGCGCGTCTCGTTGTACATCACGCCGGTCCACTTCGGTCCCCAGTAGTAGAAGCCGCCGAACATCGCGTAAAGCGAGCCGGCCACCAGCACGTAGTGGAAATGCGCCACCACATAGTAGGTGTCGTGCAACTGGATGTCGACCGGCGCCATCGCCAGGATCAGGCCGGTGAAGCCACCCATCGTGAACACGAAGATGAACCCGACCGCGAACAGCATCGGCGTCTCGAAGGTCATCGAGCCGCGCCACATGGTGGCGATCCAGTTGAATATCTTCACGCCGGTGGGCACCGCGATCAGCATCGTCGCGTACATGAAGAACAGCTGGCCGGTGACCGGCATGCCCTGCGTGAACATGTGGTGCGCCCACACGATGAAGCTCAGGATCGCGATCGACGCGGTGGCATAGACCATCGAGGTGTAGCCGAACAGCTTCTTGCGCGCGAACGCCGGGATGATCGCGCTGATGATGCCGAATGCCGGCAGGATCATGATGTAGACCTCGGGGTGCCCGAAGAACCAGAAGATGTGCTGGTACATCACCGGGTCGCCGCCGCCGGCGGGGTTGAAGAAGCTGGTGCCGAAGTGGCGGTCTGTCAGCGTCATCGTGATCGCACCGGCCAGCACCGGCATCACCGCGATCAACAGGTACGCGGTGATCAGCCAGGTCCAGCAGAACAGCGGCATCTTCATCAGCGTCATGCCCGGTGCGCGCATGTTCAGGACGGTCACGATGATGTTGATCGAGCCCATGATCGAACTCGCGCCCAGGATGTGCAGCGCGAAGATGGCGACGTCCATCGACGGGCCCATCTGCAGCGTCAGCGGTGCATACAGCGTCCAGCCCGCTGCCGGCGCGCCGCCGGGCATGAAGAACGTGCTGACGATCATCAGCGCCGCCGGGATCAGCATCCAGAAGCTCAGGTTGTTCAGTCGCGCGAACGCCATGTCGGGTGCGCCGATCTGCATCGGGATCATCCAGTTCGCGAAGCCCACGAACGCCGGCATGATGGCGCCGAACACCATGATGAGGCCGTGCATCGTGGTGAGCTGGTTGAACATCTGCGGGTTCACGAACTGCAGACCCGGCTCGAACAGTTCGGCGCGGATGATCAGCGCCAGGATGCCGCCGACGATGAACATCGTGAAAGCGAACAACAGGTACATCGTGCCGATGTCCTTGTGGTTCGTTGCGTACAACCAGCGGCGCCAGCCGTGCGGCGCGCCGTGGTCGTCGTGGGCATGGTCGTGGCCGAGGCCGGGGTGGTCGATGACTGCGCTCATGGCAATTCCTGTTTTTTACAACCGAGACGGGATGCGACGATGTTCGGAGTGGTGGTGCCGGTTCGAGGTGGCGGCGCGCTACTTGCGCGCGGCCAGCACTTCGGAAGGCTGCACGATCTGGCCGGTCTTGTTCGACCAGCTGTTCTTGGTGTAGGTGATCACCGCGGCCAGGTCGGTGTCGCTGAGTTGCTTCCAGGACGGCATCGCGCCATTGTTCTGGCCGTTCAGCAGCACGTGGATCTGCTTGGTGTGGTCGGCGTCGAGGACGACCGCTGCGCCGTCGAGCGGCTTGATCGGGCCACCGCCCTTGCCGTTGGCCTGGTGACAGGCGATGCAGGTGCCGTCGTAGACCTTCTGGCCCCGCGCCATCAGGTCGGGCAGCGTCCAGACCTTGGTCGGGTCGTCGGCGGCTGCCGCCATCTGCTGCTTCTTGCCCTCGACCCACTTGGTGTAGTCGGCCTGCGAGACCACCTTCACCTGGATCGGCATGTAGGAGTGTTCCTTGCCGCACAGCTGCGAACACTGGCCGTAGTAGGTGCCGATCTTGTCGGCCCGGAACCAGGTGTCGCGCACGAAGCCCGGCAGCGCCGTTTCCTGGATGCCCAGCGACGGCACGTAGAACGCGTGGATGACGTCGTTGGCCGTGGTGATGATGCGGATCTTCTTGTCCACCGGCACCACCAGCGGGTTGTCGACCTTCAGCAGGTAGTCGTCGCCGGCAGGCTTGCCCGCGTCGGACATTTCGCGCTGGCTCAGGTCGAGCGTTGACAGGAAGCCGATGCCCTCGCCTTCACCCTTGAGGTAGTCGTAGCCCCATTTCCACTGGCTGCCGGTGGCCTTGACGGTCAGGTCGGCGGCGCTGGTGTCCTTCATGGCCACCACCACCTTCGTGGCCGGCAGCGCCATCAGGATCACGATGACGAACGGCACGATGGTCCAGACGATCTCGACCGTGGTGCTCTCGTGAAAGTTCGCCGCCTTGGCACCCCGGGACTTGCGGTGGTAGAAGATCGAATAGAACATCACGCCGAACACACCGATGAAGATGACGGTGCAGATGACCAGCATGAAGTAGTGCAGCCACTGCTGGTCGGCGGCGATCGAGGTCACCGGCGGATCCAGGTTGAACTGGTTCACCGCCGGCCCGCCGGGCAGATCGTTGACAGCCAGAGCCACGCGGGTCGCCAGCAGCGCCCCCAGCGCCACGCACCATTGCGCCACACGGATCGGCTTCAACAACAGCCAAAGTGCTTTCATCGTCTTCATGGTTGCCACTTCAGTTTTCGGATTTGTCTTGCGTTGCGTCATTTCGCAGCCCACCTGACCGGCCATCGGCCGGCAGCCATTGCCGGCGCCGCAGCGCCCAGCGCAATTCATCGGCCAACTGGCGGCGCAGTTCGGGGCGCACGAAGCGCCCCACCGCAATGCGCTGTCCCTGCCCCGACAGCTCGACCAGCGAGCGGTCGCCGTGTTCGGGCTCCACGCGGACCCAGTCGGGCGCGAACTCGGCGCGTTCGACGTGCCGGCCGAACACACGCTCGACGGTCAGGCGGCCGGGCTGCAGCCGGATCAGTTCGCTGTCGGCGGCATGGCGCGAATACACCAGCAACGCGCCGCCGACCGCCAGCAGCTCGAGCCACGCGAACGGCATCACCAGTGTCGCGCCCAGGTTCCAGAACGCCAGCGCGATGCCGATGGAGACGAGGCACAGCGACGCGTAGAGCGTCAAGATCTGGCGTGGCGTGGCCGAACAATTGCGCTTGAGCAACCACTGGACCGTTTGCCCGCCCGACCTCGACACGGCACCGAAACGCAACGGCCGCGCCGCGGTCATCGTGGCGATCGAGGGGTGAGAAATGGTTGCTGACATCCCGCCTGTTGCCTTGAAATTTCGCCGACCGGTCTCAAACTGAATCCAACTGCGGCAGGCTTCATGTGCCGTGCTGCTTTGGCGCCGGGGTGGGCCCGGCGCAAGCGCGAGAGTTTAGCGCAGAGGTTGCCGACTCTTGGGGCCGCCGTGGCCGGACCGCACCATCGCGCGCATGTCGTCGAGTGACACCGTGGTGGCCTCACCGGGGCGCAGCCGCGGTGGCGCCTTGAAGGCGTGTCCATAGGCGACCTCGAAGCTCATCCCGAGCGTGCCGTCGGGCGCCGCACTCGATTCGAGTTCGCGCTCCAGCCGTGCCCGCCATCGCGGCGTGCGCAGGCCCTTGTAGCGGTCGGGTGCGGTGTTGCCGCCGAGCGCGTGCAGTTCAGACAGCAGCGCGCGCGGGTTGGCCCAGCGCAGGGTCAGCGTTTCCTGGTCCATCACCGGGTCGGCGAAACCGGCGTGCACGAGCATGTCGCCGAGGTCGTGCATGTCGATGAAGCCCGGCGTGGGCGCAGGCCAGCCCAGGCGCTGGTACAGCGCGCGCAACTCGCGCAGCGTGCCCGGTCCGAGGCACGAGAACATCACGAAGCCATCGACCCGCAACATCCGCTGCCAGCGCTCGAACAACGGGATCGGATCGACCACGGCGTGCAGCGCCATGTTGGACCAGATCAGCCCGGCGCCTGGTGCAATGTCGTCCGCTTCGGCAACGACCTCGACAGCGCCGGCACTGCGACGCAACGCCGACCACCACGGCCGCCACGCCTGCTCGCGGCTGCGCGCCAGCCACGCGGCGTCGGGCTCGACCCGCACGCGCCGGGCGTTCGGGTAGGCCTGCGCGAGCAGCGCGTCCCCCGCACCCTGGGTGCTCCACCAGTCGAACACCAGGTCGGGCTGGCACAGGATGAGTTGCAACTTCTCGGCCATGCGCCGCGCCACTTCGCCGTGCAGCCACGGCGGCTGTGCCGCGCGGTGCAGGCGGCGCAGCGCCGCTTGCACCGCGATCGGGTCGAGGCGGCGCGCGGCGGAGTCGGTGGGGTCGGGCATTCGAGCCAGTATATTGAGCCGTGATCTTCACCCCACTGATCGAGGCCACCGCGCGCCTGCCCAGCCTGTGCGCCGTCTGCCACGGCTGGGGCGTGCAGCGGGTGTGCGCGCAGTGCGTGCGGCGCTTCGCGTCGGTGCTGCCGCGCTGCCAGCGCTGCGCGCTGCGGGTGCCGGACGGCGTTGTGCTGTGCGGCGCCTGCCTGACCGCGCCGCCGCCATTCGCGGGCGCGCTCGCCGCGGTCGACTATGCCCACCCGTGGGACACGCTGATCACCCACTTCAAGTTCCACGGTGCGCTCGACCTCGCGCCGGCGCTGGCCCGGCGCCTGCTCGAAGCGTTCGAGCGCAGCGGCTTGGCGGCGCCCTCCCTGCTGCTGCCGCTGCCGCTGAGCGACGCCCGCCTGCGCGAGCGCGGCCACAACCAGGCCTGGGAACTCGCCCGGCGCATCGGCCGGGCGCTGCGGTGCCCGGCCGATGCGCGGCTGCTGCTGCGCGTCAAGGACACGCCGCACCAACTCGCATTGCCGCCCGAGCAGCGCGCCGGCAACGTGCACGGCGCGTTCGCGGTCGAGCCGCGCCGGCTCGGCGAAATGCACGGGCGCCGCGTGACCCTGGTCGACGACGTGATGACCACCGGCGCCACCGCGGCCGAAGCCTCGCGCACGCTGCTGCAGGCCGGCGCGAGCGAAGTCCACGTGTGGGTCGTGGCACGCACCCCCCGCCCCGGCGCCGCCTGACGCCCACGACCATTGAGCGCCATGTTCAACATCGTCCTCGTCCACCCCGAGATCCCGCCGAACACCGGCAACGTGATTCGCCTGGCCGCCAACACCGGGTGCGCGCTGCACCTGATCGAGCCGCTCGGTTTTTCGATGGACGACAAGCAGCTGCGGCGCGCCGGGCTCGACTACCACGAGTACGCGCCGGTGCGCCGCCATGCATCGTGGCCCGCGTTCCTCGACCAGGCGCGGCCCGACGCGTCGCGCCTGTTCGCGTTCACGACGCAAGGCAGCCAGCCGTTCGCCGACGTCGCCTGGCACGAGGCCGACTGGCTCGTGTTCGGCGCCGAGACCGCCGGCCTGCCGAGCGAGGTTCGCGCGTCGATCGACCCAACCCGGCGCGTGCGCCTGCCGCTGCGCGCCGGGCAACGCAGCCTGAACCTGAGCAACGCGGTGGCGGTGGCGGTGTTCGAAGCCTGGCGCCAGACCGGCTACGCCGGTGGCGTGTAGGCGTTTGGCCGCTATTCCGGCTTGACGCCCGCGGCCTTGATGACCGCGGCCCAGCGGGTGCGCTCGGTCTTCATCAGACCCGCCAGCGCCTCGGGAGCGGTGCCGGCGGCGCTGAAATACTGGCTCAACATCTTCGCGCGAACCTCGTCGCTCTTGATGATCCGCACCAGTTCGCGCGACAACCGATCGATGACAGGCGCAGGAGTGCCGGCCGATGCGAGCACGGCTTGCCACGAGATCGCCTCGAAGCCCGGGTAGCCCTGCTCGACGAAGCTCGGGAACTCGGGCAGCGTGGCCGACCGGCCCAGCGTCGTGACGCCCAGCGCCTTGAGCTTGCCCGCGCGGATCTGGCCGATGGCCACGCCCGGCACCATGAATGCGGCCTGCACGTCACCCGCCAGGATCGCACTGACGACCTGCGGGAAGCCCTGGTACGGCACGTGCACCAGGTTCAGCCCGGCGCGCGTCTTGAACAGTTCCATTGCCAGGTGCGAGGCGCTGCCGATGCCGATGCTGCCGTAGTTCAGCTGACCGGGACGGGCCTTGGCGATGCGCACGAAGTCGGCGAGCGTGTTGGCGCCCAGCTTGGGGTCGACCACCAGCACGTTCGGCGACGTCGCCACCAGCGTGACCGGGGCGAGTTCGCGCACCGGGTCGTAGCTCAGGTCCTTGATGAGCAGCGGCGCGGTGACCAGCGGGCCCTGGATCGTGAACAGCAGGGTGTAGCCGTCGGCCGGCGCCTTCGCGACCATGCCGGTGCCGATGTTGCCACCGGCGCCGGGCCGGTTGTCGACGACCACGCTCTGGCCCAGCGCGTGGCCGAGCGGGTCGGCGATCAGCCGCGCGATGAAGTCGGGCGAGGTGCCCGGCGGGAACGGCACGACGAGCCGGATCGGCCGGCTCGGCCACGATTGCGCCGACGCGGTCGACGACAGCATGGGCACGCCAAGCGCGGTGGCGCCGGTGAGCGTGGTTTGCAGGAAGTGGCGGCGCTGCATCGAGTGGTCCTCCGTCAGGTTTCGGGCCGCGCGCCGCGGCCCATCAGTTGTTCGAGCGCCTGCGCCGGTGTGGACAGGCCGTCGAGCACGCCGACCACGGCCTGCGTGATCGGCATGTCCACCTGCAGCGCGCGGGCGCGCCGCAGCACCATCGGCGCGCTGCTCACGCCTTCGGCCACGTGGCCGAGCTCGGCCAGGATGCGGGCCAACGGCAGCCCTTGCGCCAGCAGCTGGCCGACGCGGCGGTTGCGCGACAGGTCACCGGTGGCGGTGAGCACCAGATCGCCCAGCCCCGACAAGCCCATGAAGGTCTCGGCGCGCGCACCGAGGGCCAGCCCCAGGCGCGTCATTTCGGCCAGGCCGCGGGTGATCAGCGCGGCGCGCGCGTTCAGGCCCAGGCCCGCGCCGGCGTCGCCGTGGCCCGGCATGCCGTCGGCGATGCCGGTGGCAATCGCAAGCACGTTCTTGACCGCGCCGCCGACCTCCACACCCACCGCATCGTCGGAGGTGTAGACGCGCAGGTGGTCGCTGTGCAGCGCCTGCACCGCCTGCTCGCACAACGTCGGGTCCGTGCTCGCCGCCACCAGCGCGGTGGGTTGGGCGCGCGCGACCTCGACCGCGAAGCTCGGCCCCGACAGCACGCCGACCCGCGCGTGCGGGTCGATGGAGCGCGCGATCTCGTGGCCGAGCCGGCCGGTGTGCTGCTCGAAGCCCTTGCACAGCCAGATCACGCCGGACGCGCGGGCGCCGATGCGGCGCAGCAGTTCGTCGAGCGCGGCCATCGGCGTGGCCACGATCACCAGCCCGCCGCGCGCATGGGCCAGCGCGGCGTCGAAATCGGCCTCGATGTGCAGCGCGTGGGGCAACGCCACGCCGGGCAGGTAGCGCGCGTTGGTGCGGGTCGTGTGCAGCAGCGCGGCCTGCGCCGCGTCGCGCGCCCACAGCCGGGTGGGATGGCGCGCGGCCGTGCTGGCCGCCAGCGCCGTGCCCCACGCACCTGCCCCGAGCACCGTGAGGTTCATGGGGCCGGCACTTCGGTGCGTCAGTTCAGCGTGTTGACCGCGCCCGAACCGTCCGAACCGTTGCCCGCAGCGGCCTGCGCCTGCTGGGCCTGCTGGGCTTCGAACATCGCCTGGAAGTTGACCTCCGAGAGCAGCACCGGCGGGAACCCGGCGCGCGTGCAGACGTCGGAGACGATCGCGCGCAGGTACGGGTAGATGATGCCGGGGCAGGCGATGCCGATGATCGGCTGCAACTGGTCTTCGGGAATGTTGCGGATCTCGAAGATGCCGCCCTGCTTGGCCTCGACGAGGAACAACACCTTGTCGTTGACCTTGGTCGTGACGGTGGCGGTGACGGTGACCTCGTACACGCCGTCGCCGATCGGCCCGGCGCCCAGGCCGAGGTTGATCTCGACCTGCGGCTGGCCCTGCTCGAGCAGGATCTGCGGCGAATTGGGTTGCTCGAGCGACAGATCCTTCAGGTAGATGCGCTGGATCTGGAACACCGGGTTGTTGTCGTCGGCCATGGGAGTCTCGGGTTGGAGGGTGGGGCTCGGCGGCGACGCGCAGCCGAGCGATCTGCGGCGGCGATTATCGCCGCGTGCGTCGGGCCGCCGGAATCAGGCGCCCGCGCCGGCGAGCAGCGCCGCGAGCTCGCCGCGCTGGTCCAGCGCAACGAGGTCGTCGCAGCCGCCCACATGGGTGTCGCCGATGAAAATCTGCGGCACCGTGCGCCGCCCGGTGAGCTCCATCATCGTCGCGCGCTGCGTCGGGTCGAGGTCGACCCGCACCTCATCGATCGCTTCGACACCGCGCTGCTGCAGCAGCGCCTTGGCGTGCTGGCAGTATGGACACACCAGCGTGGAATACATCCTGACGGCTTGCATCGGCGGCACCCGCTCAGGCCGACTTCTCGACCGGCAGGTTCGCCGCGCGCCAGGCTTCGAGGCCGCCGGCCAGGGCCCGCGCATTGTCGAAGCCGAGCTTCTTCAGCGTGACCACCGCGCGGCCGGCGCGCGCACCGGTGGCGCACACCACCACCAGCGGCAGCGCCTTGTTCTTCGGCAACGCGGTGGAAGCCTCGAGCTGGCCGAGCGGCACGCTCTTGGAGCCGGCCACGTGGGCGGCGGCGTATTCGGCGGGTTCGCTCACGTCGATCAGCACCGCCTTCTCGCGGTTGATCAACTGGACCGCGTCGTGGGTCGACACCTTGCCGGCGCCGCCCCCGCCCTTGCCGATCAGCGGCCACAGCAGCAGGCCGCCCGACACCGCGGCCGCGAAGAACAGGAACCAGTTGTCGATGAAGAACTTCACGGGCGCGCCAATGGGTTTGAGGAAGTCGCGGATTATAGAATTCTGGCGTCATCCGCCCGGCCCGCCGGCGCCTTTGGCCTCAACCCGATCCCGGTCGACCTGCCGCCACGAACCCACGCCTCGCCCATGCACAAGCTCGTCCTGATCCGCCACGGGGAGTCCACCTGGAACCTCGAGAACCGCTTCACCGGCTGGACCGATGTCGAGCTCACGCCGCTGGGCGTGCAGCAGGCGCAGCGGGCCGGCAGGCTGCTCGCCGCCGAGGGCTTCGAATTCGACCTGGCCTGCACCTCGGTGCTCAAGCGCGCGATCTGGACGCTGTGGCACGCGCTCGACCAGATGGACCGCACCTGGCTGCCGGTTGTCAACGACTGGCGCCTGAACGAACGCCACTACGGCGCGCTGCAGGGCCTGAACAAGGCCGAGACGGCCAAGAAATTCGGCGACGCGCAGGTGCTGGCCTGGCGCCGCAGCTACGACACGCCGCCACCGGCGCTGGCCGCCGACGACCCGCGCTGCGAGCGCAGCGACCCGCGTTACGCGCGCCTGGATCCCGCCGACGTGCCGCTGACCGAATGCCTGAAAGACACCGTCGCGCGCGTGCTGCCGGCCTGGAACGACCGCATCGCCCCGGCGATCCGCAGCGGTCAACGGGTGCTGATCGCCGCCCACGGCAACAGCATCCGCGCACTGGTGAAATACCTCGACGGCGTCAGCGACGCCGACATCGTCGGGCTCAACATCCCCAACGGCATTCCGCTGGTCTACGAACTCGACGCCGAGCTGAAACCGATCCGCAGCCGTTACCTCGGCGACGCCGCGGAGGTGGCCGCGGCCGCGGCGGCGGTGGCCAAGCAGGGCAAGGCCTGAGGTTCGCGCCGGTGCGGCGCGACGGCCCCGGCGCGTCGCTGCGGCGGCTCAGCGATCGAGGTGCGCGGCGATGTCGCTGCGCAAGGTCTGCGCGAGTGCGCGCCGATCCAGTTGCGCGCTCGTCCGTGCCGGCAGCAGCGCAACGCGCGCGACCACGCCTTCGCCACAGGCCACCCGCCACAGGCTTTGCAGCAACGTCGTGTCGCCGACGAACTCGACCGCCCGGCTGATCGGCTCGGCCGCGTCGGAAAAGCGCAGCGCCACCGGCTGCACCGGCGCGGCGGTGGCGATCGCGGCCTGCAGCAGGTTGGCGTGGAAAGGCAGCAGCACCCGCCCGTCCGATGTGGTGCCTTCGGGGAATACCGCCACCGTCTCGCCGGCCGCCAGCGAGCCGGCCATCAGGTGCACCACGCGCAGCGCGTCGCGCTTGCGCTCACGCTCCAGATAGAGCGTGCCCGCGGCATGCGCCAGCTGCGACAGCAGCGGCCACGCCTTCACGTCGGCCTTGGAGACGAAGCGTGCGTGCGGCACCACGGCGTGCAGTGCGGTGATGTCGAGCCACGAGATGTGGTTGGCCACCAGCAGCGTGCCGCCGGGCTCGAGCGTGCCCTCGACGTGGATCTCGATGCCCATCGTGCGCAGCATCTTCACCGACCACCAGCGCACGTGCGCGTGGCGCTGGGGTGCATCGAAGCCGCGAAACCGCAGCATCACGATCGCCACGCCATGCAGCCCGTGGGCGACGCACCGCGACAGCCGCCACGCCGCGCGCAGGCGGCGCTTCATGCCGCGGCTTCGTGCGCGACGCTGCCCGCCACCAGGGTGTAGCGCACCCGACCGGGCAGCTCGTAGCCTGCGAACGGCGTGTGCTTGCCCTGGCTGCGCAACGCGGCCGGGGTGACGGTCCAGCGCTCAGCCAGGCTGAACACGCAGACGTCGGCCACGCCGCCTTCGACCAGCCGCCCGGCGCTGGCGCCCAGCGAGCCGAGCGCGTCGCCGATCACCGCGACCGGCGCGCTCGTGACCGCACCCAGCGTGCGCGCGAGCGGCACCGAATCTTCCGTGCCCCACTTCAGCGCCAGGCTCAGCAGCAGCTCCAGGCCGGTGGCGCCGGGCTCGGCCTCGGCGAACGGCAGGTTCTTGGCGTCGGCATCGACCGGCGTGTGGTCGCTCACCAGCGCATCGACGGTGCCGTCGGCCAAAGCGGCGCGGATCGCGTCGCGGTCGCGCTGCTGGCGCAGCGGCGGCGTGACGCGCATCGCGGCATTGAAGTAGCCGATGTCGACGTCGATCAGGTGCAGCTGGTTCACGCTCACGTCGCAGGTGACCGGCAGGCCTTCGGCCTTGGCGCGCCGCACCAGCTCGATGCCGGCGGCGCTGCTCAGGCGGCACAGGTGCACGCGCGCGCCGGTGTCGCGCACCAGCTCGAAGATCGTGGCCAGGGCGATCGTCTCGGCGATCGCCGGCACCCCCGAAAGGCCCATGCGGGTGGCCAGTGCGCCCTTCGCGGCCACGCCGTTGCCCAGCCACGCGTCGTTCGGCCGCAGCCAGGTCGTGTAGCCGAAGGTCGCGGCGTACTGGAGCGCGCGGTGCAGCACCAGCGTGTCTTTCAGCGCGACCTCGGCCTGCGAGTAGCCGACGCAGCCGGCATCGGTCAGCTCGGCCATCGCCGTCAGCACCTCGCCGCGCAGCCCGCGCGTGAGCGCGCCCAGCGGGTACAGGTGCGCGAGGTTCAGGTTGCGGGCGCGGAACTTGAGCATCTGCACCAGGCCGGGCTCGTCGAGCACCGGCTCGGTGTCGGGCGGGCAGACGAGGCTGGTCACGCCCCCGGCCACCGCGGCGGCCATCTCCGACTCGAGCATGCCTTCGTGCTCGTGGCCGGGTTCGCGCAGCCGCGCGGCCAGGTCGACCAGGCCGGGCGCCACGACCAGGCCGGTGGCGTCGATGGTGCGGTCGGGATCGAACCCGGCACCGACCTGGCCGAATGCGACGATGCGCCCGGCGGCGATCGCCAGGTCGCCCGGCGCGTCGCGCATCGACGCCGGGTCGATCAGGCGGCCGTTCTTGATCAGGATCTTCATTCGGGCTGCTTTCTCGTCGTACCGGCGCGCCGCCTCACGCGCTGTTGCCCGCGATGATCGACATCACCGCCATGCGCACCGCGATGCCGAAGGTCACCTGCGGCAGGATCACGCTTTGGGTGCCGTCGGCGACGGCCGAGTCGATCTCGACACCGCGGTTGATCGGCCCCGGGTGCATCACGATCGCGTCGGGCCGGGCCAGTGCGAGCTTGTCGGGCGTGAGGCCGTAGTTCTTGAAGAACTCGGCGGCGCTGGGCAGCATCGCGCCACTCATGCGTTCGTTCTGCAGGCGCAGCATGATGATCACGTCGGCACCGGCGATGCCTTCCTTCATGTCGTGGCACACGCGCACGCCCATCTCGCGCAGGTCGCCGGGCACGAGCGTCTTCGGGCCGACGGCGCGGATTTCGGGCACGCCCAGCGTCGTGAGCGCATGGATGTCGGAGCGCGCGACGCGCGAATGCACGATGTCGCCGACGATCGCCACCGTGAGCTGCGTGAAGTCGCGCTTGTAGTGGCGGATCGTGTACATGTCGAGCAGGCCCTGCGTCGGGTGCGCATGGCGCCCGTCGCCGGCGTTGACCACATGCACGTGCGGCGCGCAGTGCTGCGCGATCAGGTAGGGCGCGCCGCTCTCGCCGTGGCGCACGACGAACATGTCGGCATGCATCGCCGAGAGGTTGGCGATGGTGTCGAGCAGGCTCTCGCCCTTGGCCGCGCTGGAGCGCGCAATGTCCAGGTTGATCACGTCCGCGCTCAGGCGCTTGGCGGCGATCTCGAAGGTGGTGCGGGTGCGCGTGCTGTTCTCGAAGAACAGGTTGAACACGCTCTTGCCCCGCAACAGCGGCACCTTCTTGACCTCGCGGTCGTTGACGCTCAGGAACGTGCCCGCCGTGTCGAGGATGTGGTGCAGCACCGGCTGCGGCAGCCCCTCGATCGTCAGCAGGTGGATCAGCTCGCCATGCTTGTTGAGCTGCGGGTTGCGGCGGGACGGCATCACGCGTCTTCCTTGATGTCGAAGCTGAAGTGCCCCGCCTGATCGCGCGCCAGCGACAGCCGCTGCCCGCGCGGCAGCGTGATGCGCGCCGCCGAAACCGCTGGCTGGATCGGCAGCTCGCGCCCGCCGCGGTCCACCAGCACCGCCAGCTGCACGCTGGCGGGCCGACCGAAGTCGTACAGCTCGTTGATCACCGCGCGGATCGTGCGGCCGGTGTAGAGCACGTCGTCGATCAGCACGATCGGCTTGCCCTCGACCTCGAACGGCAGCCGGGTGTGGTCGGCGCCGGCGGTGAGGCCGCGCGAACCGAAGTCGTCGCGGTGCAGTGCGCTCGAGATCACGCCGGGCTCGCCGGGACGCTGCAGGTCGCGCTGCAGCCGCTCGGCCAGCCAGGCGCCCCCGGACCACACGCCCACCAGCACCGAGTCGGCTTGCAGCAAAGGGCGCACGCCGGCAAGCAGGTCGGCGTAGAGCGCTTCGGCGTCGAGGTTCAGGCGGCTCATTCGGGTGAGTTCAGGAATTGATTCAGGATGATCGCCGCCGACGCCGCGTCGAGATCGCGCGCGCCGCCACTGGCGGCTTCGGTGGTCGTGTAGCGCTCGTCCACTTCATGCACCACCAGCCTGAAGCGGCCGTGAAGCTGGCGCGCGAAGCGGCGCGCGCGTTCGGTATTGTCGTGCGCGGCACCGTCGGGGTGGAACGGCACGCCGACCACGAGCGCGCTGGGTTGCCAGTCGGCGATCAAGCGGGCGATCGCGTCGAAACGGGCGTCGGCGTCGAGGGCGATCGTGCGCAGAGGCGTCGCGCTGCGCGTCAGCGTGTTGCCGGTGGCCACGCCGATGCGCCGGGTGCCGAAGTCGAAAGCGAGAAAAGAACGCGGCGGTGGAGTCGGCGTGGGCGAATCCGCATGGCTCACGGCGCGACCCCTCATGCGTGACCCGCCTCCCCGCTCAGCATGTTCGCGTCGATCCCCAGCAACGACAGCGCCTTGTCGTAGCGCTGCGGCGCGGGCGTGTCGAAGATGATGGCGGGCTCGGCGCTGACGTTGATCCAGCCGTTGCGGCTCATCTCGTCTTCGAGCTGGCCGGCCCCCCAGCCGCTGTAACCCAGCGTGACGAGGATCTTCTTCGGGCCGGCGCCGCTCGACAGCGCCTCCAGCACGTCCTTGCTCGTCGTCATCGACAGGCCGCCGGGAATCTGCAGCGACGAGCTGTAGTGGCCGCCGTCACCGCCGTCGTCACCCAACCGTTCGTGCAGCACGAAGCCGCGCTCGGTCTGCACCGGGCCACCGAAGTAGACCGGCACCTCGGCCAGGTCCGCACGGTCCAGCGACAGCTCGACCTTCTCGAACAGGCTCTTCAGCTTGATGTCGATCGGCTTGTTGATGACCAGCCCGAGCGCGCCCTTTTCGGTGTGCTCGCACAGGTAGACCACGGTGCCCGCGAAGGTGCCTTCGCGCAGGCTCGGCATCGCGATCAGGAACTGGTTGGTGAAGTTGACCGGTGCGCGAGCCATGAAGCAATTTTAGACCTGCGGCAAACTCCGAGCCCATGCAACAGCCATTGAACGCGGCGCTGGTCTGGTTTCGGCGCGACCTGCGCGCGCACGACCATGCGGCGCTTTACCACGCGCTGCGCGCGGCGCGCCGGGTGTGGTGCGTGTTCGTGTTCGATCGCGAAATTCTCGATTCGTTGCCGCGCCGCGACCGGCGGGTCGACTTCATCCACGCCACGCTGGTCGATCTGGACCGGCAACTGCGCGAGTTGGGCGCCCAGCACGGCGTTGCCGGGGTGCGGCTGCTGGTGCGCCACGGCCGCGCCCGCGACGAGCTGACCGCGCTGGCCAGCACTCTGGGCGTGCAGGCCGTTTATGCGAACCACGACGACGAGCCGTACGCGCGGCAGCGCGACGCCGCGGTGCGCGCCGCGCTGGCGCAGGCCGGCATCGCACTGCACACCGGCAAGGACCACGTCGTGTTCGAGCGCAGCGAGGTTCTCACGCTGGCGGGCAAGCCCTACACCGTGTTCACGCCCTACAAGAACGCCTGGCTGAAGAAGCTGGATCCATACTTTGTGCAGGCCTATCCGGTCGCCCGGCACGCCGCGCATCTGGCCGCCGCGCCCGACGGGGTGGACGCCGAGCTGCCCACGCTGGAGGCGATCGGCTTCGAACGCAGCAACCTGCGTGAGCTGCAGATTCCAACCGGCCGCAGCGGCGCGCAGGCGTTGCTGGCCGACTTCCTGACCCGCATCGACGACTATGCCGAGGCCCGCGACTTCCCGGCGCGCAAGGGGCCGAGCTACCTGTCGGTGCACCTGCGCTTCGGCACGGCGTCGATCCGCGAACTGGCCGCCGCGGCGGCGCAGCGCATCGGCAGCGCTGCGCCGGGTGCCGCGCCGGGTGCCACGCCGGGCGCCGCGGTCTGGCTGGCCGAGCTGGTCTGGCGCGACTTTTACCACCAGGTGCTGCACCACCACCCGCACGTGGTGGGTGCAAGCTTCAAGCCCGAATACGACCGAATCGTCTGGGAGCACGGCGCGCACGCCGACGCGCTGTTCCAGGCCTGGTGCGAGGGCCGCACCGGTTACCCGCTGGTCGACGCCGCGATGGCGCAGATCAACCAGACCGGCTACATGCACAACCGGCTGCGCATGGTCGTGGCGAGCTTCCTGACCAAGGACTTGGGGCTCGACTGGCGCCGCGGCGAGGCCTATTTCGCCACCCACCTGAACGACTTCGACCTCGCCGCGAACAATGGCGGCTGGCAGTGGGCGGCGTCCAGCGGTTGCGATGCACAGCCGTATTTCCGCATCTTCAACCCGGTCAGCCAGAGCCGCAAGTTCGACCCGCAGGGCCGCTTCATCCGCCGCTACCTGCCGCAGCTCGCAGCGCTTCCCGACGCACTGATCCACGCGCCCTGGGAGGCGCGAGCGCTCGACCTTCAGGCCGCGGGCATCGTGCTCGGGCGCGACTACCCGTGGCCGGTGGTCCGCCACGACGAGGCGCGGGCGCACACGCTGGCGCGCTACGCCGTCGTCAAGGGCGCCGCATAGCGCGCCGACGCGCCGCGGTTCTCAAGCGAATGTGGCTTTGCCACTTTGCTTGATCCCTGGGGGGGGAATGGTGAAACCATTTCCCGGCGGCGCTCAGAACAACTCGATGTCACCGACCCTCGGCGCGTCTTCGAGTTCACCGCGGGCCACCAGCAGCGCATGGCTTTGCGCCTGGTTGCGGCCGTGCGCCTTGGCGTGGTACACGGCCTTGTCGGCACGCTCGAAGGCCGCACCCGGCGTGTCGCCGGCCTTGACCTCGGCAAAGCCGATGCTCACCGTGATGCGCCCGGCCTGCGGGAACGCGTAGCGCTCCGCGTTGCTGCGCAGCCGCTCGAAGGCGAGCGCGGCCGAGTCGTCGTCCTTGCAGCGCAGCAGCACCACGAACTCCTCGCCACCGAACCGGTAGATCCGGTCGTGAAAGCGCAGGCTGCCGCGCATCAGCCGCGCCAGCAGCAGCAGCACTTCGTCGCCGATCAAGTGGCCGCAGGTGTCGTTGACGCGCTTGAAGTGGTCGATGTCGATCACGCCGATCCAGTAGCCGGTGCTGGCACCGCGCCGGCCGTCGACGCGGTCGTCGGGTGCCATCACCGAGCCGGCGGTGGCCTTCAGGAAGCTCTCGTCGAAGGTCTTGCGGTTGAGCAGGCCGGTCAGCGTGTCGCGCTCGCTGTAGTCGAGCAGTCCCTGAAAGTTGCGGTAGATGCGCAGGATGCTGGTGACCATGCGCTGCCGGGTTGCATCGAGGGCCTGGTGCGTTTCGATTTCGAGCACACCGACCACCTCGCGGTCGGTCGAAACCGGGAACACGGTCAGGTGCGTCGCACCGCGCACCTCGACCAGACGCTCACCCTGCAACGCCGCCAGCCATGCGGGGTGATCGTCCAGCAGCGGCAGGTCTTCGAGCTCGCTCCAGGCGGTATCGGCCTGCGCCACCGGGTCGCGCCCGACCAGCCGGGCCCGCGTGAGCCAGCGCTCCTGGCCGGGCTCGCCGACGCGACGGTGGATCGACACCGCTTCGATGTCGACCAGGATGTCGCGAAAGGCCTCGACCAGGGTGGCGTCGAGCACATCGCGGTCACGCTGGCCGGTCAGTTCGGCAAGTCGGTCGACCAGTTCGGTCATGGCGGCACCCCCGCGGTGGATTCAGGCGTGTCGTCGCATCGCGATGCCGACCCGCGACCCGGCTACGCTGCGACCTTCGCCGAGGTGTAACGACGGATCAGGGCGAGCAGGTCTTCCTCGGAGTACGGCTTGCCGAGGTAGTGGTCGACGCCGAGCTGCGCGGCGTAGTCACGGTGCTTCTGCGCGATGCGCGAGGTGATCATGATCACCGGCAGCTCGCGCAGCCGGGCGTCGGCGCGCATGTTGCGCACCAGGTCGAAGCCGTCCATGCGCGGCATCTCGATGTCCGACAGCACGATCTGCGGCACGTCTTCGGCGAGCCGTTCGAGCGCATCGAGACCGTCCTTGGCGAGCACGACTCGGTAACCTTCTCGCAACAGCAGGCGCTGCGTGACGCGGCGTACGGTCAGCGAGTCATCGACCACCATCACCAGCGGCGCTTCGGCCGCCTCGGACCCGCTCGCGGCCCGCGGCATCGACGGAAGCTCCGGCGAACCACTCGTCGCCTGCAAGGCCGCGTGGGTCGCCGCGCGGGCGGCCTCGCCATACAGCGTGGCCAGCGCCACCGGGTTGTAGATCAGCGCCACCGCGCCCGAAGCCAGCAGCGTGATGCCGGCCAGGCCGGGCAATCGCGACAATTGCGGCCCGAGGTTCTTGACCACCACCTCCTGATTGCCGATGACGTCGTCGACATGCAGCGCGATGCGCTGCTGGGCGCTGCGGATCACGACGATGCTGCGAGTGCGCGCGGCACTCTCGGCCGGCCGGGCGCTGATCTGGAGCAGCGCACCGAGCCAGAAGAACTGCAGCGCGCGGTCGCCGAACGCGTACGAGCCGCTCGCGTAGGCCGCATCGATCTCGGCCGGCGTGGCGCGGCGCACGATCTCGACCAACGTCGAAGGAACCGCCACATGGGTTTCGCCACAGCGCAGCATCACGACCTGGGTGACCGCGGTGGTCAGCGGCAGGATCATCTTGAACGAGGTGCCCTGTCCGGCGGCAGTGGCGGTCTCGACCCGCCCGCCCATCGCGTTCACCTCGGCGCGCACCACGTCCATGCCGATGCCGCGCCCGGACAGTTCGGTCACGACCTCGGCGGTCGAAAATCCCGGCGCGAAGATCAGGTTCGCGAGTTCGGCATCGGTGGGTTCGGCGCCGGCGTCGATCAGGCCGAGCGCCCGGCCCTTGGCGCGGATGCGCGGCAGGTCCAGGCCGGCACCGTCGTCCCGCACCTCGACGCCGACCTCGTTGCCCTCTTGAGAGACCGCGACGATGATCGTGCCGGTGGCGTCCTTGCCGGCCCGGGTGCGCACCTCGGGCAGTTCGATGCCGTGGCCGACGCAATTGCGCAGCAGGTGTTCGAACGCGCCGGTCATGCGGTCGAGCACGCCGCGATCGACCTCGACGCGGCCGCCGACGATGTCGAGCCGCACCGATTTGCCGGTCTCCTTCGCGGCCTGGCGCACGACGCGATACAAGCGGTCGGACAGGCCTTCGAACTCGACCATGCGGGTGCGCAACAGGTCGTCTTGCAGGTCGCGCGTCATGCGCGCCTGCGCCACCAGTTCGTCTTCGGTGATTTCGAGCGAGCGCTGCAGCGTTCGCTGCACGGTCGCGACGTCGTTGACCGACTCGGCCATCATGCGGGTGAGTTCCTGGAACCGCGTGAAGCGGTCGAACTCGAGTGGGTCGAACGACTGCGACGCGGCCTTCGCGGCCTCGAGCCGCGACGTCATCTGGACCTCGCCCTGGAACTCGATGTCGCGCAACTGCGCGCGCAGCCGCTCGAGGTTTTCGGTCAGGTCGCCGAGCGAACTCTTGATCTGCGCGACGCCGGATTCGATGCGCGAGCGCGTGATGCTGACCTCGCCGGCCTGGTTCACCAGGCGATCGAGCAGCGGCGCGCGCACCCGCACCGCCGACTGCGCGCTCTGGGCACGGTCGGCGGTCTTGCGCGCCGCCGGTGCGTCAAGCGAAAAGCGCGACCAGTCGATCTCGGGCTGCGGCAAGAGCTCCGGCGTGGTCGGTGGTGTGGGCAGTGGCGCGGCCGGCGTCGCGGCCGCGATGTCCATGGTTTCGTCGGCATCGCCGTCGCCGGCCGCGGCGGGCGCGGCGTCGGTCGGTGTGGCCACCGGCGCGGGCGACTCGACGGGCTCCGGTGCAGCCAGGTCGGGCCCGCGCGGTTCGACGGCCGGCGTGAGCAGCGCGGCGTCGAGCAGCACCGCCAGTTCCGGCAGCGCGGCCGGCGGCGCCGTTGGCGCCTCCGGCGCACCGGCGAAATCGTCGGCGGTCAGGTCTTCGGCCATTGCCGGGCCGGATCGGAGGGCCTCGAAGGTCTGCGACAGCGCGTCGCCGTGGATCTGCAAGGTCTCGACATCGGCCGCGCCGACCGGCGGGTGCGCCAGCAGCCGCTCGATGCGGGTTTCCAGGCGGTGCGCCATTTCGCCCAGGCGCATCGCCCCGGCCAGCCGGGCGCCGCCCTTGAGCGTGTGCAGCGTGCGCATGCAGGCCGCGGGGTGGGCCGCCTCGCCGGGCTTGCGAACCCAGTCGCGCAACCGGCTGGCGAGTTGCGGAAGCAGCTCGCCGGCCTCTTCTTCGAAGATCGGGAACAGTTCGGCATCGACCGCATCGACGGCGTCGATGACGTCGTCGGCGTCGACCAGTGCGTGTTCCGACCCCGGCATCCGCGGCGCTTGCGCCGACAGATCGCCGAATGGCTTCAGCTCGGTCACGCCGAGCGCGTCGAACCGGGAATCAAGTTGCCCGAACACGGAATCGGGTGCGGACGCCGCAGCGGCTTCGGTGACGGCAAGTTCGGGCGCGACCGACGGGGTGCTTCGGTGCAGCGCGGCCGGCACGGCCTGCGCGTCGTGCGCGTCAACCTCGGCCGGGGCCTCGGCGGCCGGCACCTGCGGCGCCACGTCCGCGTGGTCGGCAGCGTCGCTGGCCGGCTGCACCACGCCGATATCGCCGCCGACGCCAGGCGGGTGTTCGGCCGCTGCCGCGGCGGCTTCGAGGCGACGCGCTGAGCTCAGCTCATGATCGGCCAGGCGCGCCATCAGCTCGGGCGCAGGTTGCTTCAGGAAGCCAGCGGCGAACTGGTGCAGCAGGCGGCGGATCTCTTCGGCCGCGTCGACGAACAGGCGGGCTTCTTCGGGTGTGCCCTGGCCAATCGCCAGCGAGCGGGCCTGCGCGTGTTCGAGCGCGCGTGCCAGTTGCGACAAGTCGGCGAAACCCACCGTCGCCGAGCTGCCCGCCAGCGAGTGCGCCAGCGCAATCGGCGCGTCGCCGATCGGCCGGTGAAGTTCCATCGCCCACTCGGCGACTTCGGTGGTCAGGCGACGCGACAACTCGTCGGCTTCGTTGAGGTAGATGTTGAACAGCGGGATGCCGATGCGCAGCGGGCCCACGAGCTTGACCTGTTCGTCGTCGAGACCGCCGCCCTGCGGGGCCGCCGCGTCGAGCCCGAGATCCAGGTCCATGCGCGCCGACGGCGCGATGGTCTCGACCAGCGACGGCGTCTGGCCCGCGTCGACATCGAATTCGAGGTCGAGATCGATCGCATCGTCGGGCAACGGACTGGCCGACGACTCCACGGTCTCGGCCAGGCGCGGCAACTCGATCGGCCGCAGATCGAACGGGTCTTGAAATGCCGCGGCCGTCGTGTCGAGCGGCGCATGGGCGCTGACGAGCGAGCCCGCGCCCTCGGACGCCAGGCCATCCAGACCGGCCAGGTCGAGCTCGAACGAGAGTTCCGCCAACTCGGCCGGTTCGGCGTCGGTACCGGCCGGGACCGCGGGCTCCGACGCCGTTTCGATCGCCGGCCATGCCGGTTCGGCCACCGCCGGCAGATCGGGCGCCAACGCTGGAAAACCCGCTTCGGGCGGTGCCCGCGGGGCCTCGTCCGGCGCGGCGCCGACGCGCTGCGCGGCGGCGATGACGGTCGCGGCGTCATGGGCCGTGGGGCGCTGCGCGCTGATGTCGCCGACCCAGTCCGACAGATAGCCCAGGCACCAGCCGGTGAAATCGAGCAGGGGTTGCGGGTCGGTCGACGGATCGGCGAGCTGGGTGTTGTAAAGCTGCTCGCAGGCCCACGCGGCCTCGCCGAAGTCCTTCAGCCCGACCATGCGCGAGCTGCCCTTGAGCGTGTGGAAGGCACGCCGCAGCGTTGTCAGCAGCGTCAGGTCGCCGGGCGAGGCGGCCAGTTCTCCGCACGCGCTGGTGGCCTCGGCGAGCACCTCGCGCGCTTCTTCGAGGAAGACCTCGCGCATTTCGTCGTCCTGCGCCAGGTCGGTGGCGGTGGGCGCCGGCGCGAAGTCGAGCGTCATCGGTGTGCTGACGCGCGCCGCGGCCGACTCGACATCGATACCGACCGGGTCGGATGCGGTCGCGACGAAATCGACCAGCGCCTCGGACAGCTCGCCTCGTGCCGCCGCGACACCGGCCGGGTCTTCGGCCTGCCCGATCGCCTCTTGCGCCTTCAACACCGTGGCGGCGAGCGCAGGCTGGTCGGCAGCGTGCGCCTCGTGCGAGAGCCGCTCCAGGTCGCGCGATACGTCGGCCACCGGCACGTCCTGGCGCACCGAGCTGAATGCGAGCATCTGCGCCTGCTCGATCAGCCTTTGTTCGACCGGCGGCGCAGCCGCCGGCGCGCGTGCGACCACCGGCACCTCGACGCGGCCCATCACCGGCTCGAGCGTGCCGGCTGCGGCGTCGTAGGTGAACAGCGACTTCGCCATCTGCGGCTGCACGCTGAGCATGTCGATCAGGAAGCCCAGCGCCCCGAGGTTGCCTGCCAGGCGGTCGAACACCCCCGTCTGCGCGATGCTTTGGGTGTCGACTTCCGTGGCGGCCAGCGCATCGACCTCGTCGCGCATGCGCAGCAGCGCGGCGGCGGCGTGGTCCATGCCCAGCACCGACAGCACGCCGCGCATCGCCGACAGCTGGTTCGGCACCGGGATCAGCACCTGGCGTTCTTCGGGTTTGCGGAAATACTGGTCGATCAGCTTCTCGGACTCGGACAGGCTCGCGCGCAACTCCTGCACCACGCTGCCCATCGTCTGGCGATCGGAGACGCGGCGGTACAGCTCCTCCATCCAGCCTTCGAGCGGCTCGGGGGCACGGCCGGCGCGCACCGCGGCCAGGCGTTCGGCCAGACGGCGCACACGCTCGGCCTGCGCGGGGTGGTCGAAGTCGGCGTCTTCGAGTGCGGCCTCGATGTAGAGCAGGCTGGTGGCGACTTCCATCGCCAGCGGCGCCGGCGGGGCGCTGCCGCCCTGCTGCGTCTGCGCCACGGCCTGCTGCAGTTCGGTGGCGAAGAGGTCGCCGAGCGGGAACAGCCGCTTCAGCGATTCGCCGACCAGCGCGAACTGCTCCGACAGGCCGGTCAGGCGGTGCATCTCGCCACCGGCCACCGCCGACCAGGCTTCCTTGGCCGCGGCCACGCGCTTGCGCGCCTGTGCGATCACGGCCGGGTCGAAGCGCCCCAGCACGCTGACCGAGTAGTCGGTCGGAGCGTGTTGCGCGAGCGTGTAGGCCTGGCGCACCGCGGCCAGGCGCGGCGCATGGCGGCCGTCGCCGGGCGAGGCGCTTTGGGCGCAGAAGAACAGCAGGTCCTGGGCGAGGCGCTCCGACACTTCGGACTCGCCGCGCTCCAGGATCCGGTACTGCGCGAGCAGCCGCGAAGCCACGCGCTTGCTGAACACGTCGAAGCCGAGCAGCCCGTGCGACTGCGCCTCGAACACCGCGGCGGCGAGCTTCCAGAGCGTCGCGACGTGGGCCTGCGACGCGCCCGCGCCAAGACCGGCGCAGAGTTCGCTCATGCGCAGCGCCGCCGGCAGCGGGTTCGATGCGCGCATCAGCGGCAGCAACTGGGCCTCGAGCGCGGCGTGGGTCGCGGCGTCGTGCGGGCGCGGCGACGCGGTGGGATCGGCCGGCAGGTCGCGCCATTGCCAGTCGACCACCCACAGGTCGGCCGGGTGCACCCGATCGGCGCCGGCGGCCTCTTGGACCGCGCGGTACTGCGGGAACAGCGACAGCGTCGAGACCGGCTTGTCGGCAAGCAGCCGCGTCAGGTAGTCGAGCAGCGCGAACGACGCGCGCTCGATGTCGTCGACGACCAGCGAGGTGAGCTTGTGCGGCTTGGCGACGAAGCGCTGCACCAGCGCCTCGCTGGCGCGCAAGACCATCGCCGCGGCCGGCTGGCCGACCAGCTCGAGCGCGCCCACGCCCTGGTGGATCTGCGAGCGCGCGTTGCGCAGCACCGCCGGGTCGACGGCGTCGACATCGGAGCCGCCGAGAACCTCGGTTTCCTTGACGAAGCGGCGCAGCGCCTTGTGCGCCGCATCGAGCGAGCGCCGCAGTTCGTCGTGGACCCAGGCCAGGGCGCTCAGGTCGTCGCGGTTGTCTTGCGGCACGGGGCTCATTGCGGCACTCTTGGTTCGGATCGGCAGGATGCGGCGCAGGTCACTCGATCTTGAAGCGCGCCACCGACTGCTTCAGTTCTTCGGCCGTTCTCGACAGCTCGCGCACCATCTGCGCGGTGGAGCGCGTGCCGTCGCCGGTTTGCTCGGTCACGGCAAAGATGTGCTGGATGTTGGCCGCCACCACGTTGGCCGAACGCGCTTCGCTGAGCGCCTGGTTCGAGATGTTGGCGATCAACTCGGCGAGCTGGCGCGACACGCGGTCGATCTCGCCCAGCGCGGTGCCGGCGGCGTCGGACAGCCGCGTACCCTCGACCACGCCCTGCGTGCTGCGCTCCATCGCGCCGACCGCGTCTTGCGTGTCGGTCTGAATCGTCTTGACGAGCGCGGCGATCTGGCGTGTGGCGTCGCCCGAGCGTTCGGCCAGGCGCTGCACTTCCTCGGCCACGACCGAGAAGCCCCGGCCGGCCTCGCCGGCCGACGCCGCCTGGATCGCCGCGTTCAGCGCCAGCACGTTGGTCTGCTCGGTGATGTCGGAGATCAGCTCGGTGATTTCGCCGATCTCCTGCGACGATTCACCCAGGCGCTTGATGCGCTTGGAGGTTTCCTGGATCTGATCGCGGATCGAGTTCATGCCGCCGATCGTGTTCTGCACCGCGCGCAGGCCGGACTCGGCCGCGTCGAGCGACTGGCGCGCCACCGCGGCGGTTTCCTGGGCCCTGCCCGACACGTCGTTGATGCGCCCGGCCATCTGCAGCACCGATTCGCCGGTGTCGCGGATCTCGCGCAACTGCTCGCTCGACGCCGCGAGCAGCTCGGTCGAGGTGGCCTCGACCTGCTGCGTGGTGTCGGTCACCCGGCCGGCCGTGCCCTGCACCTGCGCCACCAGCGTGCGCAGTTCCTCCACCGTGTAGTTGACCGAGTCGGCGATCGCGCCGGTGATGTCTTCGGTCACGGTCGCCTGCTGGGTCAGATCGCCCTCGGCCACCGCCTGCAGCTCGTTCATCAGCCGCAGAATCGCCGCCTGGTTGGCGTCGTTGACGCGCTTGGCCTCCTGCTGCTCACGCTCGGCCGCCAGGCGCTGGCCTTCGGCCGCCGCGGCACGATCGGACTGGTCGTGCACGAAGAGCCGCAGCAGCCCGACGCCACCGAGCACGAAGACCGCCGCCGCCGCCAGCAGAAGCAGCAGACTCAGCCCGCTGAAACCGGTGTCCTTGCCCAGGCGCTCCTGCACCGCCTCGAGCCCTTTGCGCAGCGGCTCGCTGTCGGCAATGATCGCCGCCTGCGCTTCGCGCGCCGCCACCAAACCCTGCAAGTTGCCCAGAATCGCGCTGGCCTGGGCGCGCGTGGCCTCGTATTGCTTCATCAGCGCGGCCAGGCGTTCGCGCGTCTGCGGGTCCTTGGTGCCCGGCAGGCGCAACTCGGCATTGCCGTCGGTCAGGCCCTGGGCGATCTCGCGGAACGAATTCAGGTCCTTGCCGAGCAGGAACACCGCCTCGGGGCTGACGCCTTCCATGGTCAGGAACTCATTGGCCGATTTGCCGATGCGCTGGGTCAGCATCACCAACTGGCCGACCGCCGACAGTTCGGCCGGCGAGGCGTTCTGCTGCAGCTTGAGCGACGACACGGTCTCGGCCGTCTCGAGCAGATCGCCCGACTGGCGGTTGATCGCGCGCAGCGCCTGGCCCACCCGTGTCAGCGTGGCCTGCTGGCCGAGCACGATCGCGGCATTCTTCTCGGTGCGCTCCAGCAGCGGCAGGATCGGCTGCAGCACTTCCTGGACACCCGCCGGCGCGGCAGAAATGTCGCCCTCGCCGACATGCAGGCCGCGCACGCTGCGCGCCAGCACGTCGGCGCTCTCGCGCACCTCGGGGAACGCCTGCGCACTGCCGATCAATGCCTGCGACGCCGACTTGGCCAGCCGCTGCGACTGCATCAGCGCCTGCCCGCTGGCCGCCACCTGGGCCGAACCGCGGTTGGCCGCCAGCAGCGACAGCACGGTCATCAGGATCAGCCCGGCCAGGCCGAGGCCGACCATGATGAACAGGATGCGCTGCTGCTGCGCCACCGGGCGCTTGCCGATGACCGGCAGCCCGGTGCCGTTGGCGCCACCGGCGGCGGGCGCGCCGTCCTGGATGCGGGTTTCGGAAAAATCGGCGATCCCCGACGGGGCGGCCTCCGAGATGATCGAGGTGTCGGCGTCGTGAGCCTGCTGCACCGTCGGTGTGGCGTACGTGGCCTCGCCCACCGTGTCGGCCGCGTGGCCTTCAGGCACCGCGCCGGCGTGCGCCGCCGGCAGTCCCTCGAACACCGCGGCACCGACGCCCGGCGCGTCGAGCACCACATCGTCTTTCGGACCCCAACCCTTGATCTTGTTCAGGAAGCTCATATGGCCCTCGTGCAGTCTTCTCAGGGGCAGTGAACGCCGGTGGCGCTCAGCCCACGATCTTCAGAAATGCTTCATCGTTCGCCAGCCCGGACAAGAGCAGTTCCTGCCAGACCCGGCCGGCCGCATCGTGCAGCCGCGCACCGACGAACGCCGGGCGCGGCACACCATCGCTGTCCAACGGCGTGAGCTCGGTGTCGCTGCGCAGCCCCGACAGGCGGTCGACCATCAGCGTGCAGTTGATGTCCAGCGCCGAGTTGAAGCCCACCAGGCGCGCATGCTCGCGGCCGACGTCGGCCGTCTTCACGCCCAGAAACCCGGCCAGATCGACCACGCCGTGCAAGTGGCCACGCAGGTTGGCCACGCCCAGGAACCAGCGCTGGCTGTGCGGCACCGGCAGGATCGGCGCGAGCGCGAAGATCTCGCCCGCGTCGCGCAGCGGCAGCAGCAACCCGCGCCCGCCGCACTCGACCGCCAGCCACGACTCGCCCCGGGCCCGGGTGCGCGCCGCCTGAAGCCGCTCGGCAAGGCGGCTTTGCAGGTCACGCAGGGCTTGCTTGTTGGCCATTCAAGGGATCCGTGGAGCAGCGGGTGCGGCGCCGGCCGTCAGTCGAAGGCGTGGATCTTCGCGACGAGTTCGTCGGCGTTGACCGGCTTGACGATGTAGTCGCGCGCACCCTGGCGCATGCCCCAGACCTTGTCGGTTTCCTGGTTCTTGCTGGTGCACATGATCACCGGAACGTTCGCGAAGCGCGGGTCGCGCGTGATCGAGCGCGTCAACTGGAAGCCGTTCTGGCCGGGCATGACCACGTCCATCAGGATCAGGTCGGGCGTTTCCTCGGCGAGGCGGCGCAGGGCTTCCTCGCCGTTCTCGGCGGTGCGCACGGCGAAGCCGCGCTTGCCGAGCAGATCGGACAGGTAGTGCAGTTCGGTCTTCGAGTCGTCGACCAGCAGGATTTTCTGGATCGTCATGGAGTAGGTTTCCGTCGTCGGCAGCAGGGAACAGATCGGCCGGCATGCGGCGCCGGCCAGCGGCAGGTCAGACGATGCGCCGGTGCTGTTCCACCGCCTGCAGAAGCTGGTCTTTGGTGAAGGGTTTGGTGAGGTAGGCCTGCGAGCCGACCATGCGGCCACGGGCCTTGTCGAACAGCCCGTCCTTGGACGACAGCATGATCACCGGTACGCCGGCGAACTTGGTGTTGCGCTTGATGATCGCGCAGGTCTGGTAGCCGTCCAGGCGCGGCATCAGGATGTCGCAGAAGATCAGGTCGGGGTCGTGGTCGTTGACCTTGGACAGCGCATCGAAGCCGTCTTCGGCCAGCAGCACGTCGTAGCCGCCCTGCTTCAGGAAGATCTCGGCGCTGCGCCGGATCGTGTTGCTGTCGTCGATGACCAGCACCTTGATTCCCGCGGGGTCGGCTGGGGCCGGATTGCTCAACAAGCATTCTCCTCAACGACACGGTGATGAGCGGGAGGCCCCGCCCTTTCGGCCTGCGGCTGGCTCGGATCGATCGCGATCAGAGCTGAACCATCTCGAAGTCTTCTTTGCGCGCACCGCATTCGGGGCAGGTCCAGTTCATCGGCACCGCGGCCCACGGGGTGCCGGGCGCGATATCGTGCTCCGGATCGCCAGCGGCTTCGTCGTAGATCCAGCCGCAGATCAGGCACATCCAGGTCTTGGGTTCGGTCACGTTCTTCTGCGGGCCTCGCGCGGCACGTCGCTTCACTACAATGCAGCGAGATTGTAGCCATCGAGATTGCGAAAAATTCAAGTCTTCGTAGGTACATACGCAACATTCTTCACGTTCGCCTAGAGGTTCGGCCGAGGCGCTCAAAGCGCCCGCTGCCGGCCCCCAAATCCTCGCTTCGGGCCCCTTCGATGACCGCTGAATCCGCCACCCCCGAGACCGACGTCGACACGCCCGAGGAGCAACCCGCGCCGGCCTGCGTGATGAGCTTCAACGCCAGCGACCCGAGCGGCGCCGGCGGCATGGCCGGCGACGTCGCGACCATCGCCGCGATGGGTGCGCACGCACTGCCGGTCATCACCAGCATCGTGATGCGCGACACCGCCGAGATCTTCGACCACCACCCGATCGACGCCGACGTGATCGCCGAGCAGGCGCGCAGCATCCTCGAAGACGTGACCATCGCGGCCTGGAAGGTCGGCTTCCTCGGCTCGACCGAAGGCGTCAGCACGGTCGCCGAGATCCTGTCCGACTACCCCGACGTGCCCCTCGTGGCCTACATGCCCAACCTGTCGTGGGTCGACGACGACGAGCAGCAGAGCTACCTCGACGCCTACCGCGAACTGGTGCTGCCGCAGACCGAGGTGCTGGTGGGCAGCCAGCAGACCCTGACCGACTTCCTGCTGCCCGACTGGGACAACGAGCGCCCCGCCTCGGCGCGCGAAATCGCGGTTGCCGCCGGCGAGCACGGCACGCGCTTCGTGCTCGTCACCGGCGTGTCGCTGCCCGACCAGTCGATCGACAACGTGCTCGCCTCGCCGCAGGGCGCGATCTCGGGCGAGAAGTTCGAACGCTTCGAGGTCAGCTTCGTCGGCGCCGGCGACACGCTCGCCGCCGCGCTCGCGGCGCTGCTGGCGGCCGGCGCCGAGCTGACCGCCGCGGTCGGCGAGGCGCTGGCCTTTCTCGACCAGGCCCTGGACGCGGGCTTTCGCCCCGGCATGGGCAACGTCGTCCCCGATCGTTTCTTCTGGGCGCTGCCGCCCGGCGAGGACGACGAACCGCGCGCCGACGACGCCGCTGCCGACGAAGGCGGCGCACCGAAGGGCCCACGCCATGTCCACTGAGTCCACCAATGCCGCGCTGTTCGAGCGGGCACAGAAAGTCATCCCCGGCGGCGTGAACTCGCCGGTGCGGGCGTTTCGCGCGGTCGGCGGCACGCCACGCTTTATTGCCCGCGCGCAAGGCCCGTACATCTTCGACGCCGAAGGCACGCGCTACATCGACTACATCGGCTCCTGGGGTCCGATGATCCTCGGCCACGGCCACCCGGTGGTGCTCGAAGCGGTGCAGAAGGCCGCCCGCGACGGCTTCTCGTTCGGGGCGCCCACCGAGCGCGAGATCGAACTGGCCGAGGAGATCCTCAGCCTGGTGCCGAGCATGGACCAGGTGCGCCTGGTCAGCTCCGGCACCGAGGCGGCGATGAGCGCATTGCGCCTGGCGCGTGGCGCGACCGGGCGCAGCAAGATCGTCAAGTTCGAAGGCTGCTACCACGGCCATGCCGATGCGCTGCTCGTGAAGGCCGGCTCGGGCCTGGCCACCTTCGGCCACCCGACCAGCGCCGGCGTGCCGGCCGAGGTGGTGCAGCACACGCTGGTGCTCGAATACAACAACGTCGCGCAGCTCGAAGAAGCCTTCGCGCTGCACGGTGCCGGCATCGCCTGCGTGATGATCGAGCCGATCGCCGGCAACATGAACTTCGTGCGCGCTGCGGTGCCGTTCATGAAGCGCCTGCGCGAGCTGTGCAGCCGGCACGGCGCATTGCTCGTGTTCGACGAGGTCATGACCGGCTTTCGGGTCGCGCTCGGCAGTGCCCAAGGCATATACGCCCGCGCGATCCCCGGCTTCGAGCCCGACATCAGCGTGTTCGGCAAGGTCATCGGCGGCGGCATGCCGCTGGCGGCGTTCGGCGCCAGGCGCGCGGTGATGCAGCAACTCGCACCGCTCGGCCCGGTCTACCAGGCCGGCACCTTGTCGGGCAACCCGGTGGCCACCGCCTGCGGCCTGGCCACGCTGCGCGAGATCCGCAAGCCGGGCTTCTTCGAGGCGCTGTCGGCGAGCACGCGAACGCTGCTCGACGGCCTGCTCGGCGCAGCCCGCGAGGCCGGCGTACCGATGGTGGGCGACTGCGAAGGCGGCATGTTCGGCTTCTTCTTCGCGGACAAGCTGCCCACGACCTACGGCCAAGTGATGGCCACCGACAAGGAGCGCTTCAACCGCTTCTTCCACGCCATGCTGGACCGTGGCGTGTACTTCGCGCCGGCGATGTACGAGGCCGGCTTCGTCAGCGCCGCGCACACGCCCGACGACCTGCGCGCCACCGCGGCCGCCGCGCTGCAGGCGCTGCGTTGACATCATGGACGCGGGTCGGCCCGCCTACACGGCGGCGGTGTTCGACCTGGACGGCCTGCTGCTCGACTCCGAACGCCCGGTGCGCGACGCCTGGATGCAGGTGGCGTCCGCGCTCGGCGTGCCGCTCACCGCGGCCGCCTACCTCGACCTGATCGGCCGCAACCACCGCGACAACGCGCAGCGCCTGCGCGAGATCTTCGGCGACGACGCGCTGCTGGCCGACGCGCACCGGCTTGTCGGCACGCAACTGGCGGAGCGCTTCGGCGCGCACCCGTTCGACGTGAAGCCCGGCGCACGCCGCCTGTTGCAAGGTCTGCACGACGCGCGCATCCCCTGTGCGGTGGCTTCGTCGACGGCTCGCGCAGAAGTCGAGCGGCGGCTCGCACGGTCCGGCCTGATCGATTTCTTCACCGCGGTGTGCGGCGGTGACGAGGTCGCACGCGGCAAGCCCGAGCCCGACATCTACCGGCTCGCCGCCCAGCGCCTGCAGGTGCCCGCAACGAACGCGCTGGCCTTCGAGGACTCGGGCCCCGGCGCCCTCGCTGCGCTCGCCGCCGGCCTGGGCGTGGTCGTCGTGCCCGACCTGAAGCCGCCGGAGCCGGCGTGGCAGGCGCGCAGCGTCGCGGTGCTGGCCACGCTCGACGCCGCGTGTGCACACAGCCGCGAGTGGTTCGGTTTCGACTGCGCGCCGGCGCGCTGACGGCGCGCCGTTCGTGGCGTCGGCGTGCCGCGCTTGCTCCGGTCTCGCGACGCGCGGCCGAAGGTTCGCGGGTGCGCTTCTAGAATCTGCCGATGCACATCCACATCCTCGGCATCTGCGGCACCTTCATGGGTGGCCTGGCAGCCCTGGCGCGCGAGCGAGGGCACACCGTGACCGGCTGTGACGCCAACGTCTACCCGCCGATGAGCGACCAGCTGCGCGCGCTGGGCATCGAGCTGGTCGAGGGTTACGGCACCGAGCAACTCGCGCTGCGCCCCGACCTGTTCGTGGTCGGCAACGTGGTCAGCCGCGGCAACCCGCTGCTCGAGGCGATCCTCGACGCCGGGCTGGCCTACACCAGCGGCCCGCAGTGGCTGGCCGAGCACGTGCTGGCCGGGCGCCATGTGCTCGCGGTGGCCGGCACCCACGGCAAGACCAGCACCACCTCGATGCTTGCGTGGGTGCTCGACAAAGCCGGCCTGGACCCGGGCTTCCTGGTCGGCGGCGTGCCGCTGAACTTCGGCGTGTCGGCACGGCTGGGCCGGCTCGAAGCGGGCGCGCCGTTCGTCATCGAAGCCGACGAATACGACACCGCGTTCTTCGACAAGCGCAGCAAGTTCGTGCACTACCGGCCGCGCACCGCGATCCTGAACAACCTCGAGTTCGACCACGCCGACATCTTCGACGACCTGGCGGCGATCGAACGCCAGTTCCACCACCTGGTGCGCACCGTGCCGGCGCACGGCCGGCTCGTCGTCAACGCCCGCGAGGACAGTCTCAAGCGCGTGCTCGCGATGGGCTGCTGGAGCGAGGTGGCCCGCTTCGGCGCACGCAAGGAAGAGCCGGGCACGCTGCGCGCGCGCGGCGAGCCGCATGCCTTCGACGTGCTGCGCGGCAGCCTGAAGATCGCGCGCGTCGAGTGGAGCCTGCTGGGCGAACACAACCAGCTCAACGCGCTCGCCACGATCGCCGCGGCCGAGCACGTGGGTGTCGCGCCGGAGGTGGCGGCGCGCGCGTTGGCGAGCTTCGAGAACGTGCGGCGCCGGCTCGAGCTGCGCGGCGAGGCCGCCGGCGTGAAGGTCTACGACGACTTCGCGCACCACCCGACCGCGATCCGCACCACCGTGAACGGCCTGCGCCGCCGCGTCGACGCCGCCAGCGCGTCGGCCGGTGCGGCGCCGCAGCGCATCCTCGCGGTGTTCGAGCCACGCTCCAACACGATGAAGCTCGGCGCGATGAAGGCCCAGTTGCCGTGGTCGCTCGAAGAGGCCGACCTCGCGTTCTGCCACAGCGGCGGGCTCGACTGGGACGCGGCCCAGGCGCTCGCGCCGATGGGCGCGCAGGCGGTGGTGTGCAAGACCATCGACGAGCTCGTCGAACGGGTGGTCAGCGCCGCGCGCCCCGGCGACCACGTGCTGTGCATGAGCAACGGCGGCTTCGGCGGCGTGCACGCCAAGCTGCTCGACGCGCTCGCCCGCGGACCTCGTGCCGGCCCGCGATGACGGCCGACACCACGCACCTGCTCTACTTGCACGGCTTTCGCTCGTCGCCGCAATCGGCCAAGGCGCGGATCACCGCAGCGTGGGTGCAGCAGCACCAGCCGGACCTGACTTGGTGGTGCCCGCAACTGCCGCCGTCGCCGCGCGAGGCGATGCAGATGCTGCTCGATCGGCTGGCCGGCTGGCCCGCGGCGCAGACCGGCGTGATCGGCAGCTCGCTCGGCGGCTACTACGCCACCGCGCTGGCCGAGCGGCTCGGCTGCCGGGCGGTGCTGCTCAACCCCGCGATCGAGCCCGCACGCGACCTGGCGCAGCACATCGGCGAAACCACCGCCTGGCACAGCGACGCGCGCTTGTACTTTCGCGCCGAGTACATCGACGAATTGCGCGCGATCGCACCCGCCGCACTGACCCGGCCCGAGCGCTACTTCGCCATCATCGCCAAGGGTGACGAAGTGCTGAGCTGGGTCGAGATGAGCGCGCGTTACCGCGGCTGCCGGGTCGAGCTGCTCGAAGGCGGCGACCACGCACTGAGCGATTTCGCAGACCACCTGCCCGAGGTCTTGGCCTTCCTCGGGCTGCGCAACCCCGCTACCAGTGGACGAGGGTCCAGATCACCCGCCCCCAGACCTCGACGTTGAACCACAGCAGCAGCGCCATGGTGGTGCCGCGACGCAGCGAGCGGGCCCGCTCGAGCCAGACGTTGATGTCGAACGCGATGAACAGCACGAAGCTCAGCAGCGAGCCCGCGGCGAGCAGCGCCGACAGCACGCCGATGATCCAGCGGAAGACGGTCATTCGGCGTCCTTCAAAAAATTGTCGCCATGCGCTCGGCGATCAGCACGGCGAAGAAACCGAGCCCGGCGATCACCGTCCATTTGACGATGCGAACGCCAAGCTCGCGATAGCGCTGCCGGCCGGTGGTCGCGTACAGCGTGAAGCACACCAATCCCGCCCCCAGCAGCACCAAGACGACGAAGCGCGCCAGCAGCATCGGCGGCGGTCTACCAGGCGGGGGCCAGTTCGGCCAGGCCGGCCGGCGCCTGGCTCGCATCGAGGAAGCTGACGCGCTCGAAGTTGCCCGGCTCGGCCAGCACCGCGCGCAGCAGCTTGTTGTTCAGATCGTGGCCGGAGCGGAACGCGCTGTAGGCGCCGATCATCGGGTGGCCGATCACCAGCATGTCGCCGATCGCGTCGAGGATCTTGTGTTTGACGATCTCGTCGTCGTAGCGCAGCCCGCCGTCGTTGAGGACCTTGTAGTCGTCGATCACGAGCGCGTTGTCCATGCTGCCGCCCAGCGCCAGGCCGCGCGCGCGCATCATTTCCACGTCTTTCGTGAAGCCCAGCGTGCGCGCCCGCGCGATCTCCTGCTTGTAGCGCCCCGAACCCATGTCGAAGGTGACGCGCTGGCCGGTCTGGTCGATCGCCGGGTGGTCGAAGTCGATCTCGAAGCTGAGCTTGTAGCCGTCGAACGGCTCGAGCCGCGCCCACTTCAGCGACGGCCCCGCGCCTTCGCGCACCTCGACCACGCGCTTGATGCGCACGAAGCGCTTCGGTGCGCTCTGCAACTCGATGCCGGCGCTCTGAAGCAGGAACACGAAGCTCGCCGCCGAGCCGTCGAGGATCGGCACCTCTTCGCCGTTGATGTCGACGATCAGGTTGTCCAGCCCGAGGCCGGCGCAGGCCGACAGCAGGTGCTCGATCGTCTTGACCTTCGGCGCGCCCGGGTCGCCGCCGGCCGACAGCGTGGTCGCCAGCCGCGTGTCGGTGATCCACAGCGCATTGACCCGGATCTCGACCGGCAGCGCCAGATCGACGCGACGGAACACGATGCCGGTGTCGACCGCCGCGGGCCGCAGCGTGAGCTCGACCCGCTGGCCGCCGTGCAGGCCGACGCCGACCGCGCGGGTCATCGACTTGAGGGTGCGTTGCGCGAGCATGGGCGGCAATTGTCGCGGAAAAGGTCAGGGACCGAGCAGCGCCGACAGCGCAACGACCTCGACGCGCTCGGCCAGGCGATAGCGTCTAGTGCCCGGGTAGACGACATACAGAACGTCAAGCGACAGGTCTGCGAGTGCCGCGCGCATCGACGGCGTCAGCGTCGGCGCGTCCGCCCGCTTGAATTCGACGCCCACGCGCCGGCCGTCCTTGAACATCAGCAGATCGAGTTCGGCGCCGCCGTGAGTCGCCCAGAAGTAGGCCGCGTCGGGCCGCGCGATGCGCAGCACCTGGTCCAGCGCAAAGCCTTCCCACGAGGCACCGCTCTTCGGGTGGCGGGCCAGCGCGGCCGGGTCATTGATGCCCAGCAGTTCGTGCAGCAACCCGCAGTCGCGCACGTAGACCTTCGGTGCCTTCACCTGGCGCTTGCCGAGATTGGCATGCCACGGTTGCAGTTGGCGCACCAGGAACGCCTGGGTCAGCCAGTCCAGGTACCGCCGCACCGTGCTCTCGTTGACGCCCAGCGAGCGCGCCGGGTCGGCCGCATTCCAGATCTGCCCGTGGTAGTGCGCGAGCATCGACCAGAACCTGTGCATCGCCGCCGGCGGCGCACCGATGCCGAGCCGCGGCAGGTCGCGTTCCACCAGCGTGCGGATGAACTCGCGTCTCCAGATGCGGCTCGCCGCATCGTCGGCGGCGGTATAGGAGCGTGGAAATCCGCCACGCCACCACAGCGCCGCCGATCCCGCGGCGCCGGTTTCATCCAGCGTGAAGCCGCCGGTTTCGATCACTTCGATCCGACCTGCGAGAGACTCGCTGCTCTGGCGCAGCAAGGCCGGCGAAGCGCTGCCGAGCAACAGGAAGCGCGCCGGCGCTCCGGGTCGATCGGCGAGCACGCGCAGCGGCTTGAACAGCTCGGGCGCATGCTGCACTTCGTCGATCACGACGAGACCGCGCAGGTCTTTCAGCGCGATCATCGGTTCGGCGAGTTGGGCTTCGACCTGAGGGTCTTCGAGATCGAAGTAGCTGGCCGAGTCGGGGGCCATCAAGGATCGGGCCAGCGTGGTCTTGCCGACCTGCCGCGGCCCGATCAGCGCGACGGCCGGGCTGCGCGCCAGCGCGGCGCGAACTTCGTGCTGGAGCGCGACGCGATCGACCATCGCCGAACTGTACATTGATATTCCCGTATGAAATGCGGGAATTTCAAGATATCCGTCGATCGATGAAGTCGATGAACGCGCCGCACCCGAGCGCGATCAATCGTCGATTGACGCGCTCAAAAGCGTAGCGAGCAAGGCCGAGGTGCGTCCCGCAGGAGCGCAGCCGTACTACCTGTACGGCGAGCACCTCCGGACACACCTCGGCCTGCGCAGTAGCTTATGAGTGCGTCAATCCGCCTGCTTGCGCAAGAACGCCGGGATCTCGATCTCGTCCATGCCGTTGCTCGCCAGCGCGTCGACCTTGGCCGCGGCGGTGCGGCCGTTGCGCCACACGCTCGGCGTGGTCAGCGCGCTGTAGTCGTGGGCCGGCGCCGCGCCCTGCATCGGGCTGTTCAACGCGTTCTGCAGGATCGGTAGGTCGTGCGTGCCGGTGCGTTGCATCGGCACGCTGTGGACCACGCTGATCGGCGTGTGCACGCGCTTGGCCGGCGACAGGCCGGTGGCGATCACGGTCACGCGCAGCTGGTCGCCCAGCGTTTCGTCGTAGGCGGTGCCGTAGATCACGTGGGCGTCGTCGGCGGCGTAGCGGCGGATCGTGTTCATCGCGTTGCGGCTCTCGGCCAGCTTGAAGGTGTTGCGGTTGGCCGCGATCAGCACCAGCACGCCGCGCGCACCCGACAGGTCGATGCCTTCGAGCAGCGGGCAGGCCACCGCGGACTCGGCGGCCTTGATGGCGCGGTCCGGGCCGCCGGCCTGCGCCGTGCCCATCATCGCCTTGCCCGGCTCGCTCATCACGGTCTTCACGTCTTCGAAGTCGACGTTGACCAGCCCCGGCATGTGGATGATGTCGCTGATCCCGCCCACGGCGTTCTTGAGCACGTCGTTGGCGTGCGCGAACGCCTGGTCCTGCGTGATGTCGTCGCCGAGCACGTCGAGCAGCTTGTCGTTCAGGATCACGATCAGCGAGTCGACATTGGCCTCGAGTTCGGCCAGGCCGGCATCGGCCGCCTTCATGCGCCGGTTGCCCTCGAACTCGAACGGCTTGGTCACCACGCCCACCGTCAGGATGCCCATCTCCTTGGCCACGCGCGCGATCACCGGCGCGGCGCCGGTGCCGGTGCCGCCGCCCATGCCGGCGGTGATGAACAGCATGTGCGCGCCGGCGATCGCCTGCTTGATGTTCTCGACCGCGTCCTCGGCCGCCGCGCGCCCCATCTCGGGCTTGCTGCCGGCGCCCAAGCCCGTCTTGCCGAGCTGGACCAGCATGCCCGCGCTGCTGCGGTGCAGGGCCTGGGCGTCGGTGTTGGCGCAGATGAACTCCACGCCCTGGACGCCTTGGCCGATCATGTGCTCGACCGCGTTGCCGCCGCCACCGCCGACGCCGATCACCTTGATCTGCGTGCCGTCGTCGAATTCGTCGATGATTTCAATGGGCATGTGAGCCTCCTGAAGAAAGTTGCAGTTGCCGTGGTTGAAACGCGGGGCCTCTAAGTCAGCGGGCCCCTCCTAGAAATTCCCGAGAAACCAGTCCTTGGCGCGACCGACCAGGTTCTTCACCGAGCCGGCCTGCGCCGCCGCCTTGTAGCCGCGCGAGCGCGCCTGTCGCGCCTCCTCCAGCAGCCCCATCACCGTGGCCGAGCGCGGATTCGCCACCATGTCGGCCAGCGGCCCGCCGTACAGCGGCAGGCCCTTGCGCACGGGTTTGAGGAAGATGTCCTCGCCGAGCTCGACCATGCCCGGCATCACCGCGCTGCCGCCGGTGAGCACCATGCCGCTGGACAGCAGTTCCTCGTAGCCGCTCTCGCGCACCACCTGCTGGACGAGCGAGAAGATCTCCTCGACGCGCGGCTCGATCACCCCGGCCAGCGCCTGGCGGCTCAACATGCGCGGCGCGCGGTCGCCGAGTCCGGGCACCTCGACCTGGTCGGCGGGGTCGGCCAGGAGCTGCTTGGCCACGCCATGCTCGACCTTGATCTCCTCGGCGTCCTTGGTCGGCGTGCGCAGCGCCATCGCGATGTCGCTGGTGATGAGGTCGCCGGCGATCGGGATCACCGCGGTGTGGCGCACGCTGCCGTCGGTGTAGATCTGGACGTCGGTGGTGCCGGCGCCGATGTCGACCACCGCCACGCCCAGGCTCTTCTCGTCGGGCGTGAGCACGGCGCTGGCGCTGGCGCTGGGGTTGAGCACCAGGCGCTCCACTTCCAGCCCGCAGCGGCGCACGCACTTGAGGATGTTCTCGGCCGCGCTCTGCGCGCCGGTGACGATGTGGACCTTGACCTCGAGCCGGCTGCCGCTCATGCCGATCGGCTCCTTGACCTCGTGGCCGTCGATCACGAACTCCTGCGGCTCCACGAGCAGCAGCCGCTGATCGTTGGGGATGTTGATCGCCTTGGCGGTCTCGACGACGCGCGCCACGTCCACCGGCGTGACCTCGCGGTTGTCGCGCACGATGACCATGCCGGTGCTGTTCTGGCCGCGGATGTGGCTGCCGGTGATGCCGGTGTAGACGCGCTCGATCTTGCAGGCGGCCATCATCTCGGCCTCTTTCAGCGCCTGCTGGATGCTCTGCACGGTGGCGTCGATGTTGACGACCACGCCGCGCTTGAGGCCGTGCGAACTGGCCACGCCCAGGCCGGCGACGCGCAGCTCGCCGCCGACGACCTCGGCCACCACCGCCATCACCTTGGCGGTGCCGATGTCGAGTCCGACGACGAGGTCCTTGTAGTCTTTGGCCACGTTGCTTCCTTGATCTCAATGCTTGGCCGCGGGCGCCGCGGACGGGGCGCCGGAACCGTCCTGCAGCCGCACGGCGTAGCCGTCGGCGTGCCGCAGGTCGGCGTATGCGAACGGGTGGCGATTGCCGCCGGTGACCTGGGTCACGGTGCGCACGAAGCGGGCGGTGCGGGCCAGCACCTCGTCGTCGCTGCCGCGGCCGAGCTCGACCTCGGCGCCGTCGTCCAGCTGCACCTGCCACGAACCACGCACCGACTCGGTGAGCGCGGTGGGCTCGACGCCCAACGGGCTGAACGCCGGCACCAGGCGGCGGTACATCGCCAGGATCTGCGGCGCGGCCGATTCGGCGCCGCTGAAGTCCGGCAACTGGTCTTCGTCGACGTCGCCGAGGTTGGCGTCGAACACCTCGCCGAAGGAGTTGACCAGCCGGTCATCGCCCTCGTCGCCCTTCCAGACCGCCACCGGCTTGTGCTCTTCGAGCTGCACCACCAACCGGTTCGGCCAGACCTTGCGCACCACCGCGTGGCGCACCCAGGGCACGGCCTCGAAGGCCTCGCGGGCCGACTGCAGGTCCAGCGTGAAGAAATTGCCGGCCAGGCGCGGCGCCACGTTGGCGCGCACCGTGGCCGCGTTGTTGTGCGAGACATCACCTTCCAGTCGGATCTGGCGCAGCGTGAACATCGGCTGGCGCGCCAGCCAGT
>JAGWTP010000100.1 GCA_028868895.1 Burkholderiales bacterium
GCCGATGAACTCGCGCAACTCGACGCCGTCAGCCGCCTGCCCGCGGAGTACCCTGGCTGGATGTTCGAGCGCCAGGGTGAACACCGGCGCAAGCTGCTCGCAGAGGGCCGCCGGTCACCCGCAGGCGGCGCCTGACGGCGCGCGAGTGGCGCATCGAACCGATCCGGTGGGGGGGTTGGTAGGCCGTGTTGGACTTGAACCAACGACCAAAGGATTATGAGTCCTCTGCTCTGACCAACTGAGCTAACGGCCCGACGCTGGCGATTGTAGGCAGCGCAACCTTGCCGCCTTGCGCCGCTACTTCGTGCTCAACGCGTTGCTGACCAGCCGCGAGGTGATGTCGACGATCTGGATCATGCGGTCGTAGGCCATGCGGGTGGGGCCGATCACGCCGAGCGTGCCGACGATCTGGCCGTTGACCTCGTACGGCGCCGAGACGACCGACAACTCCTCGAACGGCACGACCATGCTCTCGCCGCCGATGTAGATGCGCACGCCTTCGGCGCGGCTGCTCACGTCGAGCAGCCGCATCAGCTGGGTCTTCTGTTCGAACACGTCGAACAGCTTGCGCAGGCTGCCCATGTCGCTGGAAAAATCGCGCACCGTGAGCAGGTTGCGCTCGCCGGAGATGACGACCTGCTCCTGGCTGTCGGCGTGGGCCTCGCTGCCGGCCTGCACCGCCGCCTGCATCAGCGTCGCGATCTCGCTGCGCAGCGCGTCGACTTCGGTCTTGAGCCGCTCGCGCACGTCGTCGATGGTCAGCCCGGCGTAGTGCGCGGTCAGGTAGTTGCTGGCCTCGATGAGTTGCGACTGGGTGTAGTCCTGCGCGGTGAAGATGACGCGGTTCTGCACGTCGCCATCGGGCGCGACCAGGATCACCAGCACGCGCCGCTCGCTCAGGCGCATGAACTCGATATGGTGGAACACGCTGGCCTTGCGCGGCGCGGTGATCACGCCGACGAAGTTCGACAGGTTCGACAGCAACTGCGCGGCGTTGGCGATCACCCGCTGCGGCTGGTCGGGTGCGAGCTGCGGCGGGGCCGGTGGCACGCTGGCCGGCGGCTGGGCAGTCAGCATGGTGTCGACGAACAGACGGTAGCCGCGTGCGGTGGGGATGCGCCCGGCGCTGGTGTGCGGGCTGACGATCAGGCCGAGGTCTTCGAGATCGGCCATCACGTTGCGGATCGTGGCCGGCGAAAGCTCCAGGCCGCTGGCGCGCGACAGCGTGCGCGAGCCGACCGGCGTGCCGTCGGCGATGTAGCGCTCGACCAGGGCCTTCAGCAGTTTTTTGGCGCGCTCGTCCAGCATGTTTTCATTGTAGGTTCAGGGTCATTCTGAGCCCGTGCCGCGCGGGGTCGCTGTGGTGTAATCCCGCGCATGACCCGCCGTTTTCGTCATGCCGCGCTCGTGGGTAAATACCAGGCCCAGGGCATCCGCGGCGTGCTGGAAGAGATCGCGCACTTCCTGGTGCGCCAGGGGCTCGAAGTCTCGCTCGAGAAGCAGACCGCGCTGAACACCGGCATCGACGGTTTCGGCGCGCTCACGGCCGAAGAACTGGGGCGCGAATGCGACCTCGCGGTGGTGGTCGGCGGCGACGGCACGATGCTGGGCATCGCCCGCCAGCTGGCCCGCTACGGCACGCCGCTGGTGGGCATCAACCAGGGCCGCCTGGGCTTCATCACCGACGTGCATGTGGGCCAGTTCGCGCAGGCGCTGGCGCCGATGATCGCTGGCGACTACGAAGAAGAGCACCGCACGATGCTCGAAGGCGGTGTGTGGCGCGACGGCGCGCAAATCTTCGAGGGCTATGCGATGAACGACGTCGTCGTGAGCCGCGGCGCGGCGGCCAGCATGGCCGAGCTGAAGGTCGACATCGGCGACGAGTTCGTCGCCAACTACCGCTGCGACGGCCTGATCATCGGCTCGCCCACCGGCTCGACCGCGTACGCGCTGTCGGCCGGCGGGCCGATCCTGCACCCGGGCATCGCCGGCTGGGTGCTGGTGCCGATCGCGCCGCACGACCTGTCGAACCGGCCGATCGTGTTGCCCGACACCGTCGAGATCACGATCGAGATCGTCGCCGGGCGCGAGGCCAGTGTCAGTTTCGACATGCAGTCGCTCGCCAGCCTGCTGGTCGGCGACCGCGTCCGGGTGCGGCGCTCGGCCAGCCAGGTGCGCTTCTTGCACCCGCGCGGCTGGAGCTACTACGCCACGTTGCGGCGCAAGCTGCACTGGAATTCAGGGGTGCACTGAGGTGCTCAGGCGGCTGTCGCTGCGCGACTTCGTGATCGTGCGCGCCCTGGAGGTCGATCTGGCCGGTGGCTTCTCGGTGCTGACCGGCGAGACCGGCGCGGGCAAGTCGATCCTGATCGACGCGCTGCAGCTCGCCCTGGGCAGCCGCGGCGACGCCGGCGTGGTGCGCGAAGGCGCGGCGCGCGCCGAGATCGGCGCCGAGTTCGACGCGCCGGCGAGCCTGGCGGCGTGGCTCGACGACGGCGGCTTCGATGTGAGCGAGACGCTGCTGCTGCGCCGCACCATCGACGCCCAGGGCAAGAGTCGCGCCTGGATCAACGGCAGCGCCGCCACGCTGGCGCAGCTGCGCGAGGCCGCCGACCACCTCGTCGACATTCACGGCCAGCACGCCTGGCAGAGCCTGACGCGCGCTCCCGCGGTGCGCGGCCTGCTCGATGGCTTTGCCGGCGTCGACGCGGCGCCGCTGGCTGCCCTCTGGTCGCACTGGAAGCACGCCGGCGACGCGCTCGCTGCCGCGGGCGCGCAGCAAGCCGGCCTGGAGCGCGAGCGCGAGCGCCTGGCCTGGCAGATCGGCGAGATCGACAAGCTCGCACCGGGCGCCGATGAATGGGCCGAGCTGGAGGCCGAGCACACGAGGCTGGCGAACGCGCAGTCGCTGATCGACGCGGCGCGCAGCGCGCTCGACGCCGTGGCCGAGGCCGACGACAGCGCCGACACGCTGACCGGCCGGGCGCTGCACGCACTGCAGGGCGTGGCCGCGTTCGACGCCCGGCTCGCCGCCACGATCGAGGTGCTGCAAGGCGCGCAGGCCCAGCTGCAGGACGCCGCCCACACCCTGAGCGGCTACCTCCACCACACCGATCTGGAGCCGCAGCGCCTGCAGGCACTCGACGAGCGGCTGTCGGCGTGGCTGAGTCTGGCGCGGCGCTATCGCCGGCCGCCAGCCGAATTGCCGGCGTTGCTGGCCCAGTGGCAAGACGAGTTGCGCGCCCTCGACGCCGCCGCCGATCTCGACGCGCTGCAGCGCGAACTCGCGCGCGCGCTCGCGGCGTACGAGGCCGAGGCGCGGCGCGTCTCGGCCGCGCGCCGCGCCGCGGCACCGAAGCTGGCGCGCGCGGTCACGCAGGCGATGCAGCAGCTCGGCATGGCCGGCGGGCGCTTCGAGGTGGCCCTCGCGAAGCAGGACGGGCCGCAGTCGTTCGGCCTGGAGTCGGCCGAGTTTCTCGTTGCCGGCCATGCCGGCAGCACGCCCCGGCCGCTGGCCAAGGTGGCCTCGGGCGGCGAGTTGTCGCGCATCGCGCTGGCGATCGCGGTGACGACGAGCCAGCTCGAAGGCGCCGAGGCTGCGGCCGGCACGCTGATCTTCGACGAGATCGACGCTGGCGTGGGCGGCGCGGTGGCCGAGACCGTCGGCCGTCTGATGAAGCAGCTCGGCCGTGAACGCCAGGTGCTGGCGGTCACGCACTTGCCGCAGGTGGCGGCGTGTGCCGACCACCACTTCGTCGTTTCCAAGCAATTGCGCGACGGGCTCGCGCTCAGCGAGGTGCTGGCCGTGGGCGGCGAGGTGCGCGTGGCCGAGGTGGCGCGCATGCTCGGCGGCGAGCGCTTGTCGAACACCAGCCTGGCGCATGCACAGGAGATGCTGGCCGCGGGCGCCGATGCCGTGCCCGCGGCGGGCGGGCGCAAGCGGTGAACACGCCACCTGCCGACGCGCCCGTACCGCGCGAGGTCGAGCGCCCCGTCGCTGCGACCTCGGCCACCGACGCCGACGCCGACGCCGACGCGCCACGCGTGCCGCCGTCGCCGCGCGAGGTCGTGCTGGTGACCGGCATTTCCGGCTCCGGCAAGTCGGTGGCCTTGCACGCCCTCGAAGACGCCGGCTTCTTCTGCGTGGACAACCTGCCGCCGGAGTTGCTGCGCGACTTCCTGCGGCTCGAACACGCGCGGCTCGACCGGCGCGTGGCGATCGCGGTCGACGTGCGCAGCGCCGGCTCGCTGCCGCACCTGTTGCCGCTGCTGCAGCAGTTGCGCGGCGAAGGCGTGGCGATCCAGGTGGTGTTTCTCGACGCCAGCACGGATGCGCTGGTGCGGCGCTTTTCCGAAACCCGCCGGCCGCACCCGCTGTCGGCCGACGTGCCGCAAGGCGAGAGCGCGCGCCGCAAGGAAGACCAGGGCCACGACAACCGCCGCGCGCTGGTCGATGCGATCGAGCTCGAACGCGAGCTGCTCGCCGAACTGCGCGAAGTCGCCACCGTGGTCGACACCAGCCAGCTTCGCCCGGCCCAGCTGCGAGTCTGGGTGCGCGACATGGTGCGCGCCGGCGGCAACCGGCTGACGCTGGTGTTCGAGAGTTTCGCGTTCAAGTACGGCGTGCCGCTCGATGCCGACTACGTGTTCGACGTGCGCGTGCTGCCCAACCCGCACTATGTGCGCGAGCTCCAGCCGTTGACGGGCCGCGACGAACCGGTGGCCGACTACCTGCGCGCGCAGCCCGAGGTCGGCGAGATGCTGGCGCAGATCGAGGCGTTCCTGGCGCGCTGGCTGCCGGCGTTCGAAGACGACCAGCGCAGCTACCTGACGGTGGCGATCGGATGCACCGGCGGCCAGCACCGCTCGGTCTACTTTGCGCAGACGCTGGCCGAGCGCTTTCGCGCCCGCGCCGCCACGCTGATCCGCCACCGCGAGCTCGACGCCCGCGACTGACGCGGGCCGCGCACGGTGCGCGTTCGGCCCGCGAACGATCAGTCCTCCGCGGCGCCCGCCAGCGTCAGCAACTTGCGCAGCGGCGCCGGCAACCCGGCGGCCAGTGCCTCGTCCAGCGTGAACCAGCGCCCGCTCGGCCAGGCGCACTCGATGGCGCCGCGCCGCACCGCGCCCAGGCGCGCAGGCAAGGTCCAACGCAACGGGTGCAGCGTCCAGTCCAGGTGCGTGAGCGTGTGCGTGAAGCTCGCCAGCCATTCACCGCGCCCCTGCCAGCCGGCGCTCGCGGCCTCGACCGCGGCCACCGACGCGAACTCCGGCAGGCTCCACAGCCCGGCCCACACGCCGCTGTCGGGCCGCTGCACCAGCCACACCCGGTCGCGCCAGCACAGCCACAGCCAGACGTGCTCGCGCACACCACGCTTGAGCTTGCGCGACTTGACCGGATAGTGCTGCGGTGTGTCCGTGCGCGCCGCCACGCAGTCGGCCCGCACCGGACACTGCGGGCACGACGGCGAGCGGGCGCTGCACAGCGTGGCGCCCAGGTCCATCAGCGCCTGCGTGTAGCGCTCGATGTCGCGCTCGGGCAGCAGCCGGGTCGCCTGCGCCCACAGCTCACGCTCGTGCCGGGCCACGGCCAGATCGGCGCCGAACCCGAGCACCCGGGTCAACACGCGCTTGACGTTGCCGTCGAGGATCGCCACCCGCTCGCCGAAGCAGAACGCCGCGATCGCCGCCGCGGTCGAGCGGCCGATGCCGGGCAGCTTCGTCAGCTCGGCGCTGCCGGTGGGGAAGCGCCCGCCATGCTGCTGCATCACCACCTGCGCGCAACGGTGCAGGTTGCGCGCCCGGCTGTAGTAGCCCAGGCCGCTCCACAGCGCGAGCACGTCGTCGAGCGTCGCGGCGGCGAGCGTGGCCACGTCGGGAAAGCGCTGCACGAAACGCTCGTAGTACGCCAGCACGGTGGTGACCTGCGTCTGCTGCAGCATGATTTCGGACAGCCAGACGCGGTACGGATCGCGCGTGCCCTGCCACGGCAGCGTGTTCCGGCCGTGGTGGCGTTGCCACTCGACCAGGCGCGCCGAAAACGTGCCCGCCAAACTACGCCAGCGCGCGCCGCAGCGGCACGTGACTCGGCTCGGCCTCGTCGGCCAGCGGCATGCGCAGCGAGATCAGGTCGCTGCCGGCCACCGGGCCGGCGCGCGCGTGTTCGCGCAGCGCTTCGAGCAACTCGTGCGAGCGGCGCAGGAAACCGTGCAGGCGCTCGTCCTGCGCTTCGAGTTCGGCGATGCGAAGTTCGAGATCGCTGGCCGCCGCCTGGACCCGCTCGAGCGATTCGCGCCGGCGCCTGAAGTTGCGCCGGCGTTCGCGCAGTTGCGAGTCCACCTGCGACGACGTCGCCTTGTTCCACAACTCGAGTTCGGCGCTGGCGTTCTCGAACACGACCCGCAGCTTGGACACCAGCATGCGCCGGAACTGCTCCATGAAGCGGGGTTGCGACAGACGCAGCGCCTGCGTCAGGCCGAGGTACTGCACGTAGCTGGACTCGATCAGCCCCAGTTCGGCGCTGAAGCGCTCCAGCTCCGGCGCCTGCGTCATCAGCAGGCTGAACCCGAACTCGCTGTTGAGCTTGATGAACGAGGCGCCGAGCATCTCGCGGATTTCGGCGCTGCGCTGCTGCGCGTCGTCGAGCAGCTTGCGCAGCCGCGCGCACATCGCGATGAAGGCCTTCTTGGCACCGAGGTTGAGCAGCGACGCGTTCATCTGCGTCTGCATCTGGGCGACCTCTTCGCGCAGCCGGTCCGACGACAGACCCACCAGCGCGTCCTTGAGCATGCGGCTGTGCACCACGCGCAGCGCCTGCAGGCGCACCGTGCATTGCTCGAACTCGGCCGTCTCGGCGTCGACGCGCTGCAGCATCAGGCGCAGCTTCGCGCCGCTCTTGCCGCGCAGGCCGCGCAGTTCGAGCATCTGTTCGGCGAGCTGGCGGCGGCTGTCGCCCAGACGCCGAGCCACATGGGTTTCGAGCTGCTGCGCGCCGCCGAGCACCGTCTGCTCGAGCACCTGGCGGCGCTGCGGCAGCAACTGCGCGCCCAGCGCGGCTTCGAGCGCGGGCAGGCGACTGCGCCGCAGCGCCCGCTCGTCGCCCGAGACCCGCGCGGCGAGCGCCTGGCGCGCCGACAGCGGGAACACCCGATCGAGCCCGACGCCGAGCGTGCGCGCGGTCTCGACGCACTGCGCGGCGATCTGGGCATCGACCTGTTCGACGGTGGCGAGCGGGTCGAGCAATGCGTCGATCTTGTTGAGCACGACGAAGCGCGCCGGCGCGTGCGCGCTCAGGTGGTCGCGCCAGACACCGAGGTCGGACTTGGTCACGCCGGTGTCGGCGCCCAGGATGAAGACGGTCGCGTGCGCGGTGGGCAGCAGGCTGAGCGTGAGCTCGGGCTCGGCGCCGATCGCATTCAGGCCCGGCGTGTCGAGCACCACCAGGCCCTGCTTGAGCATCGGGTGCGGATAGTTGATGAGCGCGTGGCGCCAGGCCGGCACCTCGACGCGGCCGGCGTCGTCGAGCGGCGGGTTGTCGTCGGGCTGGTCGTCGTCCCAGAAGCCCAGCGCGCGCGCCTGATCCTGGCTGACGAACCGGGTGCGCGTGACTTCCTGCAGCGCCTGCGACAGCTTCTCGGGGTCATCGACCTGCAACTCCCGCACCGTCCAGGCGCGCCGCTGCGGCCGCAATTCGCCGAGCGACAGGCCGTCGAGCCGGGTCTCGATCGGCAGCAGCATCAGCGAGGCCGGCTCGTCGGCGTCCCAGGCCAGCTCGACCGGGCACATCGTGGTGCGCCCCGGCGTGGCCGGCAGCACGCGCCGCCCGGTGTCGGCGAAGAAGATCGCGTTGATCAGCTCCGACTTGCCGCGCGAGAACTCGGCGACGAAGGCGACGACGAGCTTCTCGTTGCCCAGTCGCTCGCGCAGCGCCGCGACTTGCGCCGCCGCCTGTGCGTCGACCAGTTCGTGGTCGGCAAGGAAGCGCGAGGCTTCGTCCAGGCGCCGCGCGAGGGTCGTTCGCCAGCCGCTCAGGGCATCGAGGCTGACGGCGAACGTTGGTGTCATGGGCGGGTGATGAGCATGGCGGCGAGATCGGGCATTCATCGTAGCGCAAGGGCATCGCGGCGGCCCCATCGAAACATCTGCTCACCAACGGCTTTGCGGCCAAGCGCGCATCAGTTCCGGTTTTCGATCAGCGTCGCTGGCAGGCGGGGCAGAAGTAGGTCGCTCGCTGGCCTTGCACGATGCGCCGCACGCTGCCTTCGCAGCGCGTGCAGCGCTGGCCCTCGCGGCCGTAGACGCGGGCCTGCAACTGGAAGCCGCCGGCCATGCCGTGGGTGTCGCGGAAGTCGCGCAGCGTCGAGCCGCCGAGTTCGAGCGCTCGCGCCAGCGTGCTGCGAACCGCCACGGCGAGCCGCTCGCAGCGTGCCAGGCTCACGCGGTGGCTGCGCGTGCGCGGGTCGATGCCGGCTTCGAACAAGGCCTCACAGGCGTAGATGTTGCCCGCGCCGACGACGATCGCGCCGCCGAGGAGGGCCTGCTTGATCGCGACGCGCCGGCCGCGCAGTGCGGCGTGCAGGTGCGCGCCGGTGAAGGCCGGATCGAAGGGCTCGAGGCCGAGTCCGGCGAGCAGCCTGGCGGCCGGATCCGAATCGATCGCGGGCGACCACACCACCGCGCCAAAACGGCGCGGGTCGGTCAACCGCAGGGTGCCGCGCGCGGTCACGAGGTCGAAGTGGTCGTGCGGCCCGGGCACTGCCGGCGCGGCGTCGAACGCCAGCGAACCCGACATGCCCAGGTGCATCAGCAGGCCGCCGTGGTCGAGCGCCAGCCACAGGTACTTGCCGCGCCGGGTGACGTCGCCCACCACTTGGTTGACGAGCGATTCGGCGGCGCATCCGAGCGGCCAGCGCAGCGGCTTGCCGACGCGCACGGCGTGAATCCTCGCACCCGCGATGCGGTCGACGAAGCTGCGCCGCGTGACCTCGACTTCAGGGAGTTCGGGCATGCGGGGAATTATCCGGTGGCCGCGAGGTCCCACCCCTGCGGCCTAAAATGAAGCGCTGCCCCAGGAGTACCCGATGCCGACTTCCCGCCCCCGTTCCGGCCGCGCGCATGCGCTGGCCGCGTTGTTGGCTTGCGCGGCTCTTGCGCCGGTGGCGTACGCACAAGACGCCGAGCCGGCCAGGAAGATCGTGAACTCCGCACTGACCGGGCCGCTGTTCGAGCAATTGCTCGTCAGCGAGATCGAGGTGCGCGAGGGGGACCTGGCGGCCGCTTATCAGTTGATGCTCGACGCCGCGCGCCGCACCAGGGACGAGCAACTGTTCCGTCGTGCCACCGAGATCGCGCTGCAAGGCCGCGCCGGTGACGACGCGCTGGTGGCGGTGAAGGCCTGGCGGCAGGCGATCCCCGATTCGGTCGACGCGCTGCGCTATCAGGTGCAACTGCTGGTTCAGCTCAATCGCACGGCCGACGTCGCCGAGCCGCTGCAGGCGCTGTTGAGGGCCACGCCGCAAACGCAGCGCCCGGCCTTGATCGGTGCGCTGCCGCGCCTGCTGGCGCGCAGCACCGACCATGACAAGGCCGCCGCACTGATCGAGCAGGTGCTGCTGCCGTATATCGACGCACCCGACACGCGCGTGGCGGCCCGGGTCAGCGTCGGCCAGGGGTGGCTCGAGGCGAAGAACAGCGTGAAGGCGCTCGCCTTGGCGCGCAGCGCCCACGAACTCGACCGCAGCGCCGAAGCACCCGCCGGTCTGGCGCTCCAGATGCTCCCGGCCACCCCGCAGGCCGAAGCCATCGTCCTCGACCAGCTTGCCGCCAAGCCCGACAGCAACGGCGTGCGGCTGCTCTACGTGCGGTTCCTGCTCGCCGCCCAACGCTACGCCGAAGCCACCACCCAACTCGACACGCTGACCCGCGGTTCACCGCAACTGCCGCAGGCCTGGCTGACGCTTGGCGCGCTGCATGTGCAGTTGCACGAGCCGGCACGGGCGATCGTCGCGTTGCAAAAGTACATCGAACTCGTGCAGGCCGGCGATGCGTCGGCCAGCGACACGGCCGGTGTCGGCACCGATGGCAACGCCGCACCGGTCTCGAAGGAAGACGCGCTGGCACGGGGCTGGCTGCTGCTCTCGCAGGCCGCCGAACAGCAAGGCGACATGAAAGGCGCCGACGCCTGGCTCGCCAAGATCGACGACCCGCGGCGCGCGCTCGAGGTGCAGACGCGCCGCGCGTCGTTGCTGGCCCGCGAGGGCAAGGTCGAGCAGGCGCGCGAGTTGATTCGTCGCCTGCCCGAAACGACCCCGGCCGACGCACGCGCCAAGGTGCTGGCCGAAGCGCAGGTGCTGCGCGACGCCAAGCTGTGGTCCGAGGCGAACAAGGTGCTCGAACAGGCGAACCAGCGATTCCCGGACGACGTCGAGCTGCTCTATGAGCAGTCGATGATGTTCGAGAAGCTGAACCGCCTGGACGACATGGAGCGGCTGCTGCGGCGTGTCATCGCACTCAAGCCGGACCAGCAGAACGCGTACAACGCGCTGGGCTATTCGCTGGCCGAGCGCAATGTGCGGCTGCCCGAGGCGCGCGCGCTGATCGAGAAGGCGCTCGCGCTCAGCCCCGGCGAGCCGGCGATCACCGACAGCCTGGGTTGGGTGGAGTACCGGATGGGCAACCGCGAAGAAGCGCTGCGCCTGCTGCGCGAGGCCTACAAGGCCCAGCCCGACGCCGAAATCGGCGCACATCTGGGCGAGGTGCTGTGGGTCAGCGGCCAGACGGACGAGGCGCGGCGCGTCTGGCGCGAGGCGCGCCAGCGCGACGCCGGCAACGACGTCTTGCGTGAAACCCTGGCCCGGTTGCGGGTCGGTCTGTGAACGTGGCGGGCCGGGTCGCGGCGCTGCTCGCGGCGCTGTTGATGGCGGCGTGCGCGGTCGTGCCGAAGACGCCGGTCGCGGGTGTCACGTTGTCGGGCCGGCTGGCGGTGCATGTCGACGGGGTCGACGGCGGTGCGGCGCGGTCGATGAACGCGGCCTTCGAACTCCAGGGCGATCCGCAGGCCGGCCACCTGAATCTCTCCACGCCGCTGGGCAACGTGGTCGCGCAGGCGCGCTGGTCGCCCGGCAGCGTGGTGCTGGTCACGTCCAAGGGCGAGGAGCGCTTTGCCGACCTGAACGCGCTGACGCACGAGGTGCTGGGTGAAAGCCTGCCGGTGGCCGCGCTGTTCGACTGGCTGCAAGGCCGGCCCTGGCCCGGCGCCGCCAGCGTTGCCACGGCCGCGCCGGCCGCACCCGGATTCGAGCAACTCGGCTGGGTGGTCAGCCTGGCCGGCTTCGACGATGCGTTGGTCGCCGCACGGCGCGAGCGCCCGCCGGTCGTCACGCTGCGCGCGAAGCTCGATCGGCCCTGATGAACGCGCTGTACGACGTGGCCGCGCCGGCCAAGTTGAACCTGTTCCTGCATGTGGTCGGGCGGCGCGCCGACGGCTATCACCTGCTGCAGTCGCTGTTCGTGCTGATCGACTGGTGCGACAGCCTGCATTTCGAGCGACGCAGTGACGGCAGGCTGGCCCGCCACGACCTCGGCGCGGCCCTGCCGCCCGACGACCTGTGCCTGCGCGCCGCGCGGCTGCTGCAGTCGGAAAGCGGCACGTCGCTCGGTGCCGACATCTCGATCGCCAAGAGCGTGCCGTGGGGCGCCGGCCTGGGCGGGGGCAGTTCGGACGCGGCGTCGACGCTGCTGGCGCTGAACCGGCTCTGGGCCCTGCACTGGCCGCGCGCGCGACTGCTGGCGCTGGGCCTGAAGCTCGGCGCCGACGTGCCGTTTTTTGTCGGCGGTCAAAACGCATTGGTGGAAGGCATCGGCGAGCGTCTCACGCCGGTACCGGTCGAGCCGCAGTGGCTGGCGGTGATTAAACCCGCCGCGAGCATCGAAACACGCGCGATCTTCGCCAGTCCGCTACTGGAACGCGGCACCGGCCCTGCTATACTTGAAAGCTTCGCTGCAAATGCTTGGCAAGAGGTTGCTGCAACCGGCTTCGGTCGCAACGATCTTCAGGCGGCAGCGCAGGCAGAATGCGCGCAGGTGGCGCAGGCGGGCGAGATGCTTCAGGGGCAGTTCGGCAACAGCCGCATGACGGGCTCCGGAAGTGCGGTATTCGCCCGGGCCGGCAACGGTATCGAACCGGTCGCGCCCATGCCGGCGAATCTTGCGCCGGGCTGGGTCGGCAGAATGTGCCGCAGCCTGGGCCAGCACCCGCTCGTCGGGTGGGCCGCAGACTGAAGTGAGGTTGCGGTTTGCAGTTGCAGAACTGCAAACCTGTGTAGGGGAGTCGCCAAGTTGGTTAAGGCATCGGATTTTGATTCCGACATGCGAAGGTTCGAATCCTTCTTCCCCTGCCAGATTGTTTGATCCCGGGTTTCCCTCCACGTGCGGGCCGGGGCTGATTCGAAGGGTCGCGGATTGCGCCCACCAAGCCTCGTCGGAGGGAACGTGCTTTTCAACACATTGCTGTTCACCGGGAACGCCAACCCTGCGCTTGCGCAGGAGATCGCCACGCACCTGGGCGTTGAGCTCGGCAAGGCCCGGGTGGGCCGATTCTCCGATGGCGAAGTCGACATCGAGATCCACCAGAACGTGCGCGCCCGCGACATCTTCGTGGTGCAACCCACCTGCGCGCCGACCAACGAGAACCTGATGGAGTTGTGCATCATGGTCGACGCGCTCAAGCGCGCTTCGGCCCGGCGCGTCACCGCGGTCATTCCGTACTTCGGCTACGCCCGCCAGGACCGCCGCCCGCGCTCCACGCGCGTGCCGATCAGCGCCAAGGTGGTGGCCAACATGCTCGAAGCCGTCGGCGTCGAGCGGCTGCTGACGATGGACCTGCACGCTGACCAGATCCAGGGCTTCTTCAATATTCCGGTCGACAACATCTACGCTTCGCCGGTGCTGCTGTCTGACCTGCAGTCCAAGCGCTACGACGACCTGGTGGTTGTGTCGCCCGACGTCGGCGGCGTGGTGCGCGCGCGCGCGCTGGCCAAGCAGCTCGGCTGCGACCTGGCGATCATCGACAAGCGCCGCCCGAAGGCCAATGTCTCCGAAGTGATGCACGTGATCGGCGAGATCGAGAACCGCACCTGCGTGATCATGGACGACATGACCGACACCGCCGGCACGCTCGTCAAGGCCGCCGAGGTGCTCAAGGAGCGCGGCGCCAAGCGCGTGTTCGCGTACTGCACCCACGCGGTGTTCTCGGGCCCGGCGCTGGAGCGCATCAAAGGCTCGCAGCTCGACGAGGTCGTGATCACCAACACCATCCCGCAACGCGAGGATGTCAAGCAATGCCCGAAGGTGCGCCAGCTGTCGGTGGCCTTCCTGTT
>JAGWTP010000101.1 GCA_028868895.1 Burkholderiales bacterium
CTCGACCTCGACCTTGCTGCGCCAGATGCCTTCGACCACGTGCAGGTCGGTGCGGCACACGCCGGCGCCGCCGATGCGCACGATCACATCGGTGGGCGTCTCGATCTTGGGGTCGGGGACGTCTTCGTAGTGCACGAAGGCGTCGCTGCTGAGCGACTCGTCGTACTGGTGCAGCACTGCGGCTTTCATGGCGCGTCTCCTGAGCGTGTCGAACTGCACTTGCCAGCGCGTGGCTGCGCTGGCGTCGGTCCAGCCACCTTCGCAAACCGCGTGCCGTTCGCTGCGGCCCGCGGCCATCCAACTCAAGCCCTTGATTTCACAGGGGGTGAGCGCGGCCACTGTGGTTTTCCCGGGGCGCTCGGGTGCCCTGGGTGTCGCAGGATCGGACGCCCGATCGCGGCTCGCTCATGTGCCTCGCGACGCGAATCGCTACAGCGTTTTCCCTGGGGTATCGGCGTCGACCCTGCGGCGCCGCCGCGAACGGCGCTCGAGCCGCAACCGATCGACGACCTGGCTCAAACCGCTACCGGCGCCTTGATGGCCGGGTGGTGCTCGTAGCCGAGCATCTCGAAGTCTTCGTACACGTAGTCGAAGATCGACGCGGGCCGGCGCTTGATCGACAGGGTGGGGTAGGGCAACGGCGCGCGCGACAACTGCAGCGCGACCTGCTCGGCGTGGTTGCGGTAGATGTGGCAATCGCCACCGGTCCAGATGAAGTCGCCGACGTCGAGGTCGCATTGCTGCGCCAGCATGTGGGTGAGCAGCGCGTAGCTCGCGATGTTGAACGGCACGCCCAGGAAGATGTCGGCGCTGCGCTGGTAGAGCTGGCAGCTCAGGCGGCCGCGGGCACCGGGGGCATTGCCCGGGGCGACGTAGAACTGAAAGAACGCGTGGCACGGCATCAGCGCCATCTTCGACAACTCGGCCACGTTCCAGGCGCTGACGATGATGCGGCGCGAATCGGGGTTGGTCTTGAGCTGCTTCACGACCTCGGCGATCTGGTCGATGTGGCCGCCATCGGGGGTCGGCCACGAACGCCATTGCACGCCGTAGACCGGGCCGAGATCGCCGTCGGGTCGGGCCCACTCGTTCCAGATCGTCACGCCGCGTTCCTGCAGCCAGCGCGCGTTGCCGTCGCCGCGCAGGAACCACAACAGCTCCAGGACGACCGACTTCAAGTGAACCTTCTTGGTGGTGACGAGAGGGAAACCCTCGTTCAGGTCGAAGCGCATCTGGTGGCCGAACACGCTGGTCGTGCCGGTGCCGGTGCGGTCGGGCTTGTACACGCCGTGGTCGCGCACGTGGCGCATGAAGTCTTCGTACTGCGAGCGGATGGGGCGGTCGGCGTTGGACGTCACGGCGCGGTGTCCTTGGAACGGAGCCGTGATTATCGGTGCCGGGCTGGGTCGGCGCGGCCAGGCCAAGCGATCCTTGAATTGGCTCCCTCTCCCTCTGGGAGAGGGTTGGGGTGAAGGCCCGCGAAGCGGCGCCGCGCCCGGCACAACCCCTCACCCCGGCCCTCTCCCCAAAGGGGCGAGGGAGCAAGAACGCACTCGGGACAAACGGTGCTGACCAATCAGCCCGCAGCCGTCTCGCGCAGGAAGATCTCGACCCGGCGGTTCTGGGCGCGGCCGGCCTCGGTGCTGTTGTCGGCGATCGGCTCGCGTTCGCCGCGGCCCGCGGTCTCGATGCGCGCGTCGGGCACGCCGCGCGTTTCGAGATAGTCGCGCACGCTGCGCGCGCGCTCGACCGACAGCGGGTCGTTGACCGCCTCGGAGCCGGTGTTGTCGGTGTGGCCGACGATCGAGATGCGCGCGTTCGGGTCGTTGCGCAGGCTGTTCGCAAACGGGTCGAGCACGGCGCGCAACTGCGGCTTGATGGCGGCGCTGCCGGTGTCGAACGAGATGTCGTTCGGGATGTTCAGCTTGAGCTGGTTGTCGGCGGTGCGGCTGACCTCGACGTTGGTGCCGCGGGTGGCCTGTTCCATCGCGACGCGGCGGTCTTCCATGCGCTTGGACCACAGGTTGCCGGCGACCGCGCCGAGCGCGCCGCCGATCACGGCGCCGGTGCCGGCCTTGCCGCCGGTGGCCGAGCCGATCAGCGCACCGGCGACCGCGCCGATGCCCGCGCCGGTGGCCGTGCCTTGCTGGCGCGGACTCAGGTCGGCGCAGCCGCTGGCCAACAAGACCGAGGCGGCGAGGGCGCAGGTGGCAATGCGCAGGTTCGGGTGGGTGTTCATGGGGGTGATCCTTCCAGCGTTGTGGACGCGGCCGGGTGCCGGCGTCGTGTTCGTCGATTCTGGAAGGCGCCCGCCGGCGTGTCTGTCGGATGCGGTTCGCGGCGCGTGTCGGTGCAGGCCTACAGCGCGCTATATCGCTCGATGGCGCACGACGGCGCGCCGGCGTGCGAAGCGTGGCCCTTCAACGATCGAACTGAAGCGCCGCCAGCCGGGCATACAGGCCGCCCGAGGCCACCAGCTGGGTGTGCGTGCCGGTCTCGACGATCTCGCCGGCCTCCATCACGACGATGCGGTCGGCGCGCTGCACGGTGGCCAGGCGGTGGGCGATGACGAGCGTGGTGCGGTCCTTCATCGCCGACTCGAGCGCGGCCTGCACCATGCGTTCGCTCTCGGCGTCGAGCGCGCTGGTGGCTTCGTCGAGCAACAGCAGCGGCGGGTTCTTCAGGATCGCGCGGGCGATGCTGATGCGCTGGCGCTGCCCGCCCGACAGCCGCACCCCGCGCTCGCCGAGAAAGGTCTGGTAGCCCTGCGGCAACGCGCTGATGAAGTCGTGCGCGAACGCGGCCTTGGCAGCGGCGATCACCTCGGCGTCGCTCGCCTGGGGTTTGCCGTAGCGGATGTTTTCCATCGCGTCGGCCGAGAACACCACGCTGTCCTGCGGCACGATGCCGATGCGCCCGCGCAGCGCGTCCAGGCTCAGCTGCTTGATCGGCACGCCGTCGAGCAGCACCTCGCCGGCGGCCACGTCGTAAAAGCGCAGCAGCAGTTGCAGCACCGTGCTCTTGCCCGCGCCGCTGGGGCCGACCAGCGCCACGGTTTCGCCGGGCGCCACGCTCAGGTTGAAGTTCGCGAGCGTCGGGTGCTGCGGCCGCGACGGGTAGCGGAAGGTCACGTCGCGCAGCGCCACCGACGAGCCGCCGCGCGTCGGCGCCAGCGGCACCGGATGCGCCGGCGAGGCGATCGACGAGCGCAGCGCGAGCAACTCCATCAGCCGCTCGGTCGCGCCGGCGGCGCGCAGCAAGTCGCCGTAGACCTCGGAGAGCGCCGCCACGCTGCCCACCAGGATGATCACGTAGACGACGGTCTGGGCGAGATGCCCGGCGCTGACGTCGCCGCGCGCCACCGCCTGGGTGCCCTGGTACAGGCCCCACAGCAGCGTGCCGAAGGTGGCGGTGATGATGAACGCGACCAGGAACGCGCGCATGCGGGTGCGCTTGACGGCGGTGCCGAAGGCGCTCTCGGTGGCGGCATCGAAGCGCCGCGCCTCGCGCGCCTCCTGGGTGTAGCTCTGCACCACCGGGATCGCGTTGAGGACCTCGGCGGCGATCGCGCTCGAGTCGGCCACGCGGTCCTGGCTGGCCCGCGACAGGCGCCGCACGCGCCGGCCGAAGTACAGGCTGGGCAGCACCACGATGACCAGGATGCCCAGCACCTGCGTCATCACGACCGGGTTGGTCGCGATCAGCATCGCCATCGCGCCGATCCCGAGCACCGCGTTGCGCAGGCCCATCGACAGGCTCGAGCCGACCACCGTCTGCACCAGCGTGGTGTCGGTGGTCAGGCGCGACAGCACCTCGCCGGTCTGGGTGGTCTCGAAGAACTCGGGGCTTTGCATCACCACATGCGAATAGACCGCGTTGCGCAGGTCGGCGGTCACGCGCTCGCCGAGCCAGGTGACCATGTAGAAGCGCAGCGCCGAAAACAGGCCGAGCGCCGCACCGACGCCGAACAGCGCGAAGAAGTGCTCGCGCATGGCCATCACGCGCGCGCCGGGATCGGCGGCGACCACGCCCTGGTCGATCAGCGACTTCATCGCCACCGGAAACACCAGCGTGCTCATCGCCGCCAGCACCAGGAACACGCCGGCCAGGCCGATCCGGGCCCGGTACGGGCGCAAAAACGGCAGCAGGCCGGACAGCGAACGCACGTTGCGGGCCGGCGCCGGCGGCGCGGCATGGGCGGTGGGCGCGACCGTGGCAGGGGCCGCGGCGGAGGAGGTCTGGGCGGGGCTGGGCATGGCGCCAGTGTAGGCCAGGGGCCGGCGCGAACCGGCCCGCCCCGGTGTGTTCCCAGGACAAGCCTTGACAATAATTGCCTAGGCAACTATATTCCGATCACCTGTTGAGAGCGACCCACCCCGTGCCCCGCATCGCCCCCCCCGCCGACTTCTACCGCCCCGCCGCCTATTGCGCCGAAGAGAGCGTGGGCTACCTGATGAAGCGCATCATGCTGTCGATCGTCCACCAGGCCGACAAGCGCCTCGACGCGCACGGCCTGACGAGCGCGCAGTGGGGCCCGCTGCTGCGCCTGCGTACGTCCGGCGCCTCCACCGTCGCCGAGTTGGCGCGCTGGCTGCAGGTCGACGCCGGAGCCATGACGAGGCTGCTCGATCGCCTGGAGAAAAAGGGCCTGTGCAAGCGGGTGCGGTCGACCGAAGACCGGCGCGTCGTGCAGGTCGAAATCACCCCCGAGGGCGAGACCGCGGTGGCCGAAGTGCCGGCCGTGCTCGCCGAGGTGATGAACGCGCATCTGGCCGGCTTCTCGAAGACCGAGTGGCTGGCGCTGAAGACCTATCTGCAGCGCATGCTCGAAACCGGCGAGGCGCTGCGCGACGCGGATTGACCGTTGCTGCCGCCGCTCCGGCGCGTCATCCCGGTCTCGCCGGCAACCCATCAAAATAACTGCCTAAGCAAATGAAGCCACAACAACTATCGAACGGAAGCGCTGCCGTCGAGCAGGCGTTGCGCGGCCACGCGCACTGTGCGCGCGTCAACCTGCCGACGCTCGCCGCGATCGCGGTGGCGCTCGCTTCGAGCGTCGTGCTCACGCTCGGCGGCTGTGCCAGCAGCGCCGGCATCGCGCCGGGCGCGCGACCGATCGCGCCGGCTGCGGTCGGGCTCGACACCACCGCCGCCACGCCGGCCCTTGCGGCCGACTGGTGGCAGGCCTTCGGCGACACCGGCCTGGACGACCTGATCGAGCGCGCGCTGGCCGGCAACCCGAGCCTGAAGGTCGCGCAGGCGCGGCTGCAGCGCGCTCAGGCCGTGGTCGCGGGTGCGCAGGCCGCCGACGGCCCGCAGGTCAACGGTTCGCTCGACGCGACCCGCCAGCGCTTCAGCGCCACCAGCATCTACCCGCCGCCGCTGGGCGGGGGCATCTACACGCTCGCCACCGCGCAGTTGGGCGCCTCGTGGGAGTTCGACTTCTTCGGTCGCAACCGCGCCGCGATCGAGGCGGCGGTGGGCGCGCAGCGTGCCGCGCAGGCCGACCTGCAGGCTGCGCGCATCGTGCTTGCCAGCAACGTGGCGCGCACCTATGTGCAACTCGGCCGGCTGTTCGCGCAGCGCGACGTCGCCGAACGATCGCTGAAGCAGCGCGACGAGATCCTGGGCCTGATCAAGCAGCGCGTGCAGGGCGGCCTGGACACCACGGTGGAACTGCGCCAGGGCGAAGGTGCGTTGCCCGAATCGCGCCAGCAGATCGAGTTGCTCGACGAGCAGATCGCGCTCACCCGCCACGCGCTGGCCGCGCTCACCGCCCAGGCGCCGAACGCGCTCGACGCGCTCGTCGTGCCGTTGACATCGGTGCAGGCCGTGCCGCTGCCGGAGGCGGTGCCGGCCGACCTGCTCGGCCGGCGCGCCGACATCAGCGCCGCGCGCTGGCGCGTCGAAGCCGCCACCAGCGACATGAAGAGCGCGAAGGCGCAGTTCTATCCGAACGTCAACCTGAGCGCGTTCGTCGGCCTGTCGAGCATCGGCCTGGACCGGCTCTTCAAGTCGGCCAGCGAGCAATACGGCGCGGGCCCGGCGATCCGCCTGCCGATCTTCGACTCCGGCCGCCTGCGCGCCAACCTGCGCGGCAAGACCGCCGACCTCGACGCCGCGATCGAGAGCTACAACGGCGCCGTGCTGGAGGCCGTGCATGAGGTGGCCGACCAGATCAGTTCGGTGCGCGCGGTCGAGCGCCAGCAAGCCCAGCAGGCGCAGGCGCAGGCCGCCGCCGAGTCGGCCTACGACCTGGCCACGCAGCGCTACAAGGCCGGCCTGTCGACCTACCTCACGGTGCTCAATGCCGAGGCCTCGGTGCTGAACCAGCGCCGCCTCGCGGTCGACCTGAAGGCGCGCGCGCTGGACACGCAGATCGGCCTGGCGCGCGCCCTCGGTGGCGGCTACGCCGCCGACCCCGAACCCGCCGCCTACGTCGCGCAGGCCCGTCGCTGAGCGCGGCCGCGCCGGCCACACCGACCCCCGAACACCGAACACCGAATCGAACCCGGAGAACTTCCATGAGCGACCCCGAAATCGTCACCCCGCGGCGCCGCAACCCGGCGCGCAAGAAGGCCCTCAGCGCGGTGGTTGCTGCGGTGGTCGTGGCGGGTATCGCCTACGGCGCCTACTGGGCGCTGGTGCTGAACCACTACGAGACCACCGACAACGCCTACGTGCAGGGCAACGTGGTGCAGATCACGCCGCAGATCGGCGGCACCGTGATCGCGATCGACGCCGACGACACCGACCACGTGAAGGCCGGCCAGTCGCTGGTGCGGCTCGACCCGGCCGACGCCCGCATCGCGCTCGACCAGGCCGAAGCGCAACTCGCGCAGACGGTGCGCGAGGTGCGCACCGTCTACGCCAACAACAGCACGCTGAACGCGCAGATTGCGCTGCGCGAGGCCGACCTGGCGCGTGCCCGCAGCGAGCTCGCGCGTGCGCAAGACGACGTGGCGCGGCGCGCTCCGCTGCTCGCCAGTGGCGCCGTCGGCAAGGAAGAGTTCAGCCACGTCACCGCGCAACTCGCGGCCAGCAAGAGCGCGGTCGCGGCGGCGGAGTCGGCGGTGCTGGCAGCGCGCGAGCAGCTCGCCTCGAACGAGACCCTGACGCAAGGCATCCAGGTCGACCAGAACCCGAACGTGTTGCGCGCTGCGGCGCGCGTGCGCGAGGCGTACCTGGCGCTGCAGCGCACCGACCTGCTCGCGCCGGTCGATGGCTATGTGGCCAAGCGCAGCGTGCAACTCGGCCAGCGCGTGCAGGCCGGCGCGCCGTTGATGTCGATCGTGCCGCTGAGCAAGGTCTGGGTCGAGGCCAACTTCAAGGAAAGCCAGTTGCAGAACCTGCGCCTGGGCCAACCCGTCACGCTCGACGCCGACCTGTACGGCAAGCGCGTCGAGTACCACGGCCGGGTCGAAGGGCTCGGCGCGGGCACCGGTTCGGCGTTCGCGCTGCTGCCGGCGCAGAACGCCACCGGCAACTGGATCAAGGTGGTGCAGCGCGTGCCGGTGCGCATCACGCTCGACCCGAAGGAGCTGGTCGATCACCCGCTGCGGGTGGGCCTGTCGATGAACGCCAAGGTCGACGTGAGCAAGACCGACGGCCGCATGCTGGCCACCGGTTCGAGCAGCACGTCGGTTGCGCAGACCAGCGTCTTCGACCAGAGCAGCCGCGCCGCCGATGCGCAGGTGAGCCGGATCATCGCCGCCAACGGCGGCGGTGGCCGGGCCCCGGTCGCGCTGGCGCGCCGCGCGCGCGTGGTGGCACCGGTGGCCGCCGCGAGCCCGTCGGCGCCCGCCGCGTCGGTGGCGACGATCACCGACAGCCCGGTGCTGACGCCGCCCGCCACCACGCTGAAGTGACGCGCCGCCGCGCCTGACCATGTCCACCGATACCGTCGCGCTGCCCGACAGCGCCGCCGCGGCTTCCCAGCCGGTCGCGCCCGCCGCCGGCACGGCGAGCCAGATCGCGTTCGCGCCGCTCAAGGGTGTCGAGCTGGTGCTCGGCACCTTCGCGCTGTCGCTGGCCACCTTCATGAACGTGCTCGACACGTCCATCGCCAACGTGTCGATCCCGGCGATCGCCGGCGACCTGGGCGTGAGCCCGGCGCAGGGCACCTGGGTGATCACCTCGTTCGCGGTCGCCAACGCGATCTCGGTGCCGCTGACCGGCTGGCTGACGCAGCGCTTCGGCCAGGTGCGGCTGTTCACCGCCAGCATCGTGCTGTTCGTGATCGCCTCGTGGATGTGCGGACTGGCACCGAACATCGGCATGCTGATCGCGTTCCGGGTGCTGCAGGGCTTCGTCGCCGGGCCGATGATCCCGCTGTCGCAGACGCTGCTGCTGGCCAGCTACCCGCGCGCCAAGGCCGGCACCGCGATGGCGATGTGGGCGATGACGGTGCTGGTGGCGCCGGTGGCCGGGCCGCTGCTCGGCGGCTGGATCACCGACAACATGTCGTGGCCGTGGATCTTCTACATCAACATCCCGGTCGGGCTGTTCGCCGCGGCGCTCACCTGGTCGATCTACCACAAGCGCGACCCCGGGCCGCGCCGCGTGCCGCTCGACGTGGTCGGGCTGGGCCTGCTGATCCTGTTCGTCGGCACGATGCAGATCATGATCGACAAGGGCAAGGAGCTCGACTGGTTCTCGTCGACCCAGATCGTCACGCTCGCGGTCGTGGCCAGCGTGAGCTTCCTGTTCTTCCTGGCCTGGGAGCTGACCGACAAGCACCCGATCGTCGACCTGCGCCTGTTCGGGCGGCGCAACTTCACCACCGGCACGCTGTCGCTGTCGATCGCCTACGGCCTGTTCTTCGGCAACGTGGTGCTGCTGCCGCTGTGGCTGCAGGAGTTCATGGGCTACACGGCGACCTGGGCTGGTCTGGCGACGGCGCCGGTGGGCATCCTGGCGATCATCCTGTCGCCGTGGGTCGGCAAGAACGTGAGCAAGATCGACCCGCGCAAGCTCGCCACCGTCGCCTTCATCGGCTTCGGCCTGGTGCTGTGGATGCGCTCGAACTTCAACACCCAGGCCAGTTTCGAGACGATCCTGATCCCCACCATCCTGCAAGGCGCGGCGATGGCGTTCTTCTTCATCCCGCTGCAGGCGATCGTGTTCTCGGGGCTCACGCCCGACCGGATGCCATCGGCCGCCGGGCTGTCGAACTTCGTGCGCATCACCGCGGGCGCGGTCGGCACCTCGCTGTTCACCACGCTCTGGGAAGACCGCGCGGCGCTGCACCACGCCCAGCTCAGCGAGGCCATCAACACCACCAACAGCGCGGCGATGCAGACGCTCAACCAGTTGATGGCCGGCGGCTACAGCCGCGAGCAGGCGCTGGCCAGCGTCAACCGGATCATCGACCAGCAGGCCTACACGATGGCGGTGACCGACGTGTTCTACCTGTCGTCGATGCTGTTCTTCGTGATGATCGTGGTGATCTGGCTGTCCAAGCCGCAGCCGGGTGCGGCCGCCGGTGGCGGCGGCGCGCATTGAGCATTCAAAGGCGCAGGGTCGCCGCGTAGCCGGTCATCTCGAGGTAGCCGCGGCCCACGCGCCGGCCGGCGGCGTCGGTCAGGTCGCTCAGGCCTTCCCAGTAGATCGCGCCGGTGCTGGCGCGGCTGTCGAGCTCCTGGTCGTCGAGCAAGGCGGCCACGCCGAACGTGCCGGCCGGTGTCTCGATGCGCCACTGCACCGGGTAGCGCGCGCCCGAGGCCGCGCTTTGCCACCGCCGCAGCGGCGTGAAGCGCACCTCGCCGGGCCCGAAGTTGCGCACTGCGTCGCCGGCGCGGCGGAAGCCGCCGCCCGCATACACGCTGCTGCCGTCGGCGCGCCGCAGGCGGAACGCGGTGAGCGCGCTGCCGTCGTCCAGGTTCATGCCGATCCAGTCCCAGCCCACCGCCTGCGGCGGCATGAAGCTGTCGCTCCATTCGTGGTCGAGCCAGCCGCGGCCCTGCACCGCGGTGGGCGCGCCGTCGAGCGTGAGCGTGCCCTGCACCGCGAGTTGCGGCTCGCTGTAGTAGCGGCTGGCCTGGTCGGCGCCCGGCCCCTTGCGCGACACGCCGCCGTTGCCCTGCAGCAGCACCGGCTGGGTGGTGTCGAACTGCAGCTCGAAGCGAAAGCCGGCGCTGTCGCTGGCCACGCGCGCGGTGTAGCGGCTGCGCTGCGGGTCGCCGGGCAGTGGCAGCCGCTGCATCCGCCAGTCGCGCAGCGTGAGGTCGGTGTCACCCACCGCTGCCTGCGCGATGCCGAAGCCGCCGCGCGCGATGCGCTGGTCGTGGCGCAGCCGGTGTTGCGCGAGGTCGGTCAGCGCCGCGTGGGCGAACAGCAGTTGCGTCGCCGCGAAGCGGCTGGCACCGGCTGCTTCGATGCCGGTCGCGGCGCGGAAGAACGTCACCTGAAAGCCGCACAGGCGCGCGCCGGCGTGCAGCGAGCCGGTCACGTACCACCACTCGGTGCGTGCCTCCGGGTGGGCGCCGAAGTCGGCCGGGAAGTGCAGCGCGATGGGCGCGGCGGCGACCGCTTGCAGCCGGGCCCGGGCGTTCGCCAGGGCCGGCCAGCTCGCGATCGACAAGAGCCAGGTGCGTCGGTGCATGGTGAACGAGCATCGCACAGTGCTGAACGACAATGCCACGCATGGCCAAACCCGTTCCCCGCCTCGCCCCGGCCGAGATCGCCCGCGTGATCGCCACCGCCTGGGACGATCACCCGCCCTTCAACGCGGTGCTGATGAGCCACGGCCTGACCCAGGGCCAGCTCGTGCAACTCCTCAAGCGCGAACTGACGCCGAGCGCGTTCAAGTTGTGGACGGCGCGCAGCCGCGGCGGCGCCAAGGCGGCGGCTCCCGCGCGGCGACCCGCACCGAAGCCGGGACGTTGAATGCGGCGCGCGGGCGCAGAGCGTGCGCAAGCGCCAGCGCCGCCGCAGCGGTTCCTGGGGATTGAGTTGACGCGGCGCGGCGTCTAGCCTGCAGGCGCGCCGGGGCAGCCCCGCGACGCGACCGACCGACCGCCTCAACCTCATCGGAGACCCCTGATGCCGCTATCGAAACCATCGCCCGTCCCTCGGGCCGCCATCGTCGTCGCGATCGCCGTGTCGGCGTTGGCGGCTTGCAGCAGCCCGCCCGCCGGCACGAGCCGAGCCACCGACGCAGCCGGCATGAGTTTCTTCGTCACCAGCGCCGGGCCGGGCCGGGGCGGCGATCTCGGTGGCCTGGCCGGGGCCGACGCGCAGTGCCAGGCGCTGGCGGCGGCGGTGGGTGCCGGCAACCGGACGTGGCGCGCCTACCTGAGCCAGCAGCCCACCGCGAACGTGCCCGGCGTGAACGCGCGCGACCGCGTCGGCAAGGGCCCGTGGCGCAACGCCAACGGCGTCACCATCGCCACCGACGTGGAGCAACTTCACACCGCCAACAACATCAACAAGCAGACCGCGCTGACCGAACGCGGCGCGCCGATCAACGGCCGCGGCGACACCCCCAATCGGCACGACGTGCTCACCGGCTCGCAGCCCGACGGCAGCTTCATCGCCGGTGACGCAGACACCACCTGCGGCAACTGGACCCAGAGCGGCGATGGCTCGGCGATGGTCGGCCACCACGACAGGACCGGCCTGGACGAGAGCGTGCCGGCGAAGTCGTGGAACTCGTCGCACCTGACCCGCGGTTGCAGCGCCGACGCCATCAAGTCGACCGGTGGCGCCGGGCTGTTCTACTGTTTCGCGGCCGATTGACGCGGCGCCGTGGTCAACCGGGCGCGGCCGGACTGACGGCGCGGAACTGGCGCAACACGAAGGCCCAGATCAGGCGCGACGCGTCGGGGCCCTTCGGGTCGCTGTAGGGCTGGCCGGGTGCGCCGCCGCTCCATGCGTGGCCCAGGCCGGAAACCTCGCACAGGCGGGCGGCAATGCGCCCGCCGCGCTTGAAGTCGGTCACCGTCATCGGGTAGCGCTGGCCGCGCTGCAGCGTGCGTGCTGTGCCGGCCTGCGCTCCCGCCGCATCGGCCCACTGCTGCGCCGCGGCGCGGCCGTTGCCGGCACGCACGATCGGGTCGGCGCTGCCCTGAATCACGAGCAGCGGCGGCAATGGCGGCAGCGGGTCGGCGCCGGCCGCCGCCACCGGCAGCGCGTCGGGTCGGCGCCGCCCCTGCATCGCGCCGATCGCGGTGGCCGGCGAGTGGGCGGTGCTGGGGGCGATGCCGGAATGCATCGCGACCGCGCTGAAACGCTGCGGGTGGTGCAGCGCGAGCAGCGCCGCCATGCTCGCCCCAGCCGACAGCCCGGCCACCGCCACCCGCGCCGGGTCGGCGCCGTACGACGTGCAGACCTGATCGATCGCGGTGACGATGCTCGCCGCCTCGCTCAGGGCGCGCCCCGAGCGCGTGCCGTACCAGTTCCAGCACCCCTGCGCGTTGGCCAGCCGGTCCTGCTCGGGGTAGAGCACGAAGAACCTGGCGCGCGCCGCGACGCGGTGCAGCCGGGTGCTGCGCGCGAACTCGGCGGCATCCTGGCGGCAGCCGTGCAGCATCACCAGCAACGGCAGACGCACCGACTTGCGCGCCCCCGGGGGCTGGTAGAGCCGGTAGCGGCGCGCGCCGGCCGGCCCCAGCGCCACGCCGCTGGTCCAGGTGCCCGCGCCGGCGGCTGTGGCCGCGACGGCGGTCGAGCCGGCGGCTGCGGTCGGCGTGCGGCGTGGTGTTTGCGCCTTCTTCGCGACTTTCGTTGCCGCCTGCCTGGTCGCCTGCTTCGTTGCCTTCAGAACCGCGCGGGTGCCTGCGCGCAAGGTGGCACGCGTCAGCGCGTTCAACGACCGCTGGAACGATCGGGCCCAGGTGGATTTTCGAATGCGGCGGGACATCGGCAATCTCGTTCGCCCGAGGCGGGCACGAGACCCATTCTGCAGGCGGTCCGTGCGCGGCGCCGACGGTGGCCGCGCCCGGCGGCTTGCATCGTCAGGCGTGCAGCCACACCGCTGCGGCGGCCAGCGCCCCCGGCAGCGCCTGCACGAACAAGATCTTGACGCCCACGGTCATCGCCCCGTACACGCCGGCAACGATCACGCAGCCGAGGAAGAACAGCTGCACCGCCTGCCCGCCCGGCCCCAGGGTCAGGCCCCAGATCAGCCCGGCGGCGAGAAAGCCGTTGTACAGGCCCTGGTTGGCCGCCAACACCTTCGAGGCCGCCGCGAACTCGGCGCTGTTGCCGAACACCCGCCGACCGTAGGGCGTGGTCCACAGGAACATCTCGAGCACGACGATGTAGAGATGGATCGCGGCGACCAGCGCCACCAGCACGTTGGCAAGCATCGGGCGGACCTTTCGGTAGGTGAGAGGGGAGCGGGCGCGTG
>JAGWTP010000012.1 GCA_028868895.1 Burkholderiales bacterium
CCCCGCCCAAGCCCCCGCCACCGAACGCCAGCCGGCGGCGACCCCGCCCAGCGTGCCGAGCAAGGCCCTGCAGGTCTTCGCCAACCCGGCGCCGCAGCGCGACTACGCGATCCAGTTCCAGATTCCCGAATTCACCTGCCTGTGCCCGCTGACCGGCCAGCCCGATTTCGCGCACCTGCGCGTCGACATGGTGGCCGACAAGCTCTGCGTCGAACTCAAGAGCCTGAAGATGTACATGTGGAGCTACCGCAACGAGGGCGCGTTCCACGAGAAGGTGACCAACGACATCCTCGACGACATCGTGCGGGCATGCCGCCCGCGCTTCATCCGCATCACCGCCCGCTGGTACGTGCGCGGCGGCATCTATACCAATGTGGTCGCCGAGCACCGCAAGAAGGGCTGGAAGCCGCCACCGGCGGTCGAGCTGCCGAGCCACGGCGAGCAGACCGGGCTGGCGCAGTAGCCGGCTTCCGCGAGATCCCACGATCCGCCGTCTTGGCAGGCCGTTGCTTGCGGGGATAGAGTCAGCGCTGCGCCCGTGCACACCGTGCGCGCGGCAAGCGAGGAGTTCCCGGCATGGCAGTGATCTACGAGGCGCTCGACGCCAACGGCACCCGGGTCGAGTACCGCGACCGCAAGCGCGCGTGGTGGGCGCTGTCGGTGGTCTACCCGCTGCTGCCGTTCCTGGGCATCGCGGTGCACGCGCTCACCGGCTACCAGATCGCGCTGGGCCTGCCGCTGCTGATCAGCTACGGCCTGATGCCGCTGCTCGACTTCCTGATCGGCGAGGACCGCAACAATCCGCCCGAGGCGGTGGTGCCGCAGCTCGACGAAGACCGCTACTACCGCTGGCTCACCTGGGCCACGGTGCCGCTGCACTTCATCGCGCTGATCGGCTGCGCGTGGTGGGTCGGCACGCAGCATCTGTCGTGGTGGGCGGTGCTGCTGCTGGCCTATGTGGCCGGCACCGACTCGGGGCTGGGCATCAACACCGGCCACGAACTCGGCCACAAGCGCACCGCCGTCGAGCAGTGGCTGGCGCGCCTGGTGCTTGCGGTGCCGGCGTACGGGCACTTCACGGTCGAGCACGGCCGCGGCCACCACCGCTTCGTGTCCACGCCCGAAGACCACGCCAGCGCGCGCATGGGCGAGACCATCTACCGCTTCGTGCTGCGCGAGATCCCCGGCGGCATCCGCCGCGCCTGGCGGCTCGAGGCCGAGCGCCTGGCGCAGCGCGGCAAGTCACCGTGGAGCCTGGGCAACACGATGCTGCAGTCGTACGCGGTGACGGCGCTGCTGCAGCTCGGACTCGTGGCCGCGTTCGGCTGGGTGATGCTGCCGTTCCTGGCGGTGCACAACGTCGTCGCCTGGTGGCAGCTGACGTCGGCGAACTATGTCGAGCACTACGGGCTGCTGCGCGCGCGGCTGGCCGACGGACGCTACGAGGCGCCGCAGCCGCACCATTCGTGGAACACCAACCACCTGGTGACGAACCTGGCCACCTTCCACCTGCAGCGCCACTCAGACCACCATGCCTATCCGTCGCGCCGCTACCAGTCGCTGCGCCACTTCGAGCAGCTGCCGCAACTGCCGAGCGGCTACTTCGGCATGTTCCCGCTGGCCTACGTGCCGCCGCTGTGGTTCCGGGTGATGGACCCGCGGCTGCTGGCGCTGCCGCACGTGCAGGGCGACCTGAGGCGCGTCAACATCGACCCGCTTCGGCGCGCGCAGCTCTACCGGCGCTACGGTCAGTGCGACGCGCAGGCATCCGCCGAACCGGCGCAGGCCGCTTGACCCGTCTGGCACCGCGAACGGGTGCCACCGCGCGGCAGACCGGCCGCGACTCGGGTCGTCCCCGATAATCGCGCCGATGAATCCGCTGCTCGGCAAGCTCCACCCCTACCCCTTCGAGCGGTTGCGCGCACTGACGGCGCAAATCACGCCGAACCCCGCCTACACGCCGATCAGTCTGGGGATCGGCGAGCCCCGCCACCCGACGCCGGAGCTGATCCAGCAGGCCGTGGTCGCCAACCTGAAGGGCCTGGCAAGCTACCCCGCCACCGCCGGCACACCCGCACTGCGCGAGGCGATTGCGGCGTGGGTCGCGCGGCGCTACGGCGTGCAAGTGGACCCCGTCACGCAGGTGCTGCCGGTGGCCGGCTCGCGCGAGGCGTTGTTCGCGCTGGCGCAAACGGTGATCGACCCGACCCGCGCCGGCGCCACCGTCGTCTGCCCGAACCCGTTCTACCAAATCTACGAAGGCGCGGCGCTGCTCGCCGGGGCGCAGGTTGCATTCGTCAACAGCGACCCCGCGCGCAACTTCGCGGCCGACTGGGACCGCGTTTCCGATGCCGTCTGGGCGCGCACCCAGCTCCTCTACGTCTGCTCGCCCGGCAACCCGACCGGCGCGGTGATGCCGCTGGCCGAGTGGCAGCGCCTGTTCGAGCTGAGTGACCGGCATGGCTTCGTGATCGCCTCCGACGAGTGCTATTCCGAGATCTACTTCCGCGACGAGCCGCCGCTGGGCTCGCTCGAAGCGGCGGCGCAGCTCGGCCGCACTGACTTCCGCAACCTGATCGCCTTCACGAGCCTGTCCAAGCGCTCCAACGTGCCCGGCTTGCGCTCGGGTTTCGTCGCCGGCGACGCGGCAGTGCTCAAGCAGTTCCTGCTCTACCGAACCTACCACGGCAGCGCGATGGGCCCGGTGGTGCAGCAGGCCAGCATCGCCGCCTGGAACGACGAGGCCCATGTGGTCGCCAACCGCGAGCAGTACCGCGCCAAGTTCGCGCAGGTCACGCCGCTGCTGGCGCAGGTGATGGACGTGGCGCTGCCCGATGCCGGCTTCTACCTGTGGGCCGACGTGTCGCGCGTTGCAACGCGCGGTGACGATGTCGCGTTCGCCCAGGGCCTGCTCGCTCAATACAATGTGCTGGTGCTGCCCGGAAGCCTGCTGGCGCGCGAGGCGCACGGCGTGAACCCGGGCGCAGGCCGCGTGCGGCTGGCACTGGTGGCCGAAACCGAGGAATGCCTCGAAGCCGCGCGACGCATCGTTTCCTTCGTCCAATCTCATTGAGCACCGCACCATGACCCAAGCCCGCATTGCCGAGCTGCAAAGCATCATCGAACTGGCGTGGGAAAGCCGCGCGTCGATCAGCGCCGCCAACAGCCCCGAAATCTACGATGCCGTCGACCGCGTGATCGGCGAGCTCAACGCCGGGCGCCTGCGGGTGGCCGAACGCCAGGGCGTGGGCCAGTGGACGGTCAACCAGTGGGTCAAGAAGGCGGTGCTGCTGAGCTTCCGCCTGAACGACAACAAGCTGATGCATGCCGGCGACCTCGGCTTCTTCGACAAGGTGCCCACCAAGTTCTCGCACCTGGACGAAGCGCAGATGCGCGACACCGGCGTGCGCGTGGTGCCGCCGGCGGTCGCACGGCGCGGCAGCTACATCGCACGCAACGCGATCCTGATGCCGTCGTTCGTGAACATCGGCGCGTATGTCGACGAAGGCACGATGGTCGACACCTGGGCGGCCGTGGGCTCGTGTGCGCAGATCGGCAAGAACGTGCACCTGAGCGGCGGCGTGGGCATCGGCGGCGTGTTGGAGCCGATGCAGGCCAACCCGACCATCATCGAAGACAACTGCTTCATCGGCGCGCGCTCCGAGGTCGTCGAGGGCGTGATCGTCGAGGAGAACTCGGTGCTGTCGATGGGCGTGTACATCGGCCAGAGCACGAAGATCTACGACCGCGCCACCGGCGAGGTGAGCTACGGCCGCGTCCCCGCCGGCTCGGTGGTGGTGAGCGGCAACCTGCCCAGCGCCGACGGCACCCACAGCCTGTATTGCGCGGTGATCGTCAAGCGCGTCGACGCACAGACGCGCGCCAAGACCAGCATCAACGACCTGCTGCGCAGCTGAATGCGGTGGCGTCGTTCCCGGCCCTGAAAGGATCCTCATGAGTGGCACGAACATGGAGCGGGTGCTGCGGCTGATGTCGGAGAAGGCCGCATCGGACGTCTACCTGTCGGCCAGCTCGCCGATCCTGATCAAGATCAACGGCCAGTTGCTGCAGCTCAGCGACCAGCCGCTCACGCACGCGCAGCCGCGCCAGCTGCTCGCCGAGCTGCTCACGCCGAGCCAGCTCGAGGAGCTCGACGACACCGGCGAGCTCAACGTCGGCGTCGGCATCCCCGGCATCGGCAGCTTCCGGCTGAGCGCCTTCAAGCAGCGCGGCACGATCGCAGCGGTGTTTCGCTGCATCCCGTTCGTGATCCCGACGCTCGAGAGCCTGAACGTGCCGGCGTCGTTGAACACGATGGTGCTCGAAAAGCGCGGCCTGATCCTGATGGTGGGGGCCACCGGCGCGGGCAAGAGCACGACGCTGGCGGCGATGCTCGAGCAGCGCAACCAGCAGCTCGCCGGCCACATCCTGACCATCGAGGACCCGATCGAATTCCTGTTCAACAACAAGAAGTCGGTTGTCAACCAGCGCGAGGTCGGGCGCGACACGCAGTCGCTGCAGATCGGCCTGCGCAACGCATTGCGCCAGGCGCCCGACTGCATCCTGATCGGCGAGATCCGCGACCGCGAGACCATGACCGCGGCGATCTCGTATGCGCTGTCCGGCCATCTGGTGCTGTCGACGCTGCACGCCAACAACAGCTACCACGCGCTCGGCCGGATCCTGTCGTTCTACACACCCGAGGCGCGCCCGGCGTTGCTGGCCGACCTGGCGGCGGGCCTGAAGGCGGTGGTCTCGCAGCGCCTGGTGCGCGCCACCGCCGGCGGGCGCGTGCCGGCGGTCGAGGTCATGCACAACACCAAGCTGATCTCGGAGCTGATCGAGAAGGGCGACTTCTCCGGGGTCAAGGAAGCGATGGAAAAGTCGCTCGCCGAAGGTTCGCAAACGTTCGAGCAGGACCTGGCGCGCCTGATCAACACCGGCGTGATCGCGCGCGACGAGGGCCTGGCCTACGCCGATTCGCCGACCAACCTGATGTGGCGGCTGCAGAACGACGTGGCGCCGATCTCGCGGCTAGTGGCCAAGCGTGACGAGCAGGACGACCACGCGGTGTTCACCGAAGTCACGATCGACGTGCGCCCCGAATCCCCGACGACTGCGGCGGCCAGCCTGCGCCGGTTCTGACCGCGCGCCGCTCCGCCACCCGCCCGCCATGTCGCGCACGTTGCACCTGACCGAACAGCTGATCGCACGCCGCTCGGTCACGCCCGACGACGGCGGCTGCCAGGCGCTGATCCGCGCGCGGCTCGAGCCGCTCGGTTTCGAGTTCCATTCGTTGGTCGCCGGGCCCGAAACCGCGCCGGTGAGCAACCTGTGGGCCGTGCGGCGCGGTGCGGCCGGTGCCTCGGGCAAGCTGCTGGCGTTCGCCGGCCACACCGACGTGGTGCCCACCGGCCCGCTCGCTGCCTGGGCCAGCGACCCGTTCGTGCCGACGCACCGCGGCACCAGGCTGTTCGGCCGCGGTGCCGCCGACATGAAGACCTCGCTGGCGGCGATGGTCGTGGCGGTCGAGGAGTTCGTCGCCGCCGTCCCCGCGCACAGCGGTTCGGTGGCGTTCCTGCTGACCAGCGACGAAGAAGGCCCGGCCGTCGATGGCACCGTGCGCGTGTGCGAGTGGCTCGCGGCACGACACGAGCGCCTGGACTACTGCATCGTCGGCGAGCCGACCTCGGTCGAGCGCCTCGGCGACATGATCAAGAACGGCCGGCGCGGCACGCTGTCGGGCAAGCTCCGGGTGATTGGCACGCAGGGCCACATCGCCTACCCGCACCTCGCCAGGAACCCGATCCACCTGGCAGCGCCCGCGCTCGCCGAGCTCGTCGCGATGCGCTGGGACGAAGGCAACGCCTACTTCCCGCCGACCAGCTGGCAGGTGTCGAACCTGCACGCCGGCACCGGAGCCGGCAACGTGATTCCGGGCGAACTGGTGATCGACTTCAACTTCCGCTACTCGACCGAATCGACCCCGCAAGCACTGAAGGACCGGGTGCACGCGGTGCTCAACCGCCACGGCTTGCAATACCATCTGGCCTGGACGCTCGGCGGCGAGCCGTTTCTCACGCCGGTCGGCGATCTCAGCGTGGCGCTCACCGAGGCGATCCGCGCGCACACCGGCCTCACGACCGAGCTCTCGACCACCGGCGGCACCTCCGACGGCCGCTTCATCGCCAGGATCTGCCCGCAGGTGATCGAGTTCGGGCCGCTCAATGCCAGCATCCACAAGATCGACGAATGGGTCGAGGTGGCGAGCCTGGACCCGCTGAAGAACATCTACCGCGACACCCTCCATCGGTTGCTCACATGACCCTGATCGATCTCATCACCGCGCAGAGCGCCCGCCTCAAACAGGCGGGCGTTTCGTTTGGCCACGGCACCGGCAACGCCTTCGACGAAGCCGCGTGGCTGGTGCTGTGGGCGCTCGGCCTGCCGCTCGATGCGCTCGAGGCCAAGGCCCGGCGCGAGCTGGCGCCCGACGAACAGACCAAGGCCGAGGCACTCGTCAGTCGACGCATCGAGACCCGTCAGCCCGCTGCCTACCTCACCCACGAGGCATGGCTGCAGAACGTGCCGTTCTATGTCGACGAACGCACCATCGTGCCGCGCTCGTTCATCGCCGAACTGCTCGCCGACGGCGAACAGACCGGCACCCTCGACGCGTGGCTGTCCGACCAGACCCACCAGGTGCTCGACCTGTGCACCGGCAACGGCAGCCTCGCGGTGATCGCCGCGATGGCTTATCCCGAGGTGGTGGTCGACGCCGCCGATGTGTCGCCCGACGCCCTCGCGGTGGCGCGCATCAACGTCGACAAGCATGGCCTGGCGCAACGCATCACGCTGCTGACCTCCGACCTGTACACCGCGGTGCGCGGGCCCTACGACCTGATCCTTTGCAATCCGCCGTACGTGAACACGCAGAGCATGCTGGCGCTGCCGGCCGAGTACCGGTGCGAACCCGCGCTCGCGCTCGCCGGTGGCGACGACGGCATGGACCTGGTCCGCACGATCCTGCGCGAGGCACCGCAGCACATGACGGTCGATGCCGTGCTGGTGCTCGAAATCGGCAATGAACGCGCGCACTTCGAGCACGCCTTCCGGCGCCTCGAAGTGGCCTGGCTCGAAACCAGCGCCGGCGACGACCAGGTGCTGCTCGTCACGCGCGAAGCACTCGCCAGGTACCGCTGGGCCTGACCCATCACCACGGCCTCGAGCCGCCACCGAACCGATTGCTGTCCCCATGCTCGTACTGAATCAAGTCTCCCTGCGCCGCGGCGTCAAGCTGGTGCTGTCGCAGGCCAGCGTCACGCTTCAGCCCGGCGAAAAGGTCGGCCTGGTCGGGCGCAACGGCGCCGGCAAGTCGTCGCTGTTCTCGCTGCTCACGCACCGCCTGCAATCCGACGCCGGCGACGTGAGCATGCCGCCGCGCTGGCGCATCGGCGAGGTCGCGCAGGAGATGCCCGAGACCAGCGAAGGCGCAACCGACTTCGTGCTGCAAGGCGACACGCGCTTGATGGAAGCGCAGGCGCAGCTGGCCCAGGCCGAAGCCGACGACGACGGCCACGCGATGGGCGACGCCCACCACGCGATCAGCGACGCCGGCGGCTTCGACGCCCGCCCGCGCGCCCAGGCGATGCTGCTCGGCCTGGGGTTCAAGACCGCTGAGCTCGACGCGCCCGTCAACAGCTTCTCGGGCGGCTGGCGCATGCGGCTGCAACTCGCCCGCGCGCTGATGTGCCCGGCCGACCTGATGCTGCTCGACGAGCCCACCAACCACCTCGACCTGGACGCGCTGGTCTGGCTCGAGGCCTGGCTCAAGCGCTTCGAGGGCACGATGATCGTGATCAGCCACGACCGCGAGTTTCTCGACGCGATCACCAACGTGACGCTGCATCTGGACGAGACCAAGCTCACCCGCTACACCGGCAACTACACCGCGTTCGAGGAGATGCGCGCCGAGCGGCTGACGCAGGCCGCCGCGGGCTACGCCAAGCAGCAGGAGCGCATCGCCCACCTGCAGAAGTTCATCGATCGCTTCAAGGCCAAGGCGAGCAAGGCCAAGCAGGCGCAAAGCCGCGTGAAGGCGCTGGCGCGGATGGAAAAGCTCGGGCCGGTGCTGACCAGCGCCGACTTCCAGTTCGAGTTTCGCGAGCCGTTGAACCTGCCCAACCCGATGCTGGCGTTCTCGCAGGTGGCCTGCGGATACCGCAGCGACGCGGGTACCGAGATCCGCATCATCGACAGCATCAACCGCTCGGTGCTGGCCGGCCAGCGCATCGGCATCCTGGGTGCCAACGGCCAGGGCAAGTCGACACTGGTGAAGACGATCGTCGGCGATCTGCCGGTGCTCGCCGGCGAGATCACCGAAGGCAAGGGGCTGAGCATCGGCTACTTCGCGCAGCAGGAACTCGACGTGCTCTCGCTCGACGACGGCGCGCTGATGCACATGATTCGCCTGGCGCGCGACAAGGGCCCGCAGGCACGCGAACAGGAACTGCGCGACTTTCTCGGCTCGTTCCGTTTCGTCGGCGAGATGGTCACGCAGCCGGTGGGCACGCTGTCGGGTGGCGAGAAGGCGCGCCTGGTGCTGGCGATGCTGGTGTGGCAGCGCCCGAATCTGCTGCTGATGGACGAGCCGACCAACCACCTCGACCTGACCACGCGCGAGGCGCTGAGCATGGCGCTCAACGAGTTCGAAGGCACGGTGATGCTGGTCAGCCACGACCGCGCGCTGCTGCGCGAAGTCTGCGACGAGTTCTGGCTCGTCACCGCGGGCGCCGTCCAGCCCTTCGACGGCGACCTCGACGACTACCAGCGCTGGTTGCTGGAGCAGTCGCGCGATGCCACGCGCGAGCAGGCCAAGGGCGACAAGGCCAGGCGCAAGCGCGAGGCGGCCGGGGCCGTGCCGGCCGCCGTCAAGGCGCCCGTGGCGGTCGTCACTGCGCCGAGCCGCGGCAGCGACCGCAAGGCCGCGGCCGGCGCGCGCCAGCAAGTCGGCGCCGAGCTCAAGCCGCTGCGCAAGGAACTCGCCGCCATCGACCAGCGGCTCGCAGGGCTGCAGGGCGAGCGCAGCGCCTGCGAGGCGTCGATGACGGCCAGCGGGCTCACGCCGGCACAGCGCGCCGAGCACGGCAAACGACTGAAGCAGATCGGCGACGAGATCGACACGCTCGAAGCGCGCTGGCTCGAGCTGAGCACCCGCCTGGACGCGCACAGCGCCCAGCCGGCCGGCTGACTGCGCCTGCGCCTGCGCTGGGCCGCGCGAAGCCAGCGCCAGAGCCCCGCGTGCTTGCAGGGTTTTATATTGCACACAATTAAATTGCCAGCATTTGATTAAGATGCGGGTCATGGCCAACGCCCCGACATCCACCGCACCGAAATCCACGGCACGGTCACACAAGAGCGCCGCACCGCTCGACCCGCAAGCGCTGCAGCGGCTCGACCACCAGCTGTGCTTCGCTCTGTACTCCAGCTCGCTGCTGATGACCAAGCTATACAAGCCGGTGCTCGGCCCGCTCGGCCTGACCTACCCGCAGTACCTGGTGTTGCTGGTGCTGTGGGAGACCGACGCGATCGGCGTCGGCGAGCTCGGTGCGCGCCTGTACCTCGACTCCGGCACGCTCACGCCGCTGCTCAAGCGCATGGAGGCGGCCGGCATGCTGGCGCGTGCGCGAGCCGCTGCCGACGAGCGCCGTGTCATCGTCAGCCTCAGCGCGGCCGGGCGCGCGCTGCGCCGCAAGGCCGCCCATGTGCCGCTCGAAGTCGCCTGCGCCACCGGCTGTCGACTCGGCGAACTCGCCAAGCTGACGGCGCAACTGCACACACTGCGTTCCCATCTCGCCGGTCAACTCGACCCGGCCCTCACCTGACCCACACCCCCTCGTCAAAGGACTGCACCATGAAGCTCGACAAAGTTCTCTACACCGCCCACGCCACCTCCACCGGGGGCCGCTCGGGCACCTCGAAGTCGTCTGACGGCGTGCTCGACCTGACGCTGACCACGCCGAAGGAACTCGGTGGCAACGGCGCCGTCGGCACCAACCCGGAGCAACTGTTCGCGGCCGGCTACTCGGCCTGCTTCATCGGCGCGATGAAGCACGTCGCGATGGTGCAGAAGATCGCGCTGCCGGCCGACACCTCGATCAAGGCCGACGTGGGCATCGGCCCGATTCCGGCCGGCTTCGGCATCCAGGTCGCCATGGCCGTCACGATCCCGGGCATGGAGCGCGCCGCCGCCGAGAAACTGGTCCAGGCCGCGCACGCGGTGTGCCCGTACTCGAATGCCACGCGCGGCAACATCGAGGTGACGTTGACGGTCGCCTGAGCACGCTGCCAGAACCCGCGCGGGCCCGGCTCCGGCCACGGAATCGGGCCCGCGGTGTATTCGCCGCCGCTGGTGTGGCCCTATGCCACGCGATGCGCCAGCAACTGCAGCATCAACTCGATGCGCGCCTGCACCGGCGTGAGTGCGCCGGCCGACGGCAGCGCGGGCGGCGTCGCGTCGATCACGCTGCCGCCCAGGCAGCGGCTGCTGCGCAGCACCGCCACGCCGGCGGCCTGCGCCTGCAGCAGCGCGCCCTCGAGTGCGCGGTGCACGCTGCCGTTGCCGGTACCGGCCACGACGATGCCCTGAACCCCTGAAGCGCACAGCGCCGCGACGATCGCGCCGCCCGATCCGGCGTGGCTGGTCGCGATCTCGACCTGCGGCCATTGCGCCGCATCGCGCGGCAGCCGCACCAGGCCGAACGCTTCGCCACCGGGCCACGCACGGTGCTGGCGCAGCCGCCCCTGCTCGATCTGCGCCAGCGTGCCGGCATCGCCGGAGTCGAACGCGTCGAGGCGATAGGTGTGCACCTTGCGCAGGTCCAGCGCGCTGTGCACCCTGCCCGCCAGGACCGCAACCACGCCGCGCGCGCCGACGCTGCGTGCCACGCCCACCGCATCGAGCAGGTTCTGCGGGCCATCGGCCTGAAGCGCGGTGGCCGGCCGCATCGCGGCGACCAGCACGACCGGCTTGCTCGGCGCGAGCACGCGCTGCAGGAAGTACGCCGTCTCCTCGAGCGTGTCGGTGCCGTGCGTGATCACGACACCACAGACCTGCGGCCGCGCGAGGTGCTGGTCCACCGCTTCGGCGAGCGCGCGCCAGATGGAGAAGTCCATGTCCTTGCTGTCGACCTGCGCGATCTGCTGCACCTCGATCGGCAGCCCGGCGAGCGCCGGCACCGCCGCCACCAGTTGCGCCGCGCCGAGCTGCGCGGCGCTGTAGCCGACGTGGTCGGTGGCGTGCACGGCAGTGCCGGCGATGGTGCCGCCGGTGCCGAGCACGACGACGAGCGAGGCATTGTTTTGCATTTTTCTGGAAGCTGGATGAAAATACAGGTACTGGATGTATCGCCAGCCCGATTCGAAACCGGGCCGCGGCACACCGCCATCATCAAGGAAAACCTGTGTACGAAGCGCCCAAACTCACCGACCGCCAGCAGCAGATCCTCGAACTCGTGCAAAGCGCGATCGAGCGCACCGGCGCGCCGCCGACGCGCGCCGAGATCGCCCGGGAACTCGGCTTTCGCTCGGCCAATGCCGCCGAGGAGCATCTGCAGGCGCTGGCGCGCAAGGGCGTGATCGAACTGGTGGGCGGCACCTCGCGCGGCATCCGGCTGCGCTCCGAAACCTTGCGCCAGTTGAACGAACAGCGTGGCAAGCAGTTCAGCCTGCCGCTGCCGAGCCTGGCGCAGCTCACGCTGCCGCTGGTCGGGCGCGTTGCCGCGGGCAGCCCGATCCTTGCGCAGGAGCACATCGATCACACCTACCTGATGGAAGCGAGCATGTTCCCGCGCCGGCCCGACTACCTGCTGAAGGTGCGCGGCATGAGCATGCGCGACGCCGGCATCATCGACGGCGACCTGCTCGCCGTGCAGCGCACCAAGGAGGCGAAGAACGGCCAGATCGTCGTCGCCCGGCTCGGCGACGAGGTCACCGTGAAGCGCTTCCGGCGCACCCGCTATGCGATCGAGCTGATCCCCGAGAACCCCGACTTCCAGACCATCGTCGTGCCCACCGGCGCCGACGCCGGCGAAGTGCAGTTCGAACTCGAGGGCCTGGCCGTCGGCTTGATCCGCAACAACATGATGATGTGACATGACCACCGCCATCAAGGCGCCCAAGGCCGCGAGCGCGGCCGCCTGCGAAACGCTCGAGCAACTGCCCAACGTCGGCCCGGCTCTGGCCGCCGACCTGCGGCGGATCGGCATCACGCACCCGCGCGAGCTGCGCGGCAAGGACGCCTTCGTGCTCTACCAGAAGTTGTGCGCAGCCACCGGCCGGCGCCAGGACCCCTGCGTGCTCGACACCTTCATGGCCGCCACCGACTTCATGCGCGGTGCGCAAGCCGCGCCGTGGTGGCGCTACACCGCGCAGCGCAAGGCCTTGTTCGGGTCGGTCTGAGATTCGACCCGGGTCCGGCGCTGCGGCCCGAGCGGTTCATCGCGTGCCGAGTGCCAGCTTGATGCCCAGGCCGACGAACAGCGCGCCGGCACCGCGCTGCAACCATGGCCCGCTGCGCATCACCGTGCCACGCGCTTGCAGGCCGCTGCGCAAGCCGCCGGCCAGCCATGCCGCGGCCACGTTGACCAGCGTGCCACCGGCATCGAACAGCAAGCCCAGCGCCACGAACGCCCCGGTGTGGTTCGAAGCGCCCGGCTCGATGAACTGCGGCAAGAAGGCCAGGAAGAACAGCGCGACTTTCGGGTTCAGTGCGTTCGTCAGTGCGCCTTGCCAGAACACCCGCGACGCTCGCCGGGCCTGACCGGCCGTGCCTGGCACCGGCGCGCTGCCGCGCGGCCCGTGGGCGCGCAGCATCGACAGCCCGATCCACACCAGGTAGGCCGCGCCGACCCACTTGACGAGCGCGAACGCCGTCGCCGAAGCTGCCAGCAACGCCGACAACCCGAGCGCCGCCAGCGCGATATGCACCAGGCAACCGGTGCCCACGCCGAGCGCCGCCAGCACCCCGGCGCGGCGCCCGTGCACCGCGCTGCTGCCGATCACGAACAGCATGTCGGGCCCCGGCGTCAGGTTGACGAGCAGCGCCGCTGCGGCGAACAGCGCCACGTCATGAACGCCCGGAATCACTGCTGCAACGCGCCCAGGTAGTCGGCCTTGCCGAGGTCGACGCCGTTGTGGCGCAGCAATGCGTAAGCCGTCGTCAGATGGAAGTAGAAGTTCGGCATCACGTAGTGCTTCAGGTAGAACTCGCCCTTCAGCGTCATCGGGCCGTCGCGGCGCGGGATCGTCACGTCCTTGTCCTCGGTGCCGTCGATCTTCGACGCCGGCACCGACTGGATGAAGGCGACGGTGGCGCGCACGCGCTCGCGCAGCTCAGCGATGTTGGCTTCGTTGTCGTCGAATTTCGGCGCCTCGACGCCGGCCAGTCGCGACACGCCGAACTTCGCGCCGTCGCAGGCGATCTGGATCTGCTTGGTGAACGGCAGCATGTCGGGCGCCAGCCGCGCGCCGAGGTACACCGCCGGATCGAACTTCTTCGCCTGGGCGTGCGCCTCGGCCTTGTCGAGCCAGGTGCCGAGGTTGCCGAGCATGCGGACGAACACCGGCACGCTGGCCGAATGCATGGTGATGGACATGAGAAGGTCTCCTGGGAGGGTGTCGTGGAGCCGCGCATGCTACAGGGCGCCGTGCGGCCGTGCACAATCGCGGCTCACCCTGCCAGGCAGTGCCGTAACGGCGCCCGAGAACCCGTGAACATCATCATCCTCGACGACTACCAAGATGCGGTGCGCAAGCTCCAGTGTTCGAGCATCCTGGAGTCGCTGAACGCGAAGGTGTTCACCAACACGGTCAAGGGCATTGGCCAGCTTTCGGTGCGGCTGCGCGACGCCGACGTGCTGGTGCTGATCCGCGAGCGCACCCAGTTTCCGAAGCAGTTGCTCGAGAAACTGCCCAGGCTCAAGCTGATTTCGCAGACCGGCAAGGTCGGCCCGCACATCGACATCGACACCTGCACCCGCATGGGCATCGCGGTGGCCGAGGGCGTGGGCTCGCCGGTGGCGCCGGCCGAGCTGACCTGGGCGCTGATCATGGCCGCGATGCGGCGGCTGCCGCAGTACATCGGCAACCTCAAGCACGGCGCGTGGCAGCAGTCGGGGTTGAAGGCGGCGTCGATGCCGCCGAACTTCGGCCTCGGGCTGGTGCTGCGCGGCCGCACGCTCGGCGTGTGGGGCTACGGCCGGATCGGCCAGCTGGTGGCCGGCTACGGCAAGGCGTTCGGCATGAACGTCACGGTCTGGGGCAGCGAATCGGCACGGTCGCGGGCCGAGCACGACGGGCTCGTCGCCGCACCGAGCTGCGAGGCCTTCTTCGAAGGCTGCGACGTGCTGAGCCTGCATCTGCGGCTGCACGACAGCACCCGCGGCGTGGTCACGATCGATGCGCTGTCGCGCATGAAACCTACCGCGCTGCTCGTCAACACTTCGCGGGCCGAGCTGATCGAGGAAGGCGCGCTGGTGTCGGCGCTGAACCGGGGTCGCCCCGGCATGGCCGCGGTCGACGTCTTCGAGAGCGAGCCCATCCTGCAGGGCCACCCGCTGCTGCGGCTGGAGAACGCGGTGTGCACGCCGCACATCGGCTACGTCGAGCAAGACAGCTACGAAATGTATTTCAAGGCGGCGTTCGAGAACGTCGTGAATTACATCAACGGGCAACCGAGCAACATCTGCAATCCCGAGGCGCTGCGGGTGCTGCGATGAACGCCGCGCCGCCCGCCGCGGGCCCGCCGCTGCGCGGCAGCGTGCGCTGGTCGCTGATGTTCGGCAACTTCGTGATCGGCTGCGGCGTGATGGCCGCGGCCGGCACGCTCGCCGACATGGCGCGCTCGCTGCAGGTGTCGGTCGCGCTCGCCGGGCAGTTGATCGCAGTGGCCGCCGCAACCATGGCCTTCGGCGCGCCGCTGCTCGCGGGCTGGGTCGCCGGCTTCGACCGACGCCGCCTGCTGACGCTGGCGCTGCTGTGGTACGGCGCGGGCCATGCGTTGAGCACGCTGGCGCCCAGCTACGCCGTGCTCTGGCCGATGCGCGCGGTGACGATGCTCGCGGCCGCGGTGTTCACACCGCAGGCCGCCGCCGCCATCGGCTTCATGGCCAGGCCTGGCGAGCGCGGGCGCGCGATCACCTTCGTGTTTCTCGGCTGGTCGGTGGCTTCGGTGGTCGGGTTGCCGATGTCGGCCTGGCTCGGTGAAACCTACGGCTGGCGCGTCGCGTTCGACACGATCGCCGTGCTGGCGCTGATCGGTGCGGCGTGGGTCCATCTCGTGCTGCCCGACGGCGTGCGCCCGGCGGCCTTGTCGATGCGTGCCTGGAAAGGCGTGCTGACGAACCCGGTGCTGATGGCGATGGTGGTGGTCACCGCGCTGTCGGGCGCCGGTCAGTTCACGCTGTTCTCGTACTTCACGCCCTACTTCAAGACCACGCTGGGCTCCGGCACGGGGCAGATCACGCTGCTGCTGATCTGGTTCGGCGCGTTCGGGCTGATCGGCAATGTGGCGCTCACGCGCGTGGTCGACCGCGTCGGGCCCGCGGTCGCGGTCGCGGCAACGCTGTCGCTGATCGCCTGCTCGCTGGCACTGTGGCCGCTCGGCACCGGCCCGATCAGCATGGCGCTGGTGCTGACGCCATGGGCGCTCGGCTGCTTCTCGTCGAACTCCGGGCAGCAGGCACGGCTGGGCATTGCAGCACCGGTGCTCGCGCCGGCGCTGATGGCGCTCAACACCTCGGCGATCTATCTCGGCCAGGCCGCCGGGGCGTCGAGCGGCGGCTGGCTGATCGCCGCGCACGGCTACGCGCCGCTGAGCTGGTTCGCGCTGGCGTGGCTGCTGGTGGCGATTGCGTTGAGCGTGTGGGCGAGTCGCCGAAGCGTGGTGCTGGCGTGAGTACACCGCCAGGGTCGGCACCTGGTATGGGCACGAGCACTGGCGCGAGCACAGGCATGGGCATCGGCACGGGCACACTCGAGACGCTCGCCGCCCCGGCCTCGCTGCGCGAACTTTTCTTCGCCTTCAACCGGCTCGCGCTGCAGGGCTTCGGCGGTGTGTTGCCGGTGACGCAGCGCGAGCTGGTCGAGCGGCGCCGCTGGCTCACGCAAGAGCAGTTCGTCGAGATGCTGGCCGTCAGCCAGGTGCTGCCCGGCCCGAACGTCGTGAACCTTGCGCTGATGTTCGGCGACCGCGCCTTCGGGATGCGCGGTGCGTTCACGGCGCTGGCCGGCATGCTGCTGGCGCCGCTGGTCATCGTGCTGGCGTTGGCCGCCCTCTATGGCCAGTTCGCGCAGGTGCCCGCGGTCACCGGTGCACTGCGCGGCATGGGGGCCGTGGCCGCCGGGCTGGTGATCGCGACCGGCCTGAAGCTGCTGCAAACCTTCAAGCGCAATCCGATGGGCGTGCCGATCAGCGTGGCCCTGGCCGCGGCCATCCTGCTGGCCACGGCGTGGCTGCGCTGGCCGCTGGTGTGGATGCTGCTGGGGCTGGGGGCGGTGGCGATCGCGATCGCGTGGAGCCGGTTGCGCCGATGAACCCCACCCCTTCGAATTTGGTCGGCCTGTTCGGCCACTTCCTGCTGCTCAGCATGCTGTCGGTGGGCGGGGCGATCGCCACGGTGCCCGACATGCACCGCTACATCGTGGTCGACCAGCACTGGCTGACCGACGCGCAGTTCACCGCTTCGATCGCGATCGCGCAGGCCGCGCCGGGGCCGAACGTGCTGTTCGTCGCGGTGCTCGGCTGGAACGTGGCAGGCCTGCTCGGCGCGCTGACCACGATGGCCGGCATTCTGTTGCCGTCGACCGCGTTGTCGCTGTGGGCCACCCGATGGGGCACGCAGCGGCGCGAAACGCGCGCGGTGCGCGCTTTCACGTCGGGCCTGACGCCGCTCACCGTCGGCCTGTTGCTGTCCACCGGCTGGGTGCTGGCCGAACCCTACCTGCGCAACCCGCACAGCCGCTGGGGCGCGCTCGCACTGGTCGCCATCAGTGTGGCGGTGATGATGCGCACGCGCCTCAGCCCGATGTGGCTGGTGGCGCTGGGCATGGGCGCGGGCGCGCTCGGCTGGGTGTAGCGCCGGCGCGAACGCGAAGCTCGCCGCCGCTCGACAAGCGCCGGTCAAACCAGCGCGCGATCCACCAAGCCCGGCAGGGCTTGCAGGTCATCGACCACTGCCGCCGGCAGGCTCTGCCAATCGCGCGGTACATCGGCGGACGAACTCGAGCCGATCAGCACGTCGGCACCACCGTCGGGGCCTTCACGCACCATCACGCTCATCGGTACCTCGGGGTGCGAATCGGCCTCGTCCATCACGACCAAGGTGCCGCCGATCGAGGAGCCGAGCACCAGCACGGGCCGCTCGCCGGGCATCAGGGCAAGCACCGACAGCCCGCGGTCGCGCGCCGCGGCCTCGATGCGCTGCACGGTCTCGCCGACTCCGTAGCGGCTGTGGCGCACCACGCGCGATGCGCTGTCGCCTTCGGTGTCTGACACATCGCGCAACGGGACCATCGCGGCCATCACGACCGCGAGGCTGCCGGTCATCCAGAGCCGAAACGGCCGATGCGATTCGACCGGGGACATCACGCCCGCTGGCGATGAACGAAAGCGCTGGGCGAACGGGAGCTTTTTCATGGCCCAAGGATAGGAGTCGATCGTGTCAGCGGCAAGACAAACAGTGTTAAGAACCGTTCGGGGCTGCAAGCACGGCAAGCGCCTGCGTCGAGTCGGCGATCAGGTCATCGACCGCTTCCAGCCCGACCGAAAAGCGCACCAGCGCGCCGCGCCAGGCGGGCCGCTTGCGCATCGACGCGAGGTCGTATGGCACAACCAGGCTGACCGGCCCGGCCCATGAGAAGCCGAGCTTGAACAGCTTCAGTGCATCGACGAAGGCATCGACCTGCGGCGCGCGGTAGCGTTCGTGGAACACGACCGAGAACAGCCCGGCCGACTGGGTGCACAGCCGCTGCCAGTGCGCGTGGCCGGGCGAGCCGGGCAACGCCGGGTGCAGCACCTGCGCCACCTCGGGCCGCTGCGACCACCACTGCGCCAGCGTGCGGCCGGCGCGGTCGGCAGCGGCATAGCGCAGCGCCAGCGTCGGCAACCCGCGCAGCACCGCCTCGGCGTCGTTGGCCGCCACGCCGCTGCCCATGCGCATGTGGGTGGCGGCCAGCCTCAGGTGCAGTGCCGGGTCGCGGGTGGTGACCGAGCCCATCAGCACGTCGCCGCCCCCCGACGGATATTTGGTCAGCGCGTGGGCGGAGATGTCGACGCCGAGCACGGCGCCGGTGGTGCCGGCCTCCAGCCGGAACGGATCGAAGGCCACGCCCGCGCCCCAGGTGTTGTCGAGCGCGACGAGCGCGCCCTTCGAGCGCGCGGCGCGCACGAGGTTCGGCACGTCGGGGAATTCCATCGTCACCGAGCCCGGCGCCTCCACCCACACCAGCTTGGTCGCCGGTGTGAGCATCGCGGCGAGCGCGTTCGCGTCGGTCGGGTCGTAGTGGCGATGGCCGATGCCCCAGGCGGCGAGTTCGTGGCGCGCCAGCTCCTTGCCGGGGCCGTAAGCGTTGTCGGGAATCAGCACCTCGTCGCCGGCGGCCAGCAGCGCCATGTCGGTCAGCGCGATCGCCGCCAGGCCGCTGGGCACCAGCAAGGTGTGCAGGCCACCTTCGAGCGTGGCGATGCGCTCTTCCAGCGTGAAGGTGGTCGGCGTGCCGTGCAGGCCATACGTGTAGCCGGCCTTGGACTTCCAGTCGCGCGCGCGCATCGCGGCCGTGTTCGGGAAGATCACCGTCGAGGCCTTGAACACGCCGGGTTGCGGCGCCGCGAAGCCTGCGGGCGGCCGGTACGGGTGGTGGACCAGCGCCGTGTCGATGGATGGCTTGGATTCGGGTGCGCGCTCGGTCATGGACGTCTCGTTTCAGGGTCGAGGCCGCGGTGACTCGCGCGGTACGCCACAGTTTAGGGCCGGCCTCTTGCCACCCAGCCTGGCTCAGACCAGTGGCTTCAGGCGCTCGAACAGGGTCGGCAGCAACTCGCTGACGGTCGGGTGGATCCACATCGTGCGCTGGATGCGCGGATACGGCAGCTCGGCGGCCATTGCGAGCAGCAGCAACTGCACGACCTCGTCGGCCTCGATGCCGAGCAGCGCAGCGCCGAGGATGCGCTGGGTGCCGGCATCGACCAGCACCTTCATGAAGCCGGCGGTCTCGCCGCGTTCGCGAGCCCGGCCGACGCGTGTCATCGGCAGTGTGGCCACCAGCGCGGCGCGTCCGCTCGCGCGCACCTCGGCCTCGCTCATGCCGATGCGCCCGAGCGGCGGGTCGATGTACAGCGCATAGGTGCCGATGCGGTCGGACACCCGGCGCGACCCGCCGTCGAGCAGGTTCGCGGCCACGATCTCGTAGTCGTTGTACGAGGTGTGCGTGAACGCGCCCTTGCCGTTGGCATCGCCGAGCGCCCACACGCCGACGGCGCTAGTTCGCAGTTCGTCGTCGACGACGATGTAGCCGCGTGCGTCGAGCGCGACGCCGGCGGCGTCGAGGCCGAGGTCATCGGTGTTCGGCCGGCGCCCCACGGCCAGCAGCAGGTGACTGCCGGTGACGGTGCGCGCGCCGCCTTCGGTGTCGAACGCGACCCGCACGGCGGCCCCAGCGCGCGCCATCGCCAGGCTCTTGGCACCGCAGTGGACTTTGACGCCGTCGCGCTCCAGGATCGCGCGCACGGCGTCCGAGACCTCGGCATCTTCGCGCGCGATCAGGCGCGGCGCCGCCTCGATCACGCTGACCTCGCTGCCGAAGCGGCGGTACATCTGCGCGAACTCCAGCCCGATGTAGCTGCCGCCGACGATGACCAGGTGCTCGGGCAGGAAGTCGACCTCCATCATCGACACGTTCGTGAGGTACGGCACCTCGTGGATGCCCGGCCAGTCGGGCACGGTGGCACGGGCGCCGACGTTGATGAAGATCTGCGGCGCCTCGAACTCGTCGTCATCGACGCGCAGCCGGTTCGGTGCGATGAAGCGAGCCTGGCCGCGAACCAGCGCCAGCTTCGGCAAGCCACCGAGCCATGCCTGAAGGCCGGCGATCGACTCGTTCACGACCGCGTCCTTGCGCGCCTTCACGGCGCTCATGTCGACGCGCATCGCAGCACCCGCCTCGACGCCGAACGCCGCCGCGTGGCGCACCACCTGCGCGACCCGCGCGCTCGCCACCAGCGTCTTGGTCGGGATGCAGCCGTTGTTGACGCAGGTGCCACCGAGGGCTCCGCGCTCGATCAGCGCGGTCTTCTTGCCGGCCCCGGCCAAGCGCGCGGCGAGCGCGGGGCCGGACTGGCCGGCGCCGATGACGATGGCCTCAAATCGGTGGTGCATGGCGGCTCCCGTTGGACGCATTCACTCTACCCGCTCGACGCGCGCCGCGCCCCGAGCAGGCCCTGCACGAGCCATGGCCTCAGATCGGCACGCCCACCAGATCGTGGCCCTGAGCGCCGACGATCTTCACCCGCGTGAACTCGCCGACCTTGAACGTCTTCGACGCCTTCTCTGGCGGCAGCAACTTTACGCTGCCGTCGATCTCGGGCGCGTCGGCGTACGAGCGCCCCACCCCGCCCTTGCGGCCCAGCGCCGGGGCGGAATCCACCAGCACCTGCATGGTCGCGCCGATGCGGCGTTGCAGCTTTGCCGCCGACACGCTTTCGGCCACCTCCATGAAGCGCGCGCGGCGCTCTTCGCGCAGTGCGGTCGGCAGCATTCCGGGCAGGTCGTTCGCGGTCGCGCCGGCCACTGCCGAGTACGCAAAGCAGCCGGCGCGGTCGATCTGGGCCTCGCGCATGAAATCGAGCAGGTGCTCGAACTGGTCTTCGGTCTCGCCCGGAAAGCCGGCGATGAAGGTGCTGCGGATCACGATCTCGGGGCAGGCCTCGCGCCAGCGTTGCAGGCGCTCCAGGTTCTTCTCGCCGTTGGCTGGCCGCTTCATGCGCTTGAGCACCTCGGGGTGCGAGTGCTGGAACGGCACGTCGAGGTAGGGCAGGATCGCGCCGCTGGCCATCAACGGCAGGATCTGATCGACGTGCGGGTACGGGTAGACGTAGTGCAGACGCACCCAGGCGCCGTGCTGCGCGGCAAGTTCGGCGAGCTTCTCGCACAGGTCGGTCATGTGGGTCTTGACCGGGCGGCCGTCCCAGAAGCCGGTGCGGAACTTCACGTCGACGCCGTAGGCGCTGGTGTCCTGGCTGATCACCAGCAGTTCCTTCACGCCGGCCTGGAACAGGCGCTGCGCCTCGCCGAGCACCTCGCCGATCGGGCGCGAGACCAGATCGCCGCGCATGCTCGGGATGATGCAGAACGAGCAGCGGTGGTTGCAGCCTTCGCTGATCTTCAGGTAGGCGTAGTGGCGCGGCGTGAGCTTCACGCCTTGCGCAGGCACCAGGTCGACGAAAGGGTCGTGCGGCTTCGGGCTGTGCCGATGGACGGCGTCCATCACCTCCTGCGTCGCATGCGGCCCGGTCACGGCGAGCACGCTCGGGTGCATCTGCCGCACCAGGTTGCCGCCACCCTCGCCGGCCTTGGCGCCGAGGCAGCCGGTGACGATCACCTTGCCGTTCTCGGCCAGCGCCTCGCCGATGGTGTCGAGGCTCTCTTTCACCGCGTCGTCGATGAAGCCGCAGGTGTTGACGATCACCAGGTCGGCGCCGGCGAAGGTCTTGGATGTGTCGTAGCCTTCGGCCCGCAGTTGCGTGAGGATCAGCTCGGAATCGGTCAGTGCCTTCGGGCAGCCGAGCGAGACGAAACCGATCTTCGGTGCGGCGGTGGCGGCGGGCGGGCGGGCGAGCGTGTCTTGGGTCATCGGCGGATTTTCGCCGATCTGCGCCGCCGCCCCGCGATCAGCGCTTGGGCGGCTTGAACCCCGGCATGCCGGGGAACAGCGTGCCGGCCTGCTTGGCCATCTGCTCCTGCATCTGCGCGAACATGTTGCGCGACTGCTCGAGGTAGTTGCCCATCAGCCCCTGCACCACCGGCGCCTGGCCGCTCAGAAACTGCGACCACATCTCGGGTGTTTGCGCGGTCGGGTCGTACAAGCCCTTGGACTGCTCGGCCAGGCGCGCCTGGATGTCGGTGAAGGTCTGCAGGTTCTTCTCGAGGTACGAGCCCATCATGCCCTGCATCGAATGGCCGTAGAAGCGGATGATCTGCGCCAGCATCGGCGCCGAGAACATCGGCACCCCGCCGCTCTCTTCTTCGAGAATGATCTGCAGCAGGATGCTGCGCGTGAGGTCTTCGCCGGTCTTGGCATCACGCACCTCGAACAACTCGGCCGACAGCACCATCGCCTTCACGTCGGCCAGCGTGATGTAGCTGCTCAGCTGGGTGTCGTAGAGCCGGCGGTTCGGGTACTTCTTGAGGATGCGCGGCCCGGCGGGCGAGGTGGCGGCCGTCGTGGCGGCTTTGGCCGCCGAGGTGGCGGCGTGGCCCGGCTCGCCGCTCGCCTCGGGTCTGACTGCGCGGCGGGTTGGGGCCATTCGGCAATTCCTTCGTTGTGCACCTGCACAACGATTCTAGAAGTGCGACCGGATGCGCCTCGAAGGGGTTTTCCCGCGCGCACGCGCCCGCCGTTCAGGGCTGGTATTTCCAGGCCCCGTTCTCGACCTTCACCATCACCCGCGCGCGCTGATCGAGCCCGAGGTGGTCGGTGGGCGACATGTTGAAGATGCCGTGCGCACCGTGCACGTCCTTGCTGCGCTCGAGCGCGTCGCGCAACGCCGAACGGAACTCCGCCGTTCCCGGCTGCGCCGTCTTGAGCGCCTGCACCACCGCGCCGCGCATCAGCAGGCCGGCGTCCCAGGCGTGCCCACCGAAGGTCGAGACCGATCCCTTGCCATACATCGCCTCGTACTTGCCGATGTACTCCAGCGCCGACTTCTTCACCGGGTTGCTGGCCGGCAGCTGCGCGGCGACCAGCACCGGACCCGCCGGCAGCAATGTGCCCTCGACGTCCTTGCCGCCCACGCGCAGGAAATCGTTGTTCGCCACGCCGTGCGTCTGGTAGTACTTGCCGGTGTAGCCGCGTTCCTTCAGCGCTCGCTGCGGCAGCACCGCGGGCGTGCCGGACGCAGCGATCAGCACCGCGTCGGGCCTGGCGGCGACGATCTTCAGCACCTGGCCGGTCACCGAGGTGTCGGTGCGCACGTAGCGCTCGCTCGCGACGATCGTCAAGCCTTTCAGCGCCGCCGCCTTCGCGAACTCCTGGTACCAGCCTTCGCCGTAGGCGTCGGCGAAGCCGATGAAGCCGACCGTCTTGACGCCGGCGTCGGCCATGCTGGTGGCCACGGCCAGCGACATCATGATGTCGTTCTGCGGCGTCTTGAAGACCCAGCGGCGCTTGGCGTCCATCGGCTCGACGATCCGTGCCGACGCCGCCATCGAGATCATCGGCGTCTGGTTCTCGGCGACCACATCGATCATCGCCAGCGAGTTCGGGGTGATCGTCGAGCCCAGGATGATGTCGACCTTGTCCTCAGTGATCAGCTTGCGCGTGTTGCTGACGGCCTGCGTCGTGTCGGAGGCATCGTCGAGCACGAGGTAGTTGACCTTCTGGCCGCCGATGGTGTGCGGCAGCAAGGCGATCGTGTTCTTCTCGGGAATGCCCAGCGACGCCGCCGGGCCGGTGGCCGAAACGATCACGCCGACATTGACATCGGCGTGGGCGAGGCCGGCAACGCCGAACGCGATGGCGACCGCGACGAGCATCTTCTTCAGGTTCATGAGTGTCTCCGGTGAGGGGTTGTGAATCGCGATGAACGGGGTTTGCGCGACGCGCGTCAGGCGCGCCGCCGGTCTGCCAGGGTTGCGGCGGGCTCGCGCGAGCGCTTCTTCTTTGTCGCCGCAGCCGGCGCGACGGCATGGGTCTGCGGCACGCGCACCGCATTCAGCCCGCCAAAGAAGAGCTCGGTGACGATCGGCGCCATCGCCGCGTGCGTCAGCCGGCCGGTCGGCCGCAACCAGGTGAACATCCAGTTCATCATGCCGAACAGCAGCATGGTCAGCGGCTTGTGCAACTCGGCCGCGCGCAGTTCGGGGCGCACGCCGGCGATCGCATCGGCGAACGCGGCGACGACCTCGCGTTGGCCGTCGAGCACGCGCTCGCGATCGGCCGGTTCGAGAAACCGGATGTCCTCGGTCAGCACGCGGTGCGCCGCCTGCGCATCGGCGTAGGCCTCGAGAAAGCTGCCGATCAATGCGCGCAAGCGCTCCGGCGCGTCGAGCGGACGCTGCTCGGCGAGCACCACCAGCGTCTTGAGCCGGCCGACGTGGTCTTCGGCGATCTCGACCAGCAACTGGTACTTGTCGCGCACGTAGTGGTACAGCGACGGCTTGGAGATGCCACAGGCCAGCGCGACCTGGTTCATCGAGGTGGCGGTGTAGCCGCGGCGCGCGAACAATTCGGCGGCACGGGCGAGGATCTGCTCGCGCTGCGGGCCATAACCGGGGGCGCGGCCGCGGGGCATCAGCGGTCGCTGAAGTGGGCGGGGCGCTTGGCCATGAACGCGGCCACGCCTTCGAGGTAGTCGCGCGAGGCACTCAGCCGGCTTTGCCACTCGCCCTCGAGGCTCAGCGCATCGGCCAGGCCGAGTTGCATGGAGGCATCGATCACTGCACGCGTGGCCACCAGCGCCTTCACCGGCATCGCCGCCAGGCGCGCGGCCGTCGCGCTCACGTCATCGGCGAACGCGGCGTCGTCGACGCATTTCCAGATCAGGCCCATCTGCTGCGCTGCTTCAGCGGTCAGCTTGTCGCCGGTCATGGCCAGCGCGAGCGCATTGGCGCGCCCGACCAGGCGCGGCAGCAGCCAGGTGCCGCCAGCGTCGGGCACCAGGCCGATCTTCGAGAAGGCCTGGATGAAGCTCGCCGAGCGCGCCGCGATCACGATGTCGCAGCCCAGCGCCAGGCTCGCCCCGGCGCCCGCACACACCCCGTTGACCGCGGCGATCACCGGCACCGGCATCGCGCGCAGGCGCAGCACCAGCGGCTTGTAGTAGCGCTCGATCACGTTGCCCACGTCGGTGGGGCGGGCACCGGGCGCCAGGTTGGGCGCGACCGCCGGATCGGCCAGATCCTGCCCGGCGCAAAACGCCCGCCCGGCGCCGGTGAGCACCAGGCAGCGCACTTGCGCGTCGGTCTCTGCCTCGCTCAACGCTTGCGCCAGCGCCTCGTGCATGTCCGCCGTGAAGCTGTTGAGCGCCTTCGGGCGGTTCAGCGTGAGCGTGCGAACCGCGCCGACTTGCGCGCTCAGCACCAGGGGTTCGGACATGCGCAGGCTCCAGTTCACCGGCCGATGCGCACCTGGATGTGCGCGGCGGCGGAAAAAACATCCTCGACCGGACGGTCGGCAAAGTCTAAGTCGGATGGCGGCGCTCGGGCAAGGCGCGCAGCGCCGGACTTACCCTGGGCCATGACGCGTGGCCGCGTCGTGGTTTTCCCCCCGACATGCGGGTTGCCGCTGGCATGGGATGCGTGCACCATCGGCTGGCGACGACAACGCAAGCCGCTCGGTCCCCGACGCCACGCCAACCACCGACCTGATCGACATGGAACCCACCTATTTCGCACAGTACCGCGGCTTCGAATTTCAGTGCTCGCCCGAGCGACTGGGCTCCCGCGCATTCGCACCGCGCCTCGTGATTTACGACGCCTACGAATCGGTCTCGCTCGAGATCCCGATCGGCGTGCCCACTCCGCCCTTCGACGACCCCACGGCCGCCGCCCACCAGGCGTTTGCGCACGGCAGGCGTTGGGTGGACCGCGGCTTCGGCACCGCCGACGGCGGCCTCGCCTGTGGCCTGGAGTCGCCGGAATCCACGCTGACGCAGTTGCCGCGCTGAGCGGCGGCGTTGCGCCCGGCAGCCCCGGCCGGTGGTCGACACCGGCCACCGGTGACCGCATGCGTGCGCGCCTGCCGCGAGGCTCGCACCACCGCAGCGCGAGTTCCGAACCCGATTTCGTTCGACGTCGCGTGCCGACGCGCGAGCCGCGCCGCAGCCTTCGTCGCGCGGCGCGGTGACTCGACTCGAACCTGCGCCCCCCAAGTCTGAAGTGGCAAATGTGAGCGCACTCGCCTACCTATAGGGGCAGCGCAGTGAACGCGCGTCGCCACCCTCGCAAGGCATTGCATTGGCTTGCGTCGCTTGCAGTTTCGAATAACCGCCGACGCGCACCCGCTGCCATGAACCAACAGCGAGGTCGGCATGCCTGGGCACTTCACTCACATCTACACGGCGCGGCGGGTTTCCGATCATTTGCTGACGGGCAAGTTTCCGGATTGGCCGGTGCCGGTCCCGGAACTGGCTCATTTCACGCCCACTGCGTGCGGGCAGGCGATGCGGGACTGGGAAAAGTTCACCGCGATCGGCGCCATCGGCCCCGATCTCTTCTACTTCTCGCAGGACTACAACAGCAATCCGATCGGCCCGCTGTCCGACGAGCTGATGCTGGCCTTGAAGGTCTACTACTTCTTCGATGCCGCCAAGGAAGACGACTGGGAGCCGCTCCTCATCATCCTCGACAAGGTGAGTTCGACGATGGCGCAGTTGCTGCGCATCCTGATCAAGCTGCAAAAGATCTGGAATGAGTTCGTGGCCGGCTGGAACGCCACGATCGGGCCGCTGGTGGCGACCGCCGCCGACCTGACCGATGCGCTCACCGGCGGCGTGATCAGCGAGTTCAAGGTCGTGATCGCGGAGCTCAAGGTGGCGCTGGTCGCCATCGGCGAGGAAGAACTGCTCACGTTCAAGGACATCTTCACGATGTTCGACACCTGCGTGCAAAAGGGCTTCGACGAGCAGTCGTTCCTGTGGAGCGACATGTCGCACTACCGGCGGCCGTCGGCCATGTGCCGGGCATTGGTGCGCCAGGCCGAGCTGCTGCTCGATGGCGAGGACGGCGAGCGCCGCTCGCAGCAGTTTCTCGCGTTCGCACTGGGTTACATCACGCACGTGGGCACCGACGTGGTGGCCCATTCGTTCGTCAACGAGCAGTGCGGCGGCCCGTTTCGCAACCACCCGCAGCGCCACCACCTGATCGAGAACCACATCGACGCCTGGAACTACGGGCTGACGCGCGACGGCGAGACGATCCCGGCCGACCCCTGGGGTGCCACCGACACCTACCCCGAACTGTCGATGTGCGCGCTGTGGTTCGCGGTGCAGATGACGCCCGACGACCCGCGCGGCGCGCAACGGCCGCCGACGCTGCCCGACGACCCCGCCGAGCGCAAGAAGGCGCTCGATGTCGACGGCGAGATGCCCGGCTGGATGGCCGACGCGATCGTGCGCGCGATGATCGATGCATTCGCCGACCATCCACATCCGCTCATCTACGGCGGCGACTCGTTCCAGTCGGCCATCGACCAGGGCAAGCTGGCCGACGTGATCTTCGCGGTGACCGGACACGGCATGGACCGGCCGTTCTCGGAGTTGCTCGACGCGATCGCACCTCCGCCGGCTTTCAGCGTGCCCAAGGGCTTCCCGCTGCCCTGGCAGATCCAGACGATCTACAAGATCATGATCAGCTTCTACAAGTTCTCGTTCAACGGGACCTGGGAGCTGCAGAAGCCGCGCAAGCCGGACTTCATCATCACGCCTCCCGCGTCCGACATCGAGAACCTGCTGCAACCGCCCGACTTCAGCGGCGCCGACACCGGCAACCCGATCGCCGACGTCTGCGCGGCCATCGTGGCGCTGTTCGAGTGGGCGATCAAGGAGCTCGAAGCGGCGCTGCAACTCGCCGAAGACCTGATCAAGATGCTGGTGAGCCCGTCGACGTACCTGATCCGCCTGGGCTTGTACGAACTGGCCATGATGGTCTGGGACGTCGCGGTGAAAACCCACGACGTGCTCGCGCACACCGGCTTCTTCATGCCGCACGCCGAGCAGCGCTACGACGACGGCGAATTGCGGCTGCCCAACGAGATCGACCTGCCACTCATCACGCTCGGGGGCACGGTCGACAGCGCGTTCCAGCAGGCGCTGGCCGCTGCGGTGGACCCATTCGGCAATCTCGACAAGGACGCCTCGGCGATCGGCCTGGGCCACTCGGTGCTCGACCGAAACTATCCCTACTACCCGGTCCTGCGCAAGCACCTCAACGCCGACGGCACGGTGCAGATTCCGCTCGAGGGTTGGGAGTTCCGCCGGCCGTGGGCCTATCCGAACATCAGCCTGTTCACGACCGACGGCAAGACCAACTTCCAGATGCCCACGCCCACCGAGACCTACGACCCGAGCAAGTCCGACGCCAGCGCGGCCCACGGCGCCTACAAGCCGCTGCGGCCGGGGCCGTACCGGGCCGGCGCCCGCCCCGACGTGTTCTTCAGGCTCGGCGCGCCGGTGGATCCGCAGACCCGTTCCGCCTACGAGCAGGCACAGACCCCGGCGCAGACCGACCGGCTCAACGAGGCGCACCTGACCGGCGAGCAAACGTCGAGCCCGCTGGGCGACCCGATCCCGTTCTCCGCCTACCTGATCGGCAGGCTGGCCAACGACACCGGTTTCGCGACCCAGTACAACCTCGACAGCGACCGCGCGTTCGCCTACCTGACCTGGGACTGGATCCGTCAGGACGCCAAGAACGGCAAGGACGCGTACGCCACCACCGATCTCGGCTTTCGCTATCTCAAGCCGGTGGTCGCGCCCGAAGGCTCGGTCGAATGGGATCTGGGCAAGACGCCGCTGCAGTTGAAGTACGTCGACACGCCCGATCCGGCTGCGCCCGCGCCGGGACCGATCCACTGAAGGGAGGCCCGCCGTGAACGAGTGCTGCCGCTATCCGCATTGTCTCGAAGCCGGGCAGCCGCGCGGCTGCCCCGACACCGACGATTGCAAACGCCAGCGTGCCCGCCGGTTCATGCTGGTCGAGTGCGCGGCGCCGGCCGACGACACCTGCGGGCGCGCCTGCACGGACAAGCCGCCGTGCGAGCCCGAACCGCCGCGCGATGCCTGCGGCAGCCCCTGCCCCAACCCGCAGCGCCCGCAACGGCCGCAGGGCTCGACGACCGGGCGCCTCGGCGATCCCACCCCATTGACCCCGGGCGACTTGCAACACCCCAACCCACCCGGCGTCTGGGGCGGTCCGCGCAAGGACATGTACCTGCCGTTCCTGTTCATGCGCGCCTTCCCCGGCGACCTGGGCGGCCGACCGGTGAACGGCCCGTTCTGGGAAAGCCCGGACATCTTCATCGTCCCGGGCGTCGAACCGTCGGCCGCGCCGCCGATACCTGCCACGTTCGGCGATGTCGCGCTGGCCAATCGGCCGAACACGCTGTATGCCCATGTGTGGAATTTCGGCCAGGCGGCGGCGGCCGAAGTTGTTGTCGAGTTCTTCTGGTGCGACCCGTCGCTGGGCGTCAACCCGGCGAGCACGCACCTCATCGCGCAGACCGCGATCGCGCTCGGCCCCAAGGGCAGCGGGCACGCGCACGCGGTGGTGAAGTGCCCGGTGGCCTGGGCGCCCACGTTCCTCAATGGCGGGCACGAATGTCTGCTGGTGCGGGTGTGGGACAACACCTCCGATCTGCCGGGCCTGCCGGCGCTGGACGCGCGGGTGAATCGGCATGTCGGCCAGCGCAACATCCACGTCGTCGCGCCTGGCGGCCAGGCCATGATGATGAGGAGCCTCGCGGCGCCGCACGCCCGGGAGCCGATGCCCGCCAAGGCGCTGGCCGGGCCGATCGTGCTGCGGGTCGGGCCGCTGTTCCACGAACCGGCGCAATTGAGCGTCGAAAGGGTCGCGTCGAACACCATGCCCTGGCTGCAACTGCGCACCGGCGAGCGCGGCCGGTTCCCGGCCAACGCACCGCCCACCGGCGCCGTGATGCTGTCGCGCCCGGCAGCGAGCGGTGGTGGGTTTTCGGCCCATGGCGCGAGCGACCGGCACTGCGTCAGCGGCGACGATCAGCTGGTCGCCTTCATGACCAGCGACGCGGCACCCGACAAGGGCCAGGCGCACGTGTACCGGGTCAGCGCCATGCAGGGTGGCGTGCTGTTCGGTGGCTACACGGTGGTCGTAATCGGCGGGCAATGACGCCATGACCCAAGACGCCGTTGACGACGACCGAGGGGCGCTGGACCTGCTCATCCGCGGGTTCCAGGTGTCGCGCATGCTCCGGCTGGTGGCCGATCTCGGGCTGGCAGACCGGATTGCCAAAGACGGCAGTTGCCACGTGCAGGATCTGGCCGATGCCTGCGCCGTCCTGGCCACGCCGCTGTTGCGCGTGCTGCGCGCGCTGGCAGCGTTCGGCGTCTTTCGCGTCGGCGCGGATGGCAGCGTGTGCCATTCGCCACGCTCGGTGCTCCTGAGAACCGACGCGCCGAACAGCCTGCACCACGGCGCCAGGTTCTGGACTGCCCCCGGCTCGTGGAAGGCCTGGAGTGCGTTGGACGTGGCGCTGACGGGCGACGTTCCGCATCAGGCGGCGTGGAACACGGGCCGCTTCCAGTACCTGCGCGAGCACCCCGACGAAGCGCGCAATTTCGACGCCTTCATGGCGAATTTTCCGGACCAGCGGCACCAGGCGGTCGCCACCGGCTATGACTTCTCCGGGCCGACGTTGATCACCGATGTCGGCGGAGGCAACGGCGAGGCGTTGCGGCACATCCTGGCCCGGTTCCCGGGCCCGCGCGGTCTGGTGTTCGACCGCGATGAAGTGGTTGCGGCGATCCCGCCCGAAGCCCGATCGGGCGGGCGCATCGACGTCCAGGGCGGCAGCTTCTTCGACCATGTGCCGCCTGGCGCCGACATCTACCTGCTGATTCGCGTCCTGCACGACTGGTCCGACGACGATTGCGTTCGAATCCTACGAAACTGTCGCGCCGCGCTGGCCGCTGGCGCGCGCTTGTTGATCGTCGAGCAGCTCCTGGAGCCGGACCCCACGCTCGGGCGGGCGACTGATTACCTCGTCGACATGCAGATGATGGCCATGTTCGGGACGGCGCGTGAGCGCACCGCAAACGAATTCAAGGCGCTGCTCCAGGCCTCGGGTCTGGAGCTTGCACGGGTCATTTCCACCCGGTCGCCGGTGGCGATCCTGGAGGCACTTCGGTCAGCCGATTCATGAGCGAATGCTTGGCCGCTTTGCTCACCCTCCACAGGGGGCGGCGGCAACGCCGCCCGCAGGCGCACTTAACAGCAACCCACCAGACTGCGCCGCCATTGCGCGAGGTAGCGGTCACCTTGCATCGCAGTGCCTTGAAGCCCAGTGAACAGTTTGCGTCGTCGATCAGCGCTGGCCGCGAGCAGCGTTTGGTAAGTCTGAAGATCGTTCTCGCTGAGCGCCGCGGGCGTTGCCTGTCCGCTCGCATCGAGCGCGCGAGGTGTGGCGCCCAGCAGGATCGTGCTGCCCAGCCCCGCATAGACATAGCGCCCGCCGAACGCTCTTTGAAGCGCGGTGAAGGTCGGCTCGCCGGTGCAGTGCCCGGGGGCGACATGCCCCACCTGGTACGTGTCGCGCAACGTCGCAACCGTGGTCTCGATGTCCGCGTCTTTGGCGACGAGAAGATGTAGACCGCCCGTCACGAGGTTGATCTTCGGGTCGATCGCCGTTGCCGCCCGCACAATCTTGTCGATGCCCGGGTGCGAGCAACCGACCACGATGACCAGACCATCCGGCGTGCGGATGGCCAGCGAGAGTTCCTTCAGTTCGAGCGTGCCGGGCTTGTCGGATACCAGCGCAATCAGGTGCATCCCCGGGGCGATTTCGGTGGTCTTGTCGATCAGCGTGATGTTGGCCTGCGGCCAGGCCGAACCGAAGACCATGGTTTCGGGGGGCGTTCCCGCGTAATAACGCTGGTCGGGCCGCAGCGTTTCGTCCCTGCGGTAAAAACTGCTCTTCAGGTCGGAGCCGAAGACGCCGAAACCCTCCTTGGGCGCGAAGATTCGGACCCTCGGATTGACGCTCAGAAGGTGGCTGATGCCGCCGATGTGGTCGCCGTGGCGGTGCGACATCACCACGAAGTCGAGCCGGCCGAGATCGACGTTCAACGCAGCAGTGTTCCTCGCCAGCACCTCGGGGTTGTTGCCGGTGTCGAACAGCAGGCGCGTAGAGCCGACTTCAACCAGCGCGGCGTAGCCCCAGTCCTTCTGTAGCGTTGGATCACGGCCGAAGGCATCGTTGAGCACGGTGATTTGCGCCTTGGAAGGGTTTGAAACGGCGCCGATGCGCACCCATGCGCGGTTGGCGCAGCCCGTCAGCAGCAAGGGCGGCGCGGCAATCGCAGTGACGATCAATTCACGGCGCTTCATCGTGGCTCTCCTTTCACAGGCATGGATTGCAGCGGGCGCGCGCCCAGGCGCAGGAATCGGCTGAACGCAGCTCCCGCATCTCGCCTGACGCCGACTTCACCGGCATCGGGTACAGAACAGTTGGCCTCGACGCGGCCGAGCGCCACTTGAATCCACGGCGCCACCTCATCGCGCCAACGGATGGTCTTGCGGCGAAACAGCGAGCCGGGCTGGGCTCAGCCGGTTGCGACGGCGCAGTGTGTTGCGCAGCAACATGCAAACGCTCCGGTTGCAAGACGTGATGCTTTTCATACCAAATTTAGTTTGCATTGCGCCGTTTGTACATGCCGAGTTGCAGGGCGCCGGATCGATGAAGTCGACGCTTGGTGGCGGCGGGCTGGCGTCCGGCGACGCGGGCCCGGAAACAACCCGCGGCGGCAACTCGAACGGCGGTCGGTCACTTGCGCTGGCGGCGCGTACCAGAGCACCTAAAGCGATAGACGCCTTCCTGCGTCGTGCGAGCAAGCTTCTGGCCCAAGCGCGTCGTCGCGCACGCCATCAGCGCACGCGCACCAATTGCGAGCAACGTCGCTGCGGGTCACGTTCGTCGCTTTCCGATAGAGTCCGCGCGTCGCTGCTGGAGAATGAAACGATGAACCTGATCTACGTCGGCGATCCCATGTGCTCGTGGTGCTACGGCTTCGCCAAGCCGCTCGACGAACTGCTGGCCGATCCGCAGGGTGCCGCGCCGCTGCAACTTGCGCTCGTGATGGGCGGCTTGCGGCCGTTCACCACCGAGCCGATGGCACTGGCGCGCGCCGACGAACTCGCCGGCCACTGGCACCACGTGGAGCAAGCCAGCGGCCAGCCGTTCACGCAGGCGCCGCATACCGCCATGCACCGGCCCGGCTTCGTCTACGACACCGAGCCCGCGAGCCGCGCCATCGTGACGGTTCGCAGCCGATGGCCGCAGCAGGTGTGGCGCTACTTCAAGGCCGTGCAGCACGCGTTCTATGCCGAGGGCCGCGACGTCACCGAGCCCGGCGTGCTGGCCGACGTGGCCGAGCAGCTCGGACTGCCCCGCGCCGAGTTCGCGCGCGCGTTCGCGTCACAGGCAATGCGCGACGCGACCTTGCAGGACTTTCAGCAGTCGCAGGCGTGGGGCATCCGTGGCTTTCCGACCTTGGTGGCCGAGCACGGCGACCACCTGCACCTGGTGGGCAGCGGCTACATGCCGATCGGGGCGCTGCGCGAGAAGCTCGCCGCGGTGGGGGCAGCCCACGACCCGGCCTGATCCCGGCGGCCACGACGGCACATGCAAGCTCCGGGGTTTCGGCGATGATGCCGACCCGCATCACTCACTCCGGAAACTGCCAATGAAATCGCTCGTTCGTACCGCATTCGCCGTGCTCGGCCTGTTCACCACGCTGAGTGCCACGGCGCAGGCCGATCTGGTCGCTGCCGCCGCCAAGGTCAAGGGCGCGATGGTCACGCCCAGTGGCCTCGTCTACCTTTCACTGAAGGACGGCAGCGGCGCCAGCCCGGCCGCGAGCGACAAGGTGACCGTGCAATACCGCGGCACGTTCGCCGACGGCACCGAGTTCGACAGTTCGTTCAAGCGCCACGCGCCAGCCACCTTCCCGCTGAACGGCGTGATCCCGTGCTGGACCGAAGGCGTTCAGCACATGAAGGTCGGCGGCAAGGCGCGCCTGACCTGCCCGGCCGCGATCGCCTACGGTACGCGGGGCGCCGGCGGGGTGATCCCGCCGAACACGCCGCTGCAGTTCGAGATCGAATTGCTGTCGATCGACAAGCGCTGAGCGCGCTGCGCGGCGGTGGTGGCCGTGAGCTTGCCGGCGATGCAACACCGGCCGCGCCGATTCGCAGTGGAATCGGCCCGCGCTCGATCGCACGCTTGGCGCGGGCGCGGGGCCGCGGTCTCGCCGCGCCTTGATGCAAGACAAGCCGCCAGGCCTGGCGCGCGCATAAGGTGCCGCCACCGCTGTTCTCGGACCTTGCGTTGATCGAACCCACTTCGACGGCCGCCGGAGCGCGGATCGGTACCGATCCCGACCATGGACAAACACTACCTCACCCCGCTTTTTTCGCCCGAATCGATCGTCGTGTTCGCCGGCCATGCCGACGACCCGGCCAGCCAGACGCCGCACGCCAAGACCTTGCAGGCGGCCCTGCGCGCGCAGCGCTACAGCGGCACGCTGCAGTTTCTGGACATCCAGACCAGTGGCACGCTGGCCGACCTGGCGCAGGCACGGGCCGACCTGGCCATCATCGCGCTGCCGCCGCACAGCGTGGCCGCGGCGCTCGAGGCGGCGGCCCGGATGGCCTGCCGCGCGGCGCTGGTGATCTCCACCGGCATCGGCGCCGACGCATCGGCCGAACTCGAGAGGATCGCGCGACGCGAAGGCATCCACCTGCTCGGCCCCAACTGCCTGGGCTTTCAGCGCCCGCCGCTGCAACTCAATGCCAGCGCGGCCGGGCCGCTGGCCCGCAACGGCTCGCTAGCCTTGGTGTCGCAGTCGGGTGCGCTGACCTCGTCGATGCTCGACTGGGCGAGCAAGAATGCGGTGGGCTTCTCGTCGGTCGTGTCGCTGGGCCGGCACACTTCGGTGGAGATCGCCCAGGTGCTGGACTTTCTCGCCAACGACGCGCGCACCCACAGCATCATCGTCTACCTCGAAGGCATCTCCAGCGCGCGCCGCTTCATGAGCGCATTGCGTTCGGCCGCTACGGCCAAGCCGGTGGTGGTTCTGAAGGCGGGCCGCAAACCTGCCGGCAACGAGGCGGCCCAGACCCACAGCGGTTCGATCGTCGGCAGCGACGAGGTGTTCGACGCCGCCTTGCGGCGCGCCGGTGCGGTGCGCGTGCGTTCGTTCGTCGAGCTGTTCTCGGCGGCCAAATGCCTGGCCTCGCGCTACCGCCCGGTGGGGCGGCGGCTGGCGATCGTCACCAACGGCGGCGGGCCTGGCGTGCTGGCGGCCGACTGGGTCAACGAGATCTCGTTGCAACTCGGCAAGCTTTCGCCCGATTCGATCCAGGCCCTCGCGCCACGGCTGCCCGAACTCGCGTCGCTGTCCGATCTGATCGATGTGTCGGAAGAAGCCGGACCCGAGCACTTTCGAGCCGCCATCGAGGCCGCCGACAAGGATGGCGGGATCGACGGCGTGCTGGCCATCTGCTCGCCCAAACCCGGTGTCGAACCGGCCGCGGTGGCGCGCGCCTTGATCGAAGCCAAGCGCACGATCGGCAAGCCGCTGCTGGCGTGCTGGATGGGCGACGCTTCGGTGGGCGAAGCGCGCGAACTTCTCAACGAGGCGAGCGTGCCGAGCTTTCGCACGCCCGAGGCCGCGGTGGGCGCGTTCGGCAACATCGCCACGTTCTATCAAAACCAGCTGCTGCTGCAACAGACGCCGCCACCACTGTCGACGCTGGCCAAGCCCGACATCGAGGGCGCGCGGCTGGTGATCGAAAGCGTGCTGGCCGAACGCCGCCACGTGCTCACCGAGATGGAGTCCAAGGCGCTGCTGTCGTCATTTCACATACCGGTCACCGAGACGCTCGTTGCGCGCAGCGCCAGCGAGGCGATGCTGATCGCTTCGCAGCTCGGATTCCCGGTGGCGCTGAAGATCGATTCGCCCGACATCAGCCACAAGTCTGACGTGCAGGGGGTGGTGCTCAACGTGATGAACGGCGCCGGCGCGCGCGACACCTACCTCGACATGGTCGAGCGCGTGGCGCGCCTGCAGCCTGCTGCCCGCATCAATGGCGTGACGGTGCAGAAGATGGCGCGCACGCGGCGTGGCCGCGAGATCTACGTCGGCCTCGTGACCGACGATCCGTTCGGCCCGGTGATCGTGTTCGGCGCCGGCGGCACAATGATCGAGCTGATCGGCGACCGCGCGATGGAGCTGCCGCCGCTCAACCAGTTCCTCGCGCGCCGCCTGATCGAACGCTCGCGCATCGCCGAAACGCTCGCGGTGTGGCGCGGCGCCGCGGCGGTGGACATGGAGGCGCTCGACCGGATCCTGCTGCGGGTCTCGGAGATGGTGTGCGAGCTGCCGCAACTGCGCGAGATGGACATCAACCCGATCATCGTCGACGAGTCGGGTGCCGTGGCCGTGGATGCGCGCATCGTGATCCACAACGCGCCGCAGGCCGTCACCGGCCCGCGCAACAACTACAGCCACCTGGCGATCCTGCCGTACCCGGCCCGCTACGAACAGGTCTGGCCATTGCGCGGCGGTGGCCACTACACGGTGCGCCCGATTCACCCGGACGACGCCGTGATGTTGCAGGACCTGGTGCAACACCTGTCGCCGCAGAGCCGATATTTCCGCTTCGTGTCGTCGTTCGCCGAGTTGCCGCCGTCGATGCTGGCGCGATTCACGCTGATCGACTACGACCGCGAAATGGCCTTGGTCGCGGTATTCAAGGAACGCCGCGCCGCGCCTGACGGCGAGATGCTCGAAACCGAACGCATCGTCGGTGTGTCACGCTGCATCACCAATCCCGACCAGTCGAGCTGCGAGTTCTCGCTGGTCGTGGCCGACGATGTCAACGGCAAGGGCCTGGGCTCGCGCTTGATGGAGAGCATCATGGACGTGGCGCGCGAGAAAGGCCTGAAGGAGATCGTCGGCCTGGTGCTGGCCAACAATGCCGGCATGCTCAAGTTGATGAAGGCCCTGGGCTTCACCGTCAAGCGGTTTGCCGAAGACCCGGACTTCAGGCTGGTGAGCCGCGCGCTGTGAAGCGCGTTGATGCGCGGCGCGTCAGCCCTTCTTGCTCCCGAACAGCAGCAACGCGCCGCCCACCACGATCGCGCCGACGCCCATCCACACCGGGACGTTGACCGTCTGCTGCTCGTTGACCGACAGCTCGATCGGGCCGAGCTTGGCCTGATGGGTCTGCTTGGTGTAGCTGAAGCCGCCGTACAGCAACCCGAGGGCACCGGCAACGATCAGTGCGATCGCCACGATCCTGACTGCATTCATATCGTCTCCTTCGATTCGTGAATGTCTTCGTTTCGCACCACCCGCGGCGCGGGTCGCGGCACCGATCGTGACACAGCCGCGCCCGCGCTCAGTGCAGCGCCCGCGGCCGCACGGCCGGCCAGCCGTACTCATGGCCGATCGTGGCGCGCGCGTACAGGTAGCTTTCGCGGGCACGATCGGTGAGTGCGTCCATCGGCACGTGGCCCAGCGCGTCGCATGGGAAGCACAGTGCGCGCCCGGGGTCGAACAGGGACTGGAAGCGGATTTCGTATGAGCAGTTCATGGTGTGAGCCCTCCTGAAACTGCGCGCCATCGAAGCGACCGGCGCTTGGCCCCAGTATCGACACACCGCGCGATCGGCGCTGTCGGGCTTGCGCGCGTTTGCGTGTCAGCCAACAGGCCTGCAGGGGGTCGGAAGTTCAGAGTCGCGGGGCCCTCGGCATCCGTCGCGATAATCGCGGATGACCCGCACCCCCGCTCCCGCCAGCCCGCCCGCCGCCGTGGGCCCTTCGTTCGGCACGCTGGCCCTGGCCCCCGCGCAACTCGAGAACCTGGCCGGCCTGGGCTACGTCGGCATGACCCCGGTGCAGGCGGCCAGCCTGCCGCTGGCGCTGGCCGGCACCGATCTGATCGTGCAGGCCCAGACCGGCAGCGGCAAGACCGCGGCGTTCGCGCTGGCGCTGCTGGCGAACCTGGAGCTGACCGATGCGACCCGGCCGTTCGCGGTCCAGGCGCTGGTGCTGTGCCCGACCCGCGAGCTGGCCGACCAGGTCACGAACGAGATCCGGCGCCTGGCCCGCAGCGAAGACAACATCAAGACCCTGACGCTGTGCGGCGGCGTGCCGCTGCGCAACCAGCAGACGAGCCTGGAGCACGGCGCGCACATTGTGGTGGGCACGCCGGGGCGCATCATCGACCACCTCGAAAGGGGCGCGCTGAAGCTCGACGCGCTGAACACGCTGGTGTTCGACGAAGCCGATCGGATGCTCGACATGGGCTTTTTCGACGACATCGCCAAGATCGCCGACCAGTGCCCCCGGCAGCGCCAGACCTTGCTGTTCTCGGCCACCTACCCCGAGGGCATCGTCAAGTTGAGCCAGCGATTCCTGCGCGCGCCGAAAGAAGTGAAGGTGCGCGCGCAGGTCGATGCGGCGCAGATCGAGCAGCGCTTCTACGAGGTTCGCGAAGACGAGCGTCTGCACGCGGTCTCGCTGCTGCTGCAGCACTTCCGACCGGTCAGCACGCTGGCGTTTTGCAACACCAAGCAGCAGTGCCGCGACCTGGCCGAGGTGCTGAAGGCCCAGGGCTACCTGGCGCTGGCGCTGCACGGCGAACTCGAGCAACGCGAGCGCGACCAGGTGCTGGTGCAGTTCGCCAACCGCAGCTGCTCGGTGCTGGTGGCCACCGATGTGGCCGCGCGCGGCCTGGACATCGCGCAGCTCGAAGCGGTGATCAACGTCGACACCACCCCCGACCCGCAGTTGCACATCCACCGCATCGGCCGCACCGGCCGCGCCGACGCCAAGGGGCTGGCGCTGAGCCTGGCGAGCCTGGACGAGATGGGCAGCGTCGGCAAGATCGAACTGGTGCAGGGCGGCGAGGTGCAGTGGTACCCGCTGGCCGAGCTCACACCCGCACCCGGTGGCCCGCTGCGCCCGCCGATGGTGACGCTGCAGATCGTCGGCGGGCGCAAGGAGAAGATCCGCGCCGGCGACGTGCTGGGCGCGCTCACCGGCGACGCCGGCTTCAGCGCCGCCCAGGTCGGCAAGATCAACGTCAACGAGTTCTCGACCTACGTGGCGGTGGACCGCCAGATCGCCGACCAGGCGCTGAAGCGGCTTTCGGCCGGCACCGTCAAGGGCAAGCGGGTGAAGGTGCGCTTGCTGCAGGCGTAGCGACGCGCTTCGCGCTCAGGGCTCGGTGGCACGCGCCACCACGAGCGTGTACGCCAGGCCACCGCCCAGCGCGGTGGCGAGCGTGCCCCAGGCCATGTCGACCAGCGTCATCGCCACGCTGTAACCGCGCAGCGTGGCCAGGTTGGTGAGGTCATAGACGCCGAACGCCGCGAGGCCGAGCACGGCGCTGCGCAGCACCGCCACGCCACGGCGGGGTGGTGCCGGCGTGAGCGCCAGGTAGACGATCGCCGCCGGGTACATCACGTAGTACAGCGCCGCGGGAACGATGCGCACCGAGTCGGTCATCAGCGCACCCATCTCGTGCTGGTAGAAGCCGCGTGCCAGCCAACCGAGCCACAGTGCGTCGAGCAGGCTCATCGCGATCAGCGTCACGCCATAGGCAGTGAACAACTGGGGCCATGTGAGTCGCGGGGTGGGCATGCCGGGGGCTCCTTGAACGAAGCCCGGATCAGAACACAACCCGGCCCGCTGCGCCGGCACCCGCGTTGCGAGCCCGCGAGCGCGCACCGCCGACAAGAAACGATACACGCCGATACCCCGCCGACAGGACAGCGCGCCGACGCAGCGGCACGATCGCGCTGTGTTCAACGCACCGACCGGTGCACCTCTCGTCACTCGAAGGAAACTCTCATGCAACGCTGGCTCAAACGAACCCTCTTCGGCGTCTTCGGCGCCTCGATACTCGTCGGCGGCCTCGCCGCCTGCAGCCACGGCCGTCACGGCGGCTGGCAGATGGGCGAAGCCGAAGCCACCCAGATGCGCGAGCGCGTGCTCGAACGCGCCGGCAAGGAACTCCAACTCGACGACGCGCAGAAGCAGCGCCTGGCGGTGCTCGCCGACAAGCTGCACGACGAGCGCAAGGCCCTGATGGGCACCGGCACCGACCCGCGGGCCGAGTTCCAGGCGCTGGTGGCCGGGCCCAAGTTCGACCGCGAGCACGCGCTGGCGATGGTCGAGGCCAAGACCAGCGTGTTGCGCAGCAAGAGCCCCGACGTGATCGCCGCCGCGGCTGACTTCTTCGACAGCCTGAAGCCGGAGCAACAGCAGAAGGTGCGCGAGTTCATCGGCAAGCGTCACGGTGGGTGGCATCGCGGCTGACGCAGCCCGCGCCGGCCGCATGGGGCAAGCACAAGTCGCGCAGGGTCGCGCAGGCCGTCCCGGCGCCGTCTCCGGCCGGTGCCGGGCTGCGGTCCGCCCCGCGCGCCCACCGTTGCAGTTGGCGACAATCGAGCCCATGCGCCGCATCCTGCTGATCGACGACGACGCCTTGCTCGCCGCGCCGCTGGCGGCGTTTTTCGCGCGCTCCGAGATCGCGCTGGACAACGCCACCCGCCCGAGCGCCGGCCTGGCGATGCTGCGCGCGCACGACTACGACGCGGTGATCCTCGACGTGATGCTGCCCGAGATGGATGGCTTTGCCGTGTGCCGCGCGATCCGCCGCGACAGCGACGTGCCGGTGATCATGCTGACCGCACGTGGCGACGTGATGGACCGCGTGGTCGGCCTGGAGATCGGCGCCGACGACTACCTGCCCAAGCCGTTCGAGCCGCGCGAATTGCTGGCGCGGCTGCAGACCGTGCTGCGGCGCGCCCGACCCGTGGCCGGCAGCTCGCGGCGTCTGAACTTCGACGGCCTGCAGATCGATCTGGAACGCCGCCAGGTGAAGCGCGCCGGCACGCTCGTCGAACTCACCAGCACCGAGTTCGAGCTGCTGGTGCTGCTGGCGAGCGAACCCCAGAAGGTCTTCGGCCGCGACGAGATCCTGAGCCGCCTGCACGGCGTCCAGGCCGACCTGTACACCCGTGCGGTCGACCTGCTGGTCAGCCGGCTGCGCAAGAAGCTCGAGCCGCTGGACTGCATCAAGACCCTGCGCAACGCCGGCTACACCTTCGCCGGTGCGAGAACGTGAGTGCGTCACCGCGGCGCGGCTGGCAGCGCGTGCGGCACTCGCTGGTGGCACGCCTGACGCTGCTGTTCCTGCTGCTCGCGCTGGCGATGGCGCTGACCTTCGTGGCCGGCATGCAGGCCGCACTGCGCTTCGGCTGGCAGGACTACGCACGCCCGCTGATTGCCGACTACGTCGACACCCTCGTGGCCGAGATCGGCACGCCGCCCAGCGTGGCCAGGGCCCAGGCGCTGGCGCAACGGCTGCCGCTGCGCATCCGCATCGAGGGGCCCGTGGTCAACTGGTCGTCGCAGCCCGCGAACGGGCACGACGCGCGGCGCGTGCAGCACCACGGCGAGCCGTGGAGTACGAGCCGCACGCTTGCCGACGGTCACCGCATCAGCTTCGGCCTGAGTCGGCGACTGGAAGCGCCGGCCCCACTGCGCAGCACCGCCGACACCTGCGCAGGCCTGCTGTGCACCGCCACCGAGGCGCTTCGCTCCGGGCCGGGCGCCGCATTGCACGACACCGCGCCCGAAGAACGGCCGCGCCTGATCGGCGGGGCCACGCTCGCGGTGCTGCTGCTGCTGATCGCGCTCGCGTACGGGCTGGTGCGGCGACTGCTGCGCCCGTTGGGCGACATCCGCGCCGGCGCCGTCCGCTACGGGCGCGGCGACTTCTCGCAGCCGATCCCCACGCGCCGGCGCGACGAACTCGGCGACCTGGCGCAGCAGATCAACGGCATGGCCGACGGCCTGCACCACATGCTCGACGCCAAACGCCAGTTGCTGCTGGCGATCAGCCATGAGTTGCGTTCGCCGTTGACGCGAGCGCGGCTGAACGCCGAACTGGTCGGCGAAGGCGGCGCGCGCGACGCGCTGCTGCACGACCTGGCGCAGATGCGCGACCTGATCACCGACCTGCTCGAAAGCGAGCGCCTGGCCGCCGGCCACGCGGCGCTGCACACCGAGCCGGTCGACTTGAACGAACTGGTGCGCGGGCTGATCGCAACCAGCTTCGACGGCCGCGGCGTCGGCGTGGCGCTCGACGCCGGCCTGCCCATCCTGACGCTGGACCCGACCCGGATCAGGCTGCTGTTGCGCAACCTGATCGACAACGCACTGCGACACGCCCCGGACGCCGCCACGCCGCCACTGGTGAGCACCCGGCTCGACGCCGACCAGGTGCTGCTGACCGTGCGCGACCATGGCCCGGGCGTGGAAGACGCCCACCTGGCGCATCTGTCCGACGCCTTCTACCGCGCCGATGCGGCGCGCCAGCGCGCCACCGGCGGCGTCGGTCTGGGGCTGTACCTGTGCCGCCTGGTGAGCCAGGCGCACGGCGGCGAGCTCGCGATCCGCGCGGCGCACCCCGGGCTCGAGGTCGAGGTGTCGTTGCCGACGGGCAAATAGGCAGCGCGCTCCAGATTCAAGGGTCGCCGCGCCGATATCATCGGCCCGCACCGAGCGCCCGCGACCCGTCGCGCAGCGCGATTCCCCTTGCTGCGGAGACAGGCATGTTCGACTACATCGTCATCGGCGGCGGCTCGGCCGGCTGCGTGCTCGCCGCTCGGCTGAGCGAAGACCGCAACGTCAAGGTCTGCCTGCTCGAGGCCGGCCCCGCCGACACCAGCGTGCTGATCCACTGCCCCGCAGGCCTGGCGCTGATGGCCAAGACCGGCCACGCCGGCTGGGGCTTCGAGACCGTGCCGCAGGCCGGCCTGAACGGGCGCCGCGGCTACCAGCCGCGCGGCAAGGTGCTCGGCGGTTCGAGTTCGATCAACGCGATGATCTACCTGCGCGGCCCGCGCGCCGACTACGACCGCTGGGCCGCCGGGGGCAACAGCGGCTGGGGCTTCGACGACCTGCTGCCGTATTTCAAGCGCAGCGAACACAACGAGCGCGGCGCCGATGCGCTGCACGGCGCCGGCGGCCCGCTCAACGTGATGGACCTGCGCAGCCCGAACCGCTACGGGCCGGTGTTCGTCGAAGCCGCGAGCCAGGCCGGCTACCCGAAGAACGCCGACTTCAACGGCCCGGTGCAAGAGGGTGTGGGCCTGTACCAGGTCACGCACAAGAACGGTGAGCGCTGGAGTGCCGCCAAGGCGTATCTCACGCCCAACCTCGGGCGGCCGAACCTGCAGGTGATGACGGGCGCGCACACGACCCGCATCCTGATGGAAGGCCGGCGCGCGGCGGGCGTCGAGGTGCGCGTGGGCGGCGAACTCAAGCAGCTGAAGGCGAGCCGCGAGGTGCTGCTGTGCGCCGGGGCGCTGCAGTCGCCGCAGATCCTGATGTTGTCGGGCATCGGCGCGGGTGCCCAGTTGCACCAGCACGGCATCGCCACCGTGCACGACCTGCCCGGCGTGGGCGCGAACCTGCACGACCATGTCGACGTGGTGCAGGTGGTCGATGCGCCGCAGCTCACCGAGCTGTTCGGGCTGTCGCTCACCGGCGCGGTGCGCACGATCCAGGGCATCTTCGAGTGGCGGCGTGCCCGCAGCGGCATGCTGACGACCAACTTCGCCGAGGCCGGCGGTTTCATCAAGAGCCAGCCGGAAGAGCCGCTGCCCGACCTGCAACTGCACTTCGTGGTCGGCAAGCTGGTCGACCACGGACGCAAGACCGTGTTCGGCCACGGCTACTCGTGCCACGTGTGCCTGCTGCGCCCGAAGAGCCGCGGCAGCGTCACGCTGGCCAGTGCCGACCCGCTCCAGGCGCCGCTGATCGACCCGAATTTTCTCGCCGAACGCGACGACGTGGACCGGCTCGTGCGTGGCTTCAAGCTGATGCGCGGCATCCTGCGGCAACCCGCGCTGGCGGGCTACGGCGGCCGCGAGACCGCGGCGTCGGCGCTCGCGCAGACCGACGCGCAGATCGAGTCGTTCATCCGCGGCCACGCCGACACGATCTACCACCCGGTGAGCACGTGCCGGATGGGTTCGGACCCGATGGCCGTGGTCGACACCCAGCTGCGCGTGCACGGGCTGCAGGGCCTGCGCGTGGTCGATGCATCGATCATGCCGACCATCGTCGGGGGCAACACCAACGCGCCGGTGATCGCGATCGCCGAGAAGGCCGCGGACCTGATCAAGGCGGCCGCCTGAAACGTTCCGGCACGCGACGGCACACCCACGGCACCGCCGCACCGACACACCGATCGATGGACGACGCACGCCCACCCCAACCGCGCAACCCGCTGCACGGCGTGACGCTCGAAGCGATGCTGACCGCGCTGGTCGCGCACTTCGGCTGGAGCGGGCTCCGCGAGCGCATCCCGGTCAACAGCTTCAACGTCGATCCGAGCATCGCCTCGAGCCTGAAATTCCTGCGCAGGACGCCGTGGGCGCGCGCGAAGGTCGAAGGCCTTTACGCCTACATGCTGCGCGAACAGGCACGCACGTCCCGGTCCGAAGCGCTGGCGTCCGCGCGACCCGCCGCGCCCGCCGCGAAACCCACCGCAGCGCCGTTCGGCAGCTGGAAGTCACCCGTCACGGCCGACCTGATCGTCGGCGAGACGGTTCGACTGGGCCAGCTCGCGGTGCTCGACGACGACGTCTTCTGGAGCGAAGGCCGGCCGCAGGACGAAGGCCGCAACGTGCTCGTCTGGTGCAGTGCCGATGGCCGCACGACCGACCTCACGCCGGCGCCGCTGAACGTGCGCAGCCGCGTCCATGAATACGGCGGCGGCGCCTACACGGTGGGACGGCGCGCCGGCTTCTTCACGAACGATGCCGACCAGCAGATCTGGCGCATCCGCGCCGGCGAGGCCCCCCAGGCGCTGACCGACGACCACGGCACGCGACACGCCGACCTCGTGATCGACGCGCAGCGCAAGCGCCTGATCTGCGTGCGCGAGGATCACCGCGCCGGCACCGGCGAGGCGCTGACCACGATCGTCGGCATCGGCCTGGCCAGCGGCACCGCGCAGGTGCTGGTCAGCGGCCATGATTTCTTCTCGACACCGCGCCTGAGCCCCGATGGGCGCCAACTCGCGTGGCTGAGCTGGGACCACCCGAACATGCCGTGGGACGGCACCGAGCTGTGGCTGGCCGACGTGCTCGCCGACGGCACGCTGGGTGCCCCCGCCAGGGTGGCGGGCGACGTGGCCGAATCGATCTTCCAGCCAAGCTGGTCGCCGCAGGGCGAACTGCATTTCGTCAGCGACCGCAGCGGCTGGTGGAACCTGTACCAGGTGCGCGCCGGGCAGGTCCGGCCGCTGCACCCGATGGCGGCCGAGTTCGGCACGCCGCAATGGGCCTTCGGCATGTCGACCTACGGCTTCGATGCGCGCGGGCGCGTCGTCTGCAGCTATCTCGATGCCGGCCGGTCGCGCCTGGCCCTGATCGATGCCGACGCCGGCACCTTCGAGCCGATCGACACCGATTTCTGCGCCGTCGAGGGGCTGCAGGTCGGTGCCGATTTCGCGGTATTCATCGGCGCCAGCGCGACCGCGCCGGCGGCGGTCGTGCGGCTCGACCTGAACTCGCGGGCACTGCGCACGCTGCGCCAGTCCAGCCGCGCCACCATTGCCGAGGCGTGCATCTCGATCGGCCAGGCCATCACCTACCCGACCGAAGGCGGGCTGCAGGCGCACGCGTTCTTCTACCCGCCCACCCACCCCGCCTTTGCCGGGCCCGAGGGCGAGCGCGCGCCGTTGATCGTGACCACCCATGGCGGGCCCACCGGATCGACCGACGCATCGTTCAAGTGGTCGATCCAGTACTGGACCAGCCGTGGCTTCGCGGTCGTCGATGTCAACTACGGCGGCAGCAGCGGCTACGGCCGCGCCTACCGCGAACGCCTGGCCGGGCAGTGGGGCGTGGTCGATGTCGACGACGCGATCAACGCCGCGCGCCACCTGATCGCGCGCGGCGACGTCGATCCGGAGCGCGTCGTGATCCGCGGCGCCAGCGCCGGCGGCTACACGACCTTGTGCGCGCTGACGTTTCGCAGCTTCTTCAAGGCCGGCGCCAGCCATTACGGGATCGGCGACCTCGAGGCGCTGGTGCACGACACGCACAAGTTCGAGTCGCGCTACCTCGACCGGTTGATCGGTCCGTACCCGCAGGCGCAGGCGCTTTACCGCGAACGCTCGCCGATCCACCACACCGACCGGCTGGCGGTGCCGATGATCCTGTTCCAGGGTGCCGAAGACCGGGCTGTCCCGCCGGCTCAGGCGCAGGCCATGTTCGAGGCCGTGAATGCCAAGGGCCTGCCGGTGGCGTACCTGCTGTTCGAAGGCGAGCAGCACGGCTTTCGGCGTGCTTCGACGATCCGGCGCGTGCTCGGCGCGGAGCTGTATTTCTACGCCCGGGTCTTCGGGTTCACGCCGGCAGACCCGTTGGAGCCGGTGGACATCCGCAACCTTGCACGATGACCGCCCGCGCGCCGTCGGGGCGGCGCCGCGCCCTACGCCTGCTTGCACCTTGATGCGTTCTTTGACACTCAGTCTCACGTGCGCGCGTTACGGTGTGGGCCCTGATGGAGGAACGGCGATGAAATCTTCGTGGCACACGGCTTGGCAAGGGATGGACATCGCGGTCTACCGCAACGACGCCGAGGTCGACCGCCTGCACGCGCCGGACATCGAGCGCGTGGTGCTCGTCCACCATGGTTCGGGCGATTCACCCGGCGACCTGGTGCAGGCCGTGGTCGAGGTGGGTGACTCGTACCTGATCTTCCCGGCCGACACCGGCTTCGCCGGGCGCGTGAACTTTGAACGCCAGGCGTTCTGGGCCGAGCGGGCGTGTGTCTACTGGGTCAACGAGGCGCGCGCGCCGTTGCCGCACCGGCTGCGCCGCGGCCGCTGGTTCCTCGGCCTGTCGCACCCCGTGTACCGACGGGTTCCGCGCGCCGAACTCGCCGCGCTGATCGAACGCTGGCCGCTGCAGGGGCCGCAGACCTGGGAGCAGCGCAAGTGGCGGCGCATCGAGCGCAACCGGCCGTTCGCGCGCGAAGAAGACACCCGCTTGCGGGCCTGAAACGACCCGCCCGGCTTGCGCCGGTCGGTCGAAAGCAAAAAACCGGCCGAGGCCGGTTTTTTGTTCTGCTTCGGGTCGCTCAGGCGGCCGGCTTGGCAGCAGCCTTCTTCTTGGCAGCGTGGTGCTTCTTGGCAGCGTGCATCTTCTTGGCGGGAGCCTTCTTGGCTTCGGCCTTGGCCATCGGCGCGGCCGGGGCAGCAGCGGCGGGAGCCGAAGCCTGGGCGAAAGCGCCCATCGAGAAAGCGGAGGCGATCAGAACAGCGATGAGTTTCTTCATGGTGAGGTTTCCTGCAGGGAATGTTGAAAAGAGCTGATTGCTCGAAGGTCACAACGTGGCTGCAAGCCGGTCGGTTGACACTCATTGGTTCAAAAAAACTGGGTGTTCCAGGGTTTCGTCCAGGCGCAGCACCGGCGTGACGCAGGCGTCGACCGTCTCGAACACCGCCACCCAATGCGCCAGCGGCTGCGTGGCGAACACCGCCGCGAGTTCACCGCGCAGCGCCAGCGAAGCCGGACCGCCCACCGCCAGCCCGAGCGACCAATGCTGCGCGGCCCACTCCGGCCGTCCGATCGCCTGGCACAGCGCACGCCAGAACTTCAGCTCGAGCGCGCCGACCGCCAGGTGGCGCCCGTCGCCGGTGCGGTAAACGCCGTAACAGGGTGCGCCGCCCGAAAGCAGGTCACGGCCCGGAACGGGGGTGCGGCCGGTCGACTTCAGCGTGATGGCGGCCAGCACATGGTGGCGCAGCACCTCGTGGCTCATCGAGATGTCGACGTAGCACCCGCGCCCGCTGCGCTGCGCGCCGATCAGGCCGGCGAGCACGCCCGACACAGCCGCCTGTGTGCCGCCCATCAGGTCGCCGATCTGGAAATTGGGCACCGCGAGCTCGCCGCCCTGCGTGGCGATCTGCTCCAGCACGCCGGCCATCGCGATGTAGTTGATGTCGTGGCCGGCGCGGTGCGCCCACGGGCCGTGCTGGCCGTAGCCGGTGATCGCGCACACCACCAGCCTGAGGTTCGCCGCGTGCAGCACCTCCCAGCCCAGACCGAGCTTGTCCATCACGCCGGGGCGAAAGCCCTCGATCAGCACGTCGGCATGGCGCACCCGCTCGAGCAGTGCGGCCACGCCGGCGGGTTCGCGCAGGTCGAGCCGCAGCAGTTGCTTGCCACGGTTCAACTCGCGGAAGGTCAGCGCCGGCTCATCCGCGCGCCGGTCCGCGGCGGTGAGGCCCATCTGGCGCGTGCCGTCGTCCTGCCCCTGATCGGCGGGACCCTCGATCTTCAGCACCTCGGCACCGAGTTCGGCGAGGTGGCGCGTGGCCAGCGGGCCGGGCAGCAGGCGGGTCAGGTCGATGACCTTGATGCCGGCCAGCGGCGGCTCGTGCTGCGTTGTTGAATTCATTCGAACCGCCCTTCGCGCAGCCACTTGGTGGCGACCCATTTCTCGCCCTCGATCACCGGCGCGCCGCCATGCAGCGTGCGCGTCACCGGGTGCGGGCGGTCGTAGCTGAAGAACACCGCGTTGCCTTTGACCGGTGCGACCTCGAGCTGCACATCGGGAAACACCGTGGCGCCGCCCTGTGTCGGCGTGTTCAGGTAGCACACCAGCGAGGCCACGCGCTGGCCGCCGCGCTTCAGGATGGCCGGCGTGCCGGCCTGTTCGGGATCGAAATAGTCGTAGTGCGGCTTGTATTGCGCGCCCGGCCCGTAGCGCAGGATCTGCAGCCCCTCGCCGTTCTCGACCGGCCAGCCGAGCAGTGCCGACATGCGGGCCTCGACGCGGCCGCACAGCACATGCTCACCGCGGGCGAAGAACATGCCCTGGCTGGTGCGCGCTTCGTTGACCTCGCTCGCGCCGGTGTCGGTCTGCACCGTCTCGGAGCGCACCAGCCGCGAGCGCGCCAGCGCGATCATGTCGTCGCATTCGTCGTGCGAGAGCAGGCCGCCGAACACGACCACGCGGGGCGCGTTCAGGCTCGCCAGCACCGTGACTTCGCGGTCGCCGGCCCACAGCGTCGTGCGCGTGCCGTGCGGCAGCGGCTCGGGAACCTTGACCGGCGGCGGGACCGCGGCGGCTCGGCCGGCGCGCTCGTCGAGGTGGCTCGTCAGCGTCTGTTCGAGTGCCTCGATCGCGCTGTCTTCGTTCCAGCCACTGGCCTGCATCGACTTCAGCACCACGTCGGGCGTGTGCCCGGCGCTGGCCTGTTCGATGATCCACGCGCGCAACTCCGGCGTGATCGCTTGCGACTCGCTCATGCTGCGAATTTTGCCGGATGTGGCAAGGCGCCTGGCACCCGCTCAGCGGAAGTCGCGGCTGCGGCTGGCCAGCCCCTGCAGCAGTTCGGAGTGGTCGATCGCCTTCATCACCACCAGGTGCATCACCGCGCCGTCGCCCTCGCCTTCGCGCTGCCAGCGGCCGAACAGCGTGAGCAGCCGGGCCGCGAGCAGCGGCTTGCGCTGCGACTCGACCACCGCCGGCCAGACGATCGCGTTGACGGTGCCGGTGTCGTCTTCGAGCGTCACGAACAGCGTGCCCTTGGCCGTCGCGGGCCGCTGGCGGTGCGTGACCAGGCCGCTGGCACGCGCCAGGCGCCCGTTCGGGTAGCTGCGCAGCACCGCGGCGGGCTGCACATGGAAGCGGGCGAGCTCCTCGCGCAGCAGTGCCAGCGGATGGCGGTTCAGCGTGAGGCCGAGCGCACGGTAGTCGGCCAGCGTGTCGTCGGCCTCGGTGGGCGCAGGCAGGCGCACCAGGGCCTCGCCGACGCGGGTCTCGCGCAGCATCGGGGTGGGCCGGGTGTCGACGCCGGCCACCGCCCACGCCGCCTGATGGCGGTGGCCGCTGAGCGCACGCAGCGCGTCGGCCTGGGCCAGCGCCTGCAGGTCGCGGGCGTCGAGCCCGGCGCGCCGCGCCAGGTCTTCGGGCGTGGTGTAGGGGCCGTGCCCGCGCGCCTCGACGATGCGCCGACCCGCGTCTTGCGACAGGCCGGCGATGCGATCCAGCCCGAGCCGCACGGCGTGCAGCATGGCGCCCTGCGGCAACGGACCCGCCGGCGCGGCGAGTTGCCCCGCCGCGTCGGGCTCCAGCGTGCTCTGCCACGCGCTCACCTGCACATCCACCGGCAGCACCTCGACCCCGTGCGCGCGCGCGTCGCGCACCAGCTGCGCCGGTTGGTAGAAGCCCATCGGCTGGCTGTTCAGCAGCGCGGCCAGAAACGCATCGGGGTGGTGGCGCTTGAGCCAGCAGCTCACGTAGGTGATCAGTGCGAAGCCGGCGGCGTGGCTCTCGGGGAAACCGTATTCGCCGAAGCCCACGATCTGCTTGAAGATGTTCTCGGCGAACTCGAGCTCGTAACCCTTCTCGACCATCCGGCCGACCAGCCGCTCGTGGTAATGCTCGAGCCCGCCCTTGCGCTTCCAGGCGGCCATGGACCGGCGCAGCGCGTCGGCCTCGCCGGGCGTGAAGTCGGCGGCGTAGATCGCGATCTGCATCACCTGCTCCTGGAAGATCGGCACGCCCAGCGTGCGTTCCAGCGCGTGGCGGATCTCTTCGCTCGGGTAGGGAACCTGGTCCTTCGGCAGCGCCCGGTTGCGCAGGTACGGGTGCACCATGCCGCCCTGGATCGGGCCGGGGCGCACGATCGCGACCTCGATCACCAGGTCGTAGTAGCTGCGCGGGCGCAGGCGCGGCAGCATGCTCATCTGCGCGCGGCTCTCGATCTGGAAGGTGCCCACCGTGTCGGCCGCGCAGATCATGTCGTAGGTGGCGGCGTCTTCGCGCGGCACGTCCTGCATGCGGACCTCGCGGCCGAGCTTGGCGCCGACGAACACGAGCGCACGGCGCAATGCGCTGAGCATGCCAAGCGCGAGGATGTCGACCTTGATCAGGCGCAGCTCGTCGAGGTCGTCCTTGTCCCACTGCACGACGCTGCGGTCGGTCATGGCGGCGTTCTCGACCGGTACCAGTTGCTCGATCTGGTCGCGCGCGATCACGAAGCCGCCGGGGTGCTGGCTCAGGTGGCGCGGGAAGTCGATCAGCTGCCGCGTGAGTTCGATCCACAACCGGGTGACCGGCGCGTCGGGGTCGAAGCCGGCCTCGTGCAGCCGCGCGGTGTCGATGTTGGTGCCGTCAAACCAGTGCATGCTCTTGCTCAGCGACTCGATCGCGGCCAGGTCCAGGCCCAGCGCCCGGCCGACATCGCGCAGCGCCGAGCGCGGCCGGTAGCGGATGACCACCGCGGTGAGTGCGGCGCGGTGCCGGCCGTACTTGCCGTAGATGTACTGGATCACCTCTTCGCGGCGTTGGTGCTCGAAGTCGATGTCGATGTCGGGCGGCTCGGCGCGCTCGGCGCTGATGAAACGCTCGAACAGCAGCGAGGCCTCGTCCGGGTTGACCTCGGTGACGCCCAGGCAGTAGCACACCACCGAGTTGGCCGCACTGCCGCGGCCCTGGCACAGGATGCCTTGGCCGCGCGCCCAGTGCACGATGTCGGCCACGGTCAGGAAGTAGGATTCGTATTCGAGCTGCCGGATCAGCGCGAGTTCGTGCTCGATCTGCGGCTTCCATTTGTCACCCGAGTCGCCGCTGAAGCGCCGGTGCAGGCCGGCATAGGTGAGTGCGCGCAGGTGGCTGGCCGGCGTCTGGCCCGGCGGCACGATCTCGCGCGGGTACTCGTAGCGCAGCTCGGCCAGCGAGAAGCTGCAGCGGCCCGCGAACGCGAGCGTGTTCTCCAGCCACTGCGGCTCGTACAGCGCGGCCAGCCGGGCGCGCGAGCGCAGGTGCGCTTCAGCATTCGGCTCGAGCCGCAAGCCGCATTGCGCCACCGGGAGCTTCAGTCGCGTGGCGGCGAGCGTGTCCTGCAGCGGCTTGCGCGAGCGCACGTGCATCAGCACATCGCCGCTGGCCACGATGGCCAGGCCGCTGAACTGCGCCACGCGCTTGACGACGCTCGCCAGCTCCTCGTCGCCGGCACGCCGCAGCTGCGACAGCGCGATGCCGGCCCGGTCCTGGAACCAGGTCTTGAGCCACATCGCGTGGGCGAACACGGTCTCGAACGGTTGCGACGCGTCGGGCACCAGCAACGCCAGGCATTCGGGCAGGCCGGCCAGCGTGGGCGCGCTCGGCACCTTGCCCTCGATGTCGCCGGGGTAGGCGAGGTACGCGCCCTTGGGCGCACGGCGCCGCGCCACCGTGATCCAGTGCGACAGGTTGCCGTAGCCACGCCGCGTCTGCGCCAGCAGCACCAGGCGTGCGTGCAGCAGCGGCTGAGCCTCGCTGCCGGCCGGGCCCGGCAGCGTGAGCCGCATCTCGCTGCCGACGATCAGGTGCAGCTTGTGGTCGCGCGCCGCGACGTGCGCACGCACCACGCCGGCCAGCGAACACTCATCGGTGATCGCCAGCGCCGCGTAGCCGAGCTGCTGCGCGCGCTGCACCAGCTCGGCCGGGTGCGACGCGCCGGTCAGGAAGCTGAAGTTGCTGCGGCAGTGCAGCTCGGCGTAGCCGGGGAGCGTGGCCATGCCGGGGTTCATCCGCAGCGTGCCGATGCCGCGATCCGCTCGTGCGCGAGCTTCGCCGGCGAGATCGATGGTGACGGTGCAGGCGCCCGGGGGCGGTACGTCATGGTGAGAAGGCATGCGGTCGGGATTCGACCGCAGTACTGGATATATATCCAGTCATGGTACCGCTTCTCGACGCCCCTTATGCGCCGCTCCTTGCGGCCTCACGCCACCCTGGCCGCCCTCGCCCCCGGCATCGGCTGGTCGATCGCGCCGAGCCCGGGTTGATCGACCAGGCGATCGGTCAGCGCGGCGCCGCCCCACATCGCCAGCAGCGTGATCCACGAGG
>JAGWTP010000102.1 GCA_028868895.1 Burkholderiales bacterium
GCCGCCTCGAAGATCACCGGGTTGCCGGGTTCGCCGGCGACCCGCGGCACCACCATCGCGGCGGTGCCGCGCTTCTTGAACGCGCCGATCAGGTCGGTGATGTCCTGCGCATTGACGAGTGGCTGGTCGGCGAGGGCGACGATCACCGCGTCGAGCCTGGCCGAGAGCGCCTGCAGGCCCACACGCACCGACGAGGCCTGGCCGTCGTCCGGCGCCGGGTTGCGGGCCAGCGTGACCGGAAAGTCACGCACCGCGGCCTCGATCGCTGGCGCGTGATGGCCGAGCACGACGACGACCTCGTCGACCCCGGCGCCCGACAGCGCGATCAGCTGGCGGCGGATCAGCGGCACCCCGCCGAGTTCGAGCAGCGACTTGGGCCGACCCCCGAGTCGGCTGCCCGAACCGGCGGCGAGTAGCACCGCGCCGATCACGACCCTGGCGTACAGGCCACCGCCGCCTTTGAGGAGGCAACCCATCTCAACCGCCGCAGCACGATGGTTTGGCGGCCGGCTGCGATGGCGCTTCGACGACGGCACCGCCGCAACAGTTGGCGAGCGGTGCAGCCGACGCGGCCGACGGCGATGGCACGATTGCGGATACTGCCGTTGCCGCAAGTGCCTCGATGCTCGCACCGGAGCCAGATGCGGTGGACGGCGTTGCGGCGGTCGTCACGCCCGCCGCGACCGGCGTCGGTTCAGTCAACGGTTCGGTCAGCGACTCGGCCATGCCGCACGGGCTCGATACCGCGGCGCTCGGGCCGCGCCGCTGCGACACCACCGCGGCGAGCACCGACAGCGCGATCTCCTCCGGCGTCGTCGCCGCCATCGGGTACCCGGCCGGCGCGACGATCGCGGCGACCGCACCGGCATCGGCCCCGGCCGCGACCAGCGACGCCTTCAGCACCTGGGCCTTGCGCGCACTGGCGACGAACGACACCTGGCGCGCGTTCAGCGCCAGCGCCAGGCGCAGCGCCTGCACGTCGCGGCGGCCCTGCGTGGCGACCACGACCCACGCGCCCGGCGCGACCTGCGCCGCGACCGACACCGCGTCGTCGCTGGCGATGACGCGCTGCGCGTCGGGGTAGTGCGCTGCATCGGCCTCGTGCGCGATCAGCGTCACCGCGAAGCCGACTCTGGGTGCGAGCTGCGTCAGGCTCGCTGCCACCGACGAGGCGCCGATCACGACGAGCTGCGCGCGCGGCAGCACCGGGTCGATGAAGAGCTCCAGCGTGCCGCCGGAATGGCAGGCCATGCCGAATTCGAGCACGTCGCCGAGGTCGCGCTCGTGGCCGTCCGCGGTCGGCGCGATCCGGATCAGCCGCGCGCGCCCGTCGGCCAGCGCCTGGCGCACCGTGCGCACCACTGCCGGTTGCGCACAACCGCCGCCGACCCAGCCGTGGAAGTCGCCGTCGGCGGTGACGATCGCCTTGTCGCCCGGGCGGGCCGACGCCGGTGCGAGCGCCTTGATCACGCTGACCAGCGCGTACGGTGTGCCCACCTGCTGCAAGCGGCGGGCGGCTTCGAAGACGGTTTCGGCGTTGTTCATCGGAAAACTCCTCGGGGCAGGGCGGTTCGATCGGCGTGGCGCCGCGGCGTTCAGCGCACGTGGCGCGAAAGATCGGCCAGGTCGCGCAGGCTGTTCAGGCGCAAGAATCGTTCGACCAGCCCGGTGTGCGCGGCCACCTGCTGCATGGCCTGCGAGGCCGGCGGCCGCTCTGACGGGTGCAACCAGGTGATGCGCGCGCCGCGCCCGCGCACGCGCGCCAGTTCCTCGGCCAGGCGCGGCGCATCGTCGGCATCGAAGCCGTCGGACAGCACCCACACGCGGGCGTTGCGCGTCAGCTGCACGCGGGCGTGCACGGCGTGAAAGTCGGCCACGCTGGTGGCGATGCGGGTGCCGCCGCCGAAGCCGGCGGTGACGGCGTTGACCTTCTCCTGCACCGCCGCCGAGTCGCTGCGCAGCAGCGGCGTGACTTCGGCCAGTCGGGTGTGGAACACGAACACGCGCGCGTTCATCGCCGTGACGAAGGCGCGCGCGATGCGCAGGAACAGTTGCACGTGGGTTTCCATCGAGCGGCTCACGTCGACCAGGATGAACAGGCGCGGCCGCTCGCGCCTTGGCGCGCGCCACACCGGGTGGATCGGCAGCCCACCGGTGCGCAGGCTGGCGCGCAGCGTGCGGCGCAGGTCCAGGCGCCGGCCGTGGGGGTTGTCGCGCCAACGCCGCGTCAGGCGCTTGCGCAGCACCTGCGCGATCCGCTCGGCCAGGCGTTCGAGCTCGGCCAGGTCCTGCGGCAGCCATTGCGACAGCGACCGGTCGTGCAGCGCGTCGGTGCGGCTCGCGCCGCCCTGGGCGCGGGGCAGGCCGGCGTCGTCGGCGGCGACCGCGGGCGCGTCCAGCGCAGCGTCGGTGGCGTCGCTCGCGCCGGGGCGCGGTGCCGCCGCGGCGTCGTCCAGGCGCTCGTGCAACGCCTGCACCAGCTGCTGCAGGTTGCGGCTGGGGCGGGTCTGGCCGCTGACGCGAGCCCGCCCCTTGACCCGCTGCGGGTGCCAGTAGCGTTCGAACAGCTCGGGCCAGCGCCGCCAGTCGCGCACGTCGTGACAGGCGATCGCGCGCCACGCCGGGTCGAGCTGGGCCGCGCGCTCGAGCGGCACGCGCAACGCGGCGTTGACCATCGCCTGCTGTTCGGCCACGCCGACCTTCAGGCCGTGGTCGCGCAGCAGCGCGGCGAAGCCGGCGATGCTTTCGAGTGGACGCGCCGCGCAGCCGGCGATGCTCTCCGGCGGGCGCGCGGCGTCGCCCGCGACCGCCTCCGAGGGGCGCGGCTCGCCGTTCATGTCGGCTGCGGCGCCTTCTCGGCCACGCCCACCGTGCGCCGCCCTTCGATGAGCTGGCGCACCCGCTCCTCGCCGAGCTGGAAGCGGTCTTCGCGCGTCTTCAGCAGGCACGCCAGCGTGGCCATCAGCGCGTGCGGGTCGTCGGGCAGCGCCTTGAACGCGAGCCGGTGCAGCGCGCGCACCCAGTCCAGCGTCTCGGCGATGCCCGGGGTCTTGCCCAGGTCTTCGCGGCGCAGCCGCTGCACGAAGGCCACCGCCTGCTCGACCAGCGCGCTCTCGGCCAGCGGCAGCGTGGCGCGCACGATCGCGATCTCGCGCGCCAGCGTCGGGTACTCGAGGTAGTGGTACAGGCAGCGCCGGCGCAGCGCGTCCGACAGCTCGCGCGTGGCGTTGCTGGTCAGCACGACCTGCGGGATGTGTTTGGCGCGCACCGTGCCGAGTTCGGGCACGGTGATCTGGTAGTCGGCCAGTACCTCGAGCAGGAAGGCCTCGAAGGCCTCGTCGGCGCGGTCGATCTCGTCGATCAGCAGCACGCACGGCGCGTCGCTCGAGATGGCCTGCAGCAGCGGGCGTTCGAGCAGGTAGTCGCGCGCGAACAGGTCGGCTTCCGCCAGCGCCGGCCGCCGGGCCGCGCCAAGGCCCGCGCTGCTCCCCTCGGGCGGCGGGCGCGAAGCGAGCTTGGGGTCGTCAGTGACCCTGTCAGGCTGCGTCTCATGCAGCCGGATCGCGAGCAGCTGGCGGCCGTAGTTCCATTCGTAGGCGGCCTGCGACAGGTCGAGCCCCTCGTGGCACTGCAGCCGCACGAGCCGCTGGCCGCGCGCGCGCGCCAGCGAGGCGGCCAGCGCGGTCTTGCCGACGCCGGCGTCGCCTTCGATCAGCAGCGGGCGCTGCAACTCGCCGGCCAGCCACAGCGTCGTGGCCAGGCCTTCGTCGGCGATGTAGCCGGCGCGGTACAGCGCGTCGCGCAGCTCGGGCTCGGTCATCGAGGGTTCAGGCCGGTCGCTTGCCGAACAGTGCGGCGATCCAGCGTTTGAACAGGCCCCACGCGAGCGCGAGTGCGTTGATCTCGTTGGCCGGCGCCGCTGCCGCGGCCGCAGGTATCGGCTGCGCTGCGGCGGCCGGCGCCGCAGCCGAGCCGTCGGCCACCGGCGGCCCCGGCAGTGCCGCCGCGGCGGCGCGGAAGTTGTCGGCGAACTGCGCCAGCAGCATGTCCGACACCTGCACCATCAGCCGGCCGCCGAACTGCGCGAACTTGCCGTTGACGATCACCGCGGCCTGGCCGACCAGCACCGAGGTGCCGGGCGCGTCGCCGGCCTCGACCGAGGCGGTCAGGTCCATCGAGGCCGACGAACCGCCGCGGTCGGCGCCCTTGCCGAGCAGGTGCAGCGTCAGTGCCGCCTCGTCGAGCCCGAGCACCTCGATGTCGCCGGCGAACGCCGCGTTGGCCGGGCCGACCTTGACCTTGACGTTGCCCTTGTAGTGCGTCGCGTCGACCTGGTCGGTGATGGCCGCGCCGGGCATGCAGCCGGCGACCACCTTCACGTCGCGCAGCACCGCCCAGGCGCGCACGGCATCCACCGCGAGCGGGTAGCGCTTGTCGAGTTTGACTTCCATCGTTGCCTTGGGTGTCGGGGAGCCTGGGGGCTAACTTCAGAGCGTTCAGAGCGCGACGCCGCTCGCCTTCAACTGCTGCCACACCCGGTACGCACTGTGCGGCATCGTCATGTGCCTGACGCCGAGATGGGCAAACGCGTCGACCACCGCCGACGTGAAGGTCGGGATCGAGCCGACGTGCGGCGACTCGGCCACACCCTTGGCGCCGATCGGGTGGTGCGGGCTCGGCGTGACGGTGTGGTCGGTCTCCCAGTGCGGCGTTTCGACGAAGGTCGGCAAGAAGTAGTCCATCAGCGTGTTGCCCTGCAGGTTGCCCTGCGCGTCGAACGGCATCTGCTGGCCCATCGCCACCGCGTAGCCCTCGGTCAGGCCGCCATGGATCTGGCCTTCGATGACCATCGGGTTGATGCGCGTGCCGCAGTCGTCGAGCGCGTAGAAGCGGCGCACCTTGGTCTCGCCGGTGCCGCGGTCGATGTCGACCACGCACAGGTAGATGCCGAACGGGAACGTGAAGTTGGGCGGGTCGTAGTAGTGCACCGCTTCCAGGCCGGGCTCCAGGCCGGGCGGCGCCTGGTGGTAGGCGGCCCAGGCGATGTCCTTCATGCTCTTGAACCGGGTGTCGTCGCCCTTGACCTTGAAGCGGTCGATCTCCCAGTCGAGGTCGTTCTCGCCGACTTCGAGCAGGTGCGCGGCGATCTTGCGCGCCTTGGCGTGGATCTTGCGCGACGCCATCGCGATCGCCGCGCCGGCCACCGGCGTCGAGCGCGAGCCGTAGGTGCCCAGCCCGTACGGTGCGGTGCTGGTGTCGCCTTCCTCGACCTGGATCACTTCGCTCGGAATGCCGAGTTCGGTGGCGATGATCTGCGCATAGGTGGTCGCATGGGCCTGGCCGGTGCTGATCGTGCCCATGCGGGCGATCGCGCTGCCGGTGGGGTGCACGCGGATCTCGCAGCTGTCGAACATGCCCACGCCGAGGATGTCGCACATCTTGCTCGGGCCGGCCCCCACCACCTCGGTGAAGCTGACCAGGCCGATGCCCATCAGCGTCCTGGCGGCCGGGTCGGCACGCCTGGCCGCCTGCTCGGCGCGCAGGCCCTGGTAGTCGCAGGCGGCGAGCACCTTGTCGAGCGCGGTCTGGTAGTCGCCCGAGTCGTACTCGAAGCCGAACGCCGAGGTGTACGGAAACTGCTCCTTGCGGATGAAGTTCCTGGCGCGGATCGCGGCCTTGTCGAGCTTCAGGTGCTGGGCCAGGATGTCGACCATGCGCTCGATGATGTAGACCGCCTCGGTGACGCGGAACGAGCAGCGGTAGGCCACCCCGCCCGGCGCCTTGTTGGTGTACACGCCCTTGACGCTGCAGTACGCCGCCGCGATGTCGTAGGAGCCCGAGCAGATGTGGAACATGCCGGCCGGGAACTTGGTGGGGTCGGCGCAGGCGTCGAACGCGCCGTGGTCGGCGATCACGTTGACGCGCAGGCCGAGGATCTTGCCGTCGGGCGTGGCGGCGATCTCGCCGTCCATGTGGTAGTCGCGGGCGAACGCGGTCGACGAGATGTTCTCGATCCGGTCCTCGATCCACTTGACCGGCTTGCCGAGCACGATGCTGGCGACGATCGCGCACACATAGCCCGGGTAGATGCCGACCTTGTTGCCGAAGCCGCCGCCGATGTCGGGGCTGACGATGCGCACCTTCGACTCTGGGATGCCCGACAGCAGCGACACCACCGTGCGCACGACGTGCGGCGCCTGCGAGGTCATCCAGGTCGTCAGCTCGCCGCGAACCGGGTCGAACGACGCGACGCAGCCGCAGGTTTCGAGCGGGCAGGGGTGCACGCGCGGGTAGAAGATGTGCTCCTTCAGCGTGACCGGCGCGGACGCGAACACCGCGTCGGCGGCGGCCTTGTCGCCGGCCTCCCAGGTGAAGATGTGGTTGTGGTGCTCGCGCTTGCCGTGCGCGCCCTCGGTCTTGCCGGCCAGGTCTTCGCGCAGCACCGGCGCGCCGGGCTCGAGCGCCTTGTACGGATCGATCACGACCGGCAGCTCTTCGTACTCGACGATCACCGCCTCGACGCCGTCGGCCGCGGCGTAGCGGTCTTCGGCGATCACGACCGCCACCTCCTGCATCTGGAAGTGCACCTTCTCGTCGGCCAGCACCGCGGCCACGTCGCCGGCCAGCGTGGGCATCCAGTGCAGCTTGAGCGGCTTCAGGTCCTCGGCGGTCAACACCGCGATCACGCCGGGCACCTTCAGTGCCTCGGTCTTGTCGATGCGCTTGATGCGCGCGTGGGCCAGCGGCGAGCGCACGATGTCCATGTGCAGCATGCCGGGCATCTTGATGTCGTCGACGTAGTGGCCCTTGCCCTGGATGAAGCGCGCGTCTTCCTTGCGCAGGCGGCTGTCGCCCATGCCTTGCAGTGCGGCGCTGCGCTCGAGCAGGGTCGGATCGGTTGGAGCGTTCATGCGGCCACCTTTTCTGTTTGCTGCAACTTGGCGGCGGCGTACTGCACCGCCTTGACGATGTTCTGGTAGCCGGTGCAGCGGCACAGGTTGCCGCTCATGCCGTGGCGTATCTCGTCTTCGCTCGGGTTCGGGTTCTCGTGCAGCAGGCGGTAGGCGCGCATCAGCATGCCCGGTGTGCAGAAGCCGCACTGCAGGCCGTGCTCCTTGTAGAAGCCTTCCTGCACCGCGTGGAGCACCGCCCCCTGGGCGAGGCCCTCGACGGTGAGCACTTCCGAGCCGTCGCACTGCACCGCGAGGTGGGTGCAGCTCTTGACCGACTCGCCGTCGAGGTCGACGGTGCAGGCGCCGCAGTGGCTGGTCTCGCAGCCGATGTGCGCGCCGGTGAGGTGGCATTCCTCGCGCAGGAAGTGGATCAGCAGCGTGCGCGGCTCGACCGCCTTCTCGACGGTCTTGCCGTTGAGCTTCAGGGTGATGAGTTTCTTGGCCATGGGTTCGTGTCTCCGGTGGTTCATCGGCAGCGCGGGGCGGCGAGTGTCAAGGGCAGTGCATCGCGGCTCAGCGGCAAAGCGCCGCGGCGCGGTTCAACGACAAAGCGCCGCAGCACGGCGCAGGGCGCGCTGGACCATCTGGCCGGCCATCGCGGTCTTGTAGTCGCGGTTGCCGCGCAGGTCTTCGGCCGGGTCGCAGATCGCCATCGCTTTCGCGGCGGCAGCGGCGATCGCGGCGTCGGTCAAGGGCTTGCCGAGCAGCGCGGCTTCGGCGTCGGCGGCGCGCAGCGCGGTCGGCCCGACGTTGGTCAGCGCGATGCGCACATGGCTCACGCTGGCGCCGTCCAGGCGCAGCACGACTGCCGCCGCGGCGGTGGCCCAGTCGCCGGTCTTGCGCTTGAGCTTCTCGTAGGCGTAGCCGGTCTTCGGTGCAAACGCCGGCACGCGGATCTCGCACAGGATTTCGTCCTCGGCCATCGCAGTCAGGTAGGTGCCGAGGAAGAAGTCGCCGGCGTCGACCTGGCGCCTGCCCTTCGGGCCTTCGAGCACGAAAGTGGCGTCGATCGCGATCGAGATCGCCGGGTGGTCGTTGCCGGGGTCGCCGTGGGCGATGTCGCCGCCGATGGTGCCGCGGTTGCGCACCTGCGGGTCGGCGATCTGCCGGGCCGCTTCGGGCAGCAGCGGCACCTTGCGCTGCAGCAGCGTGGAGTTGATCAGGTCGCGCTCGACCGTCATCGCGCCGATGCACACGGTGGCGCCTTCTTCGCGGATGCCGCGCAGTGCCTCGATGCGGTTCAGGTCGATCAGGTGGGCCGGCTGCGCAAAACGCAGCTTCATCATCGGCAGCAGGCTGTGGCCGCCGGCGAGCAGCTTGGCGTCGGCGCCGAGGTCGCCGAGCAGCTTGATGGCGTCAGCCACGGAGCGGGGTGCGTGATAGTCGAATCCGGGTGGAATCATCGTGGGGTTCTCCGGTCTTTGACGGCGGCAACAGGCCGCGCGGGCTGCGCGACCTGCGCTTTGCCGAGGCGCAAGCTAAGTCCGCCCGACCAGGCGCTGCAGGCCCGTGCACGAACGACCGCGTTGCATGCACGAAATGCCGCGAACTGCGCATGAACGTCCGGCACCGAAACCCGCTCCCGGGTTATCCCGAATCAGCTGCGCAGCGCGTCGATTTCGGTGATGCCGAGTTGCTCCAGAAGCCGCGGCACGCTGGCCCGCGCGACCGGCAGCGCGTTGCTTTCGCCGCGCAGCTTCAGGCTGACCTTGCCCTCGTCGCGCACGATCTGCTCGGCGAAGTTCAGGTTGGCGAGGTAGCTGCGGTGGATGCGCAGGAACGAGGCGCCGTCGAGACGCTCGGCCAGGTCGCTGATGTTCAGGTTGCTGAAGCTCGCGCCCTGCGCGGTGCTGACCCAGGTGTAGTGGCCCTCGGCGCGGATGTGGCTGACGCTGTCGACATCGACCAGCACGATGCGGTTCTGCGACACGGTGGGGATCTTCTGCAGCTGGCGCTTCGCCTGGGGCTTCAGCGCCGCCGGCTCGTCGCCGCTGACCAACTCGGTGATGTCGTAGAAGATCAGCGTGTAGCCGGCCGTCTCGCCGCGCAGGTCCGACAGCTTGGTGACCTTGATCAAAAGCACCCGCTCGGGGATGTTGATGATCATCGTCATCGGCGGCGGGTTGCTGACCGGACACTCGGCCTGGTCGAGCAGGAACTTGACCTTCGCCACCGAGCGCTCGGGGTGGAACGACAGCACCATCTTCTCGAACGGCTGCTTGTCTTCGACCGGCAACGCGCGCCGCGCAAAGCTGTTCATTGCGACCACCGTGAGCTCACGGTCGAGTTGCACCACGCCGACATCGGAGCGTTCGAGCAGGTACAGCGGGCTGCGGCTTTGCATACGGGTTTCCACCGCCAGGTCGCGGGTCTCGATGGCCGATTGAAGCACCGATTGCTGCGGATTGCGCAGCGGGCTGACCCCTATCGGGACGGGCCTGGCAGGGTCGGTGTGCCCGGACGGCGCCGGTTGTCGCACCGGGCAACACGTGGTGCGATCTGTTCCGACCTGGAACAATTTCGTGGCGGCAACGCCACCGAAACCTCGCTGATGCCAGGTACGCGTTTGGAAAAGGGGGTGTGAGGTCGGAGTTAGAGTTGACAACCGTTGTCACGACCTCGAAGATTGCGCCATGAGCCGACACACCATGAGCTTTGCCCTGCCAGAGGCGATGCGCGAGTACATCGACGCCCGCGTGTCCACAGGCCACTACGGCAACACGAGCGAGTACATCCGCGACCTGGTACGACGAGACCAGGAGGAGCAGGCCAAGAAGCGCCTGCGTGACCTGGTCGAGGAAGGGCTGGCCTCCGGGCCGGGCCATTCCCGGACGAAGGCCGACGACAAGGAACTCCTGGCGATCGCTCGCGGCGAGATCGATTGAAGCCGGCGATTCTTCGCCCGCAGGCGATGCGCGATCGGCAGATCGAAGTCCGGTACTACCGCGAGGTAGCCGGTGCCAAAGTGGCGGTTCGATTGGTCAAGGCGGCCAATGCGGCACTGGACCAGATCGAGCTCGACCCCGGCATCGGCTCGCCGGTCCTGGGGACGACCTTGGGCATCACGGGTCTGAGAACTTGGCGGGTGTCCGGCTTTCCTCTTGTCTGGTTCTACTTTGAACGCGACGACCACCTCGACGTGGTCAGGATGTTGGGTGAACGCCAGGACATCGCGACCATCATCGGCGCATAGCTTGACGGTCGCCGACTGGAGCCGCTATCCGTGGGCCGCTGCCGACCTCAAACGCCAGCCTCGAAGCTCGTTGGACAAGACTACTGATGGACAGCCACCGCGTTGTCCGTGAGCATATGCGGCGGGTCAGGCGGCGTAGGGCCGCGAGGCCTCGGACCTGGCTCGGGTGTGGCGTGTCACGCTCACCCGAGGTGCAATGCGCAGGCCCTGCAGCGCCGGGGTTTTGATGGATCAACAACAAATCTGGAGACGAAATGTCCTTGAACCTGGTGCCGCACAATCGCGCGGCGATGGCCTGCGGCCGTGCCCTTCCCGCGGTGATGCAAGCGCTGTGCTGCATCGTCGCTCCTTCTGCGGCGCTGGCGCAGGCCGACGCCGTCGGCGCGGCCGGCGCCACCGAACTGGCCCCGGTGGTCGTGACCGCCACGCGCACCGAAGCGCGGGCCTTCGACATCCCGGCGTCGATCGACCGGATCGGCGGCGACGAAGTGCGTGACGGCCGTGCCCAGGTCAACATCTCCGAGAGCCTGGGTGGCGTGCCGGGGCTGCTCGCGCGCGACCGCCAGAACTACGCGCAGGACGTGCAGATCTCGGTGCGCGGCTTCGGCGCGCGCTCGACCTTCGGCATCCGCGGCGTGCGCCTGTACGTCGACGGCATACCGGCCACGCTGCCCGACGGCCAGGGCCAGATCTCCAACGTCGACCTCGGCTCGGTCGGCAGCATCGAGGTGCTGCGCGGGCCGTTCTCGGCGCTGTACGGCAACTCGTCGGGTGGCGTGATCCAGGTCTTCACCGAAGAGGGCACCGGCGCACCACGCCTGAACTTCAGCGCCGCGAGCGGCAGCGACGGCCTGCTGCGCCTGGGCGCCAAGGCGATCGGTGCAGTCGGCAATTTCGGCTATGTCGTCAGCGCGAGCCGCTTCACGACCGACGGCTACCGCGACCACAGCGCCACCACGCGCAACCTCGGCAACGCCAAGCTCACGCTGCGGCCTGACGCCGAAAGCCAGCTCACCGTCATCGCCAACAGCGTGGCACTGCCGCGCGCGCAAGACCCGCTCGGCCTGAGGCGTGATCAGTACGAGGCGAACCCGCGCGGCGTGGACCCGACGGCGCTGACCTTCGACACCCGCAAGACGCTCGACCAGACGCAGCTCGGCCTGATCTACGAACGCCGCATCGATCCGGCCAACGCGCTGCGGCTGCTGACCTACGCCGGGCACCGCAACGCCGAGCAGTTCCAGTCGATCCCCACCGGCCCGCAGGCCAGCCCGCTGCACCCCGGCGGCGTGATCGCGCTCGGCCGCGACTACCGCGGCGCCGACCTGCGCTGGACGCTCAAGTCGTCGCTGGCCGATGCGCCGCTGACGCTCGTCAGCGGCCTGGCCTATGACGCGCTGGCCGAGCACCGCCAGGGCTACCAGAACTTCATCGGCAGCACGCTCGGCGTACAGGGTGCGCTGCGCCGTGACGAGATCAACGACGTCGCCAACTTCGACCAATACCTGCAGGCCAACTGGCAATTCGCGCCAAAGTGGTCGCTCAACGCCGGGCTGCGCCACAGCCAGGTGCGGTTCAAGTCGACCGATGCCTACATCGTCGGCACCAATCCGAACGACAGCGGCAGCGCCACCTACAACGCCACGTTGCCGGTGCTCGGCGTGATGTACGCCGTCAACGATGCGGTCCACCTCTACGCCACGGCCGGGCGCGGCTTCGAGACGCCAACGCTGAACGAGCTGGCCTACCGGCCCAGCGGCGCCACCGGGCTGAACTTCGGCCTGCAGGCGGCGCGCAGCACCAGCGTGGAGGCCGGCGTGAAGACGCGCTGGGCGGGGGTCGGCGAGCTGAACGCGGCGGTGTTCCAGGCCGACACCGACAACGAGATCGTGACCCAGACCAACGTCGGCGGCCGTGCCACGTTCCAGAACGCCGGCGCATCCCGGCGCAGCGGCATCGAACTGGGCTGGTCGCAGCGGTACTGGGAGCACCTGCGCGCGCAACTGGCCTACACCGCGCTCGATGCGACCTACCGCGACGGCTTCAAGACCTGCACCGCGACACCGTGCGCGGCGCCGACGGTCGTCATCCCGGCCGGCAACCGGATCCCGGGTGTGGCGCAATCGTCGCTGTACGCGGCACTGAACTGGGCGCCACCCACCGGCTGGCGCGGCGGTGTGGAGGCCCGCTACCTGAGCCGCGTGTACGTGAACGACGCCAACAGCGACTCCGCGCCGGCCTACGCGATCGCCGCGGCCAACCTGGGCTACATGCTGAACGCCGGGCCGTGGGAGCTGGGCGGCTTCGCCCGCGTCGACAACCTGTTCGCACGCAAGTACGCCGGCTCGGTGATCGTCAACGAAGGCAACAGCCGGTTCTTCGAACCGGCGCCGGGGCGCACCTGGCTGGCGAGCGTGTCGGCGACGTTGAAGTTCTGAGCCTGAGTTGGGCGGCGAATCATCGACGCATCTCGTCGTCGCCAACGCGCGGTGGTGGACCGTCAGTCGTGGCTGCGCGCCGCGGGCGCGATGATCAGCTGTTCGAGCCTTTTGCGGGTGGAGCGTGACCTGGCTGGCGGCCCGTCGCCGATGCGGCCGATGAACACCGCGAGTTCGGTGCCGGTCGGGCCGATCAATTTTTCGAGCTTGCGCGCGAGGGAGCGAGCCAACACCTCCATCCCGGGCTCCCTGGAAAACGGAACACCGTCTCGGACGTAGCGCGAAAAGATCAACGGCGTCAGTTCGGGTTGCATCACCAAGCCCAGCGATGTCGCGGTCAGCCAGAACCGCTGCAGCGCCCGGCCCGCGGCCACGTAGTCGTCGGTGGTTTGTGGCCGCTGCGCGGCCAGAAGCACGAAATGGGCAGCGCAGAACAGCCCGGGGACCAGGTCCATCTGAAGCCGCGGCGCAATCGTGCCTGCGAGAAACCGGTTGAAGAACCTGACGCGCTTCCAG
>JAGWTP010000013.1 GCA_028868895.1 Burkholderiales bacterium
ACCCCCGCCTGCACTTGGCCGCCGCCATCGGCTGGTCCGTGTTCGCGCTGGTGACGCTGGCGGCGCTGGTCTCGGCGAACCTGGCCGGCGCCGAGGCCGAAAACCGCGCCCGCGCCGACGCACAGCGCCTGCTGTCGCAGTTCGCGACCCAGATCCGCGATGCGCTCGCGATGAACCTGGACATTCGGCGCTCGATCGTCCAGGCCACCGCGGCGCAGATCGTCGTCTCCAGCAACGACAGCACCGACGCCACCCGCCGCCACCTCGAAGCCATCCAGGCCCAGTTCCCCGAGTTCGTGTGGCTCGGCGTCGCCGACGACCGCGGGCGCGTCGTGGCGGCGACCGGCGGCGTGCTGCACGGCGCCGATGTCTCGGCCCGGCCGTGGTTCCGCCAGGGCCTGCTGCACCCCTACCTGGGCGAGGTGCACACCGCGCTGTTGCTCGAGGACAAACTGCCACGCGCGCCGGACGGCAAGCCACTGCGCTTCGTCGACGTGGTCGCGCCGCTGGACCAGGCCGCGCGCCACACGGTCGGGGTGCTGGCGGGGCACCTGTCGTGGTCCTGGATCGATCGGCTGCAGGCCGACCTGCTGCGCTCGCTCGACACCCACCGCCAGCTCGATCTGCTGCTGGTCGGCGCCGACGGTACCGTGCTCGCCGGCCCCGCGCCCTGGCAGGGCCGCAGGCTGGCGGCGAATGCCGATGTCAGCGATGGTGGCGCCTACCTGGTCGGACGCCATGCCGAAGCCGCTGCCGGCGATGGCGGCCTGGCGTGGACCGTGATCGTGCGCCAGCGCGCCCGGTCGGCGCTCGCCCCCGCCCGATCGACCCGGCATGCGGTGTTCCTGGTCGTGCTGCTGGCCGGCCTGGCCACCGCGGCCGCTGCGGTCGGCGTGACACGGCTGCTGACGCGCCGGCTCGCGCTGCTGGCGCGCGACGCGCAGGCGGTGCGCCGCGGCGAGCGGCTGACGCTGGCGGTGCCGGCGGGCGCCGACGAGATCAGCCGGATCGGCGCAACGCTGGCCGAACTGGTGGATCAGCTGCAGCAGGAAAAGCGTGCGCTGCTCACCCTCAACGCCGAACTCGACGCGCGCGTGGCCGAGCGCACCGCGCGCATCGAACGGCTGGCCGACGAATCGCGCTACGCCGCGGTCACACGCGAACGACTGCGCCTGGCCCGCGACCTGCACGACACGCTCGCCCACTCGCTGATGGCGCTGCTGACGCAGATCCGTCTGGTGCGCAAGCTGCGCACCCGCCTGGACGCGACCGAGCTCGACGCCGAACTCGTGCGTGCCGAAGACGTCGCCGCCAGTGGCCTGGCCGACGCGCGCGCGGCGATCACGCAGATGCGCCACAACGGCGTGCGCGACGCCGGGCTCGGCGCGGCGCTGCAGGAGCTGCTGGTGCGTTTCGGCGAGCGCGGCGGCGTGGCCACGCAGCTGCAGGCCGACCCGCAGGCGGCCGCACTCGCCGACGAGCGCGCGCAGACGGTGTTTCGCATCGTCGAGGAGGCGCTGCACAACGTCGAGCGCCACGCCCAGGCGCGCGAGGTGCGGGTGGCGCTGCAGTGGCTTGCGGCTCCGGGGGACGACGCCGGGCGGCCGGCGCGGGTGCGCGTCGAGATCGTCGACGACGGCGTCGGCTTCGACCCGCAGGCGCCGCGGCCCGGCCACTACGGGCTGAGCGGCATCGAGGAGCAGGCCGCGCTGATCGGCGCGCGGTTCGAACTGCACAGCCGGCCCGGCCAGGGCACGCGGATCACGATCGAACTCGACGCATGACGCCGCCTGCCGCTCCGAAGCCGCCCGGCGTGCCGACCCCCGACCGCGCGCTGATCGTCGGCCTGGCCGGCATCGCCGCGCTGTGGCTGCTGGTGTTGCCGCTGCACCTCACGCCGGCGCTGTTCGCCGCGCTCACGATCTACGGCGGCACGCGGTCGATGGCGCAGCGGCTCGTGCGCTGGCGCCCGGGCCTGCGCCACCCGCAGGGCTGGGGCCTGGTGCTGTTCATCGCGGTGGTCGGCGCGCTCGGTTCGGTGCTCGTGGAACGCGCGGCCGAGGCCGCCGCCGCCGGCAACGGCTACGGCGCCCTGCTGCAGCAGATGGCCAGCGCGCTGGAGCAGCTGCGGGTGTCGTTGCCGCCGTGGCTGGCGGCGCACCTGCCGTTGTCGCTGGAGGCGCTGCGCGAGGCGGCGATCGGCTGGCTGCGCAGCCACGCCTCGCAGGTCCAGCTGTGGGGCAGTCACACCGTGCGCGGCGCAGGCTATGCGCTGGCCGGCGCGCTGATCGGCGCGCTCGCCGCGCTGCAGCTGCCGGCGCGGGCGCCGGCCGCGGCGCCGCTGGCCGCCGCGCTGCGCCGTGGCCTGGACGCGCTGGTGCACAACTTCACGACGGTGGTGTTCGCCCAGCTGCGCATCGCGGCCATCAACACCGCCTTGACCGCGGTCTACCTGCTGGGCGTGCTGCCGCTGCTGGGCAAGCCGTTGCCGATGGCCGCCACGCTGGTGGCCGCCACCTTCGTCGCCAGCCTGGTGCCGGTGGTGGGCAACCTGGTGTCCAACACGATGATCGTGATCGTCAGCCTGACCCAGTCGATGCTGGTGGCCGGTCTGTCGCTGGCGTGGCTGGTGGCGATCCACAAGCTCGAGTATTTTCTGAACGCCCAGATCATCGGCAGCCGCATCCGCGCCCATGCCTGGGAGCTGCTGCTGGCGATGCTCACGCTCGAGGCGCTGTTCGGCCTGGGCGGCCTGATCAGTGCGCCGGTGATCTACGCGCAGCTCAAGCACGCGCTGCACGAACGCGGCTGGGTCTGAACACCGCCAGGGCGCGGCAGTGACGCCGCGGTGACGAAATGCCTGCCCGGCGCGTGACCGGCGGCACTGGGTCCGGCGCCTGCGGCTGCCTACATTGAAGCTCATGGACCGCGCTGATCGCCGCCTTCCGGGTGAACGCAACGACACGCGTCCGTTTCCACCCAACCGCACAGGAGCAACTTCATGACCTGGATGAACACCCCCCGCCGGGCCTTGCTCGGCAGCCTCTCGATTGCCGCGCTGATGGCCACCGCCGCGCTGCCGGCCCAGGCGCAGGACGCACTGATCGTCGTCGAACCGGCGCACGCGACGACCTACCTCAATGGCGGCGTCGGCCAGGGCGACGAGCAGTACATGCGCAAGATCGCCGCCGACTGGCCGTTGCGGCTGATCTTTTCCGAACGCAAGAACGACGAGTTCGTCGCCGACGTGAACTTGCTGGTGACCGACATGCATGGCGCACCCTACCTGCAGCTCAGCGACGCCGGCCCGATGACCTATGTGCGGCTGCCGGCCGGCACGTACCGGGTGACGGCGCGCTTCAAGGGCCTGGCCGAGACGCACGAGGTCACGCTCGACGGCAAGTCGGGTCGCGACGTCTACTTCCACTGGAAGGCGGCGAAGAAGTGACCCTGCTGCGCCCGACCGGCCGGCTACGCCGGGCCGCCTGTGGCCTGGCCATCGTGCTGCCGTTCGGGCTCGGCGCAGCGCCGCTGCGGGCGCAGACCTTGTACGAGTGGCGCGAGCCCGGCGGCACGATGGTGTATTCGCAGTTCCCGCCCGAGCCCGGCGAGGCCAGCGGCACGCGCGCGCTGGTCTTGCACGACCTGGACGGCGTCGAGCGCGCGACCGCTTTGCGCGTCGCGGTGCAGAGCCTGCCGCCGGCCGACCCGGCGCAAAGGGCCCTGGCGCGCGCCGATGCGCGCATCGGCGTGGCGCTGGCGCACCTGCAGCGCGCCGAGAAGAACCTGCGCACCGGCCAGAAGCCCGGACCGGGGGAGCGCCGCCGACACCGCGTCGACGGCCATGTCTGGTTGACGCGCGGCTACTTCGACCGGATCAGTGCGTTGGAGGCCTCGGTCGGCCGCGACCGCGCCGAGCTGCAAGCCGCCTACGCGGCGCGCGACGCCTTGATGCCCTGAGGCTGCCCCGCCGTGCGCCAGACCCGGCCGAGCGAGACACCGGCCGCGGCCAGATCGGCCTCGAACGCCGCGCTGCCGAGGTAGGCCGCCTCGCGCAGGCGGGCGGCGCCGATCGGATCGGGCGGGTCGCCCCCGGCACGTTCGCCGGGGTGGCAGAACAGCAGCCCGCCTTGCGCCGGCAGCGCGGCCAGCCAGCGCTGCATCAGCGCGCGATAGTCGGGCGCGGCGAAGTCGTAGACGCCGAGCAGGGCCGGGTTGTGCGCCAGCACGCGCTGGCGCAGCGCCTGCGCCAGCGCGCGCCCGCCGGTGCGCTCGATCAGCCAGCGCTTCACCGCGTAACCCGGGCCGAGCACCGGCGCGGTGCTGCGCAGCGCCGGCAGCGGCTGGACGTGCTCGACCATGTCGAGAATGATGTCGCGCAGCGTCGGCAGGTGGTGCACATGCTGGTGGCCGTCGATGAAGCTCGGCGCCTTGCCCACAGCGCGGGTGAACGCCGCGAGTTGGGCGTGGACCTCGTTGCGCATCTCGGAGCGCGGCAACGCGCCCAGATGCGCCTGGAGGATCAGCCGCGGCAGGCCGGGCAGGCGCGGCCAGCGCCGCGCCAGCCGCGCGCTCAGCGGCCGACCTTCGGTGAAGTTCAGGTGCAGGCCGAGGTCGACGCTGTCGGGCAGGCCGGCCAGCAGCTTCGCCGCATCGGCCCAGTACGGGCTGTTGGTGATGCACGAGACCGCCGTCAGCCGTTGCGCGCGGGCAAGCCGGGCGATGCCGGTCGAGATGCCGGGCGCCAGGCCGAAGTCGTCGGCGCAGAGTGCGAGCAACCGCGTCATGCGTGCGGTTCGCTCGGCAGCTGGATCGCGCCGCGCCCGGCCTCGCTGCCGATCAGGTAGACCGGGCGCTGCTTGACCTCGTCGAAGATGCGCCCGACGTACTCGCCGAGGATGCCGATCGACAGCAACTGCACGCCGCTGAAGAACATCATGCTGGTGACCAGCGTGGCCCAGCCGGGCACGTTGTTGCCGTAGACGAAGGTCTGCACGACGATCCAGAAGCCGAACGCGATCGCGCACAGCGCGATCACCACGCCGACCGCGCTCCACAGCCGCAGCGGCGCGTTCGTGAACGCGGTGACCCCGGTGAACGCCAGGCGCGCCAGGCGGCGCATCGAAAACGTGGTGGTGCCGGCCAGCCGCTCGGCCGGCACATACGGAATGATCACGTTGTGAAAGCCGACCCAGGCGTACAGCCCCTTCATGAAGCGGTTGCGCTCGGGCAGCGACTTGAGCGCGTCGACGACGCGCCGGTCCATCAGACGGAAGTCGCCGGCATCGACCGGGATCGGTACCGCCGCGTCGCGGTTGACGAGCTGGTAGAACAGCGCGGTGCCGATGCGCTTGGCCCAGCTCTCGTCGGCGCGCGAAGCGCGTGCGGCGCAGACCATGTCTGCGCCGTCGCGCCAGGCCTGCACCATCTCGGGCACCAGCGACGCGGGGTGCTGCAGGTCGGCGTCCATCAGCAGCACCACCTCGCCGGCGGCGTGGTCGATGCCCGCGGTGAGCGCGGCTTCCTTCCCGAAATTGCGCGACAGCCGCAGGTAGCGCACGCCGGGCTTGAGGAGCCACGGCGCCAACGCGGCCGGCGTCGCGTCGCGGCTGCCGTCGTCGATGACCAGCACCTCCCAGCGCTCGGTGAGCGCGCCGAGCTGCGCCGTCAGCCCGCTGAGCAGCGGGCCGAGGTTGGCCGCCTCGTTGTAGGCCGGCACGACACAGCTGATCGCAGGGCGGGCGGAACGGGAGGGGACGACGGTCATGGGCGCATCGAAAGGCAGGCGCGACTTTACGCTGCCCGGCGGCGCGCCGCAGCGCTGCAGGCCACCGCCACGCGCCTCAGCCCTGGTGCCAAACGACCGGCGCGCCCGCCCCGGCCCAGCGCTCGAACAGCGCGCCGTAGGCTTCCTCGATCCGGTTGCGCTTGACCTTGAAGGTCGGCGTGATGAAGCCGTTGTCGACCGTCCAGGGCTCGCTCACGACCACCAGGCAGTCGAGCTGCTCGTGCGGGTCGAGCCGGGCGTTGACGGCGTCGAGGTGGGCCGACAGCGAGACTTCCATCGCGCGGCGCTGCAACATGTCCTGCGAGCGCGCCGCGGCCTCGGCATTGAGCATCACGATGCCCAGCGGCTGGCCGAGGTTGGCGCCGGTCACCACGCAGGCCTCGACCGCGCCGTTCATCACCAGCCGGTCTTCGATCGGCGCCGGCGCCACGTACTTGCCCTTGCTGGTCTTGAACAGGTCTTTCACGCGGCCGGTGATGCGCAGGTTGCCCTCGGCGTCGAGCTCGCCCTTGTCGCCGGTGTGCAGCCAGCCGTCGGCGGTGAGCGCCTCGGCGCTCAGGCCGGGCTCCTTGTAGTAGCCCAGCATCAGGCCCGGGCTCTTCATCTGGATCTCGCCGCTGGCCGGATCGACCCGGCTTTGCACGCCCTCGTAGGTGCGCCCCACGGTGCCGGGGCGCGGCACGCCGGGCAGCGTGGCGTGGGAGACACCGCAGTTCTCGGTCATGCCGTAGACCTCGATGATCGGCAGGCCCAGGCTTTCGTACCAGCGCAGCAGCTCGGGCGGCATCGGCGCGGCGCCGCCGGCGGCGATCGTGCAGCGGTCCAGGCCGAGGCCGGCCAGCACCTTCTTGCCGACGACGCGCCGCACGATCGGGATCTTCAGCAGCCGCGCCAGCTTGGCCGGCGGCATCTTCGCGTGCACGCCCTGCTGGAACTTGACCCACAGCCGCGGCACCGAGAAGAACGCCGTCGGCCGGGCGCGCTGCAGGTCGGCGACGAAGGTCTCGAGGCTTTCGGCGAAGTACACATGCATCGAGCTCGCCAGCAGGCCGTGCTCGACCAGCGTGCGCTCGGCCACGTGGGCCAGCGGCAGATACGACAGCATGCGGGCGTCGCTGCCGAGCGAGATGCGCTTGCGGGCGCTGTCGAGCGACCAAGCGAAGGTGGCGAAGCTGTGCATCACCCCCTTGGGCATGCCGGTCGTGCCCGAGGTGTACATGATGGTCGCGAGTTCGGCGCCGTCACGCACCGGCCGGCCCGCCAGCGGTGCGGTGGAGGCGACGATCGACTCCCACTGCGGCAGGTCGTTCGGCGGCGCCAGCGGCGTGGCGATGCACGGCAGCCCGGGCGGCACGCCGGCCTTCATGGCGCCCCAGCCGTCGAGCTTGCCGACGAACAGCAGTCGGGCTTCGCTGTGCTCGAGGATCTGGCGGATCGTGCCGGCCGCCAGCGTCGGGTACAGCGGCACCGAGACATAGCCGGCCATCCAGATGGCAAAGTCGCACATCAGCCAGTGGGCGCAGTTCTTCGAAAGGATCGCGATCCGGCTGCCGGGCTCGAAGCCGCGGCTTTTCAGGTGCGCGGCCATGCGCCGGGTCTCGTCGAGCACCTGCGTCCAGGTGTAGTCGCGCGTCGCGCCGGCGCCGAGCGGCTGGGTCAGCACGACGCGGTCGGGCTCGGTGCGTTCCCAGTGGTACAGGCGCTGCAGCGCCAGGGTGTCGGCGGTGGCCGGGTGGGCGGTGGCGATGGCGGCGTTAGGCATGGCGGCGGCGTCCTTGGCGAGGCGGGATTGGAGCGCACGCTAGGGCATTGCGGCCACGGCGCCAAGAGTGCGACTACGGGTGCATCCCACGACTGCAGGGGGGCGCCGCGGCGGCGCGCGGTGCAGGCACCGCCGCCTGCGGTCAGTCCGAGGCCGCGCGCGCCACCGCCGCCTCGATCTGCTCCTGAACCTTGCGCGCGCCGCGCAGCACCAGCGTGGCGTCCAGGCCGGCCTGCGGCGCCACGGCCTGGGCGACCTCGTCGAGCGAGGCCGGGTCGGTCATCAACGCGTAGGCCAGCGCCGACAGCGCGCAGATCGCGCGCCGCGGCAACTGCATCGGCAACTCCAGCGTGCTGTTCACGAGCACGTGATAGCGCACGCTGGCCACGGCCGGTGCCGCCAGGCCCCAGCTTTCGCACAGCGCGGCGCCGAGCGCGTCGTGGCTGACGCCGAACTCGGCGTACTCGAGCATCAGCAGTTCCTCGTCGTCGGCGGCCTGTGCGAGCAGGGTGCGGTAGCGCGCGCTGGCGTGTCGGAACAGCACTGCCTTGCCGCACTCCTCGAACAGCCCGGCCGAATGCGCGGCCCACGGATCGACATTCAATGCGGCGCCGATGCGCCCCATCAACAAGCCGCGCACGCTGGCACGCTGCCACAGCGGCTCGAGCTCGGCAGCGGCCGGAAACACGGCGCGCAACCCCATCGCGAAGGTGACCGATGCGACCTCGCGCGTGCCCAGGTGGGTGATCGCCTGCTGCACCGTCTGAACCCGCCCGCGCAGCCCGTACAGCGACGAGTTCACCGCCTTCAGCACCGCCGCGGCGAGCGCCATGTCGGCCGAGATCAGCGCGCTCACCGCCTGCAGGTTGACGCTGTCGTCGCCGAGCAGCATCGACAGCTCCGCCAGTGCTTCGGGCTGGGCCGGGATGTCGATGGCGAGCGAGCGCAGTTCGGGATCGACGGGCATGGCGGACCTTCAAGGCGCGGTGGCGACAGGCCCGATGGTAGTCGCGCGTGCGGTGCGTCACGAGCGCGCCGTGCCCGACCCGCGACGGTGACGTAGGTCACGGCGGCTCCATGCCGGGCGGCATGTCGATGTCGTGACTTCGGGCACTTGCGCGCCGCCGCGCCAGGCGTGAATCTCCGGGCCACGGACGCACGCACCAACGCACCAACGGCAGCGCCGCGACGTTCACCCCCCGTTGGATCACCAGGAGTTCACGCGTCATGGACCACACCGAATCCTCGAACCGCGGCGGTCGCCGCAACGTGCTGAAGGCCGCCGCAGCGGCCGGTGCGCTGCAAATCGCACCGGCGTTCGTCGTCAAGGCGCTCGCGGCGGAGCCGGTCAAGATCGGCCTGGACAACCCGCTCACCGGCACCTATGCCGCGGTGGGCAAGAACGAACTGATCGGCTGCCAGCTCGCGGTCGAACAGATCAATGCCAAGGGCGGCATCCTCGGCCGGCCGGTCGAGTTGGTCGTCGAAGACTCGACCAGCGGCGACGCCGGCACGGCGGTGCAGAAGGCGCGCAAGCTGATCGAGCGCGACAAGGTCAACTTTCTGCTCGGCAACGTCAACTCGGCGCTGGCGCTGGCGATGGCGCAGGTCAGTTACGAGAAGGGCGTTCTGCACATCGTGCCGGGCGGCCACACCGATGCGATCACCGGTGCGTCGTGCCACTGGAACGTGTTCCGCGTCTGCAACACGACCCAGATGGAAGCCAACGCGGTGACGCCGACGCTGATCAAGAACGCCGGCAAGCGCTGGTACTTCATCACCCCCGACTACGCCTTCGGCCACACGCTGCAGGCCGGCCTCGAGAAGGCCGGCGAGAAGGCCGGCTACACCAAGGTGGGCGGCGACCTGACGCCGCTGGGCACGACCGACTTCTCCTCGTACCTGATCAAGGCCTCGGCGGCCAAGCCCGACGTGATCATCTTCCTGGTGCAGGGCGAAGACATGGTCAACGCGCTCAAGCAGGCGGTGCAATTCGGCCTGGACAAGCGCTTTCACCTGGCTGGCGCCCAGCAGGAGCTGGAAGCGCTCGAAGGACTGCCGCCCGACGCGCGGATCGGCACCTGGGTGTTCGAGTGGTACTGGGACCAGCCGGGCGTGCCGCATGTGGCCGAGTTCGTCGCCGCGATCAAGAAGAAGACGGGGCGCGTGCCGACCGCGCGCACCTGGTTCGGCTTTGCCGCGACCTGGACCTGCGCGCTGGCGGCCAACACCGCGAAGTCGCTCGACGCGGTCAAGATGGCCAAGGCGCTGCAGGGCCTGAAGCTGCCGCCCGAGATCGCGCTGATGCCCGACGGTGCGTTCTACCGCGCCGGCCAGAACCAGCTGATCCCCAATCTGTACGTCGGCAATGCCCAGGCCAAAGGCAAGGAGCCGGACGACCTGTTCCACGTGACCGAGATCGTCAAGGGCCCGGACGTGGCGGGTACGCTGGAGGAGTCCGGCTGCAAGATGACCTGGCCGGCCTGACCCGGCGGCGGCTCGCGTTGTTCACCGAGCCGCTGTCCGGCCGATGCGCCTCGCGCAGCATGAGGAACCCGATCGCATGCCGATGTTTCCCGCTGGCCCCCGGCGCCGCCGTGGACGCGGTGGCACAGCTGGAGCGTGACAGCGAATGACGCAACTGCTTCTGTTCAACGTCTTCAACGGCCTGATCGTCGGCGCGTTCTACGCACTGATGGCGCTCGGCCTGTCGCTGATCCTCAACCTGAGCGGCGTCATCAACTTCGCCCACGGCGGGTTCCTGGCGATTGGCGCGTACATCTCGTACACGCTGATTCCATACATCGGCTTCTGGGGCGCATTGCTGGTCGCGCCGTTGCTCACTGCTTTGATCGGCCTGGCCGTCGAGCGCGTGCTGATCCGCCGCCTTTACGGACGCGACCCGCTCTACAGCCTGCTGCTCACGTTCGGTCTGGCCTACATCCTCGAAGACGGCACGCGCTTCATCTGGGGCGCGCAGAGCCTGCCGTACCCGATCCCCGGCTGGCTGACGACGCCGCTGAGCGGCGAATATTTCTTCCTGACCGGCTACCGCCTGTTCATGGTCGCGCTGGTGGCGGTCGCGGTCGCCGGGCTGTTCTTCATCCTGAACCGCACCCGGCTGGGCATCCGCATCCGCGCCGGCACGCTCGACCTCGAAACGGTGTCGGTGCTCGGCGTCAACGTGCGGCTGCTGCGCAACCTCAACTTCGGCCTGGGCATCTACCTGGCCGGGCTGGCCGGCGTGCTGGCGGCCGGCATGCTCGGGCTGCAGCCCACGATCGGCAGTTCACTCATCATGCCCAGCTTCGTCGCGATCATCGTCGGCGGGCTGGGCAGCCTGCCCGGCACGCTGCTGGGCGGCTTGCTGATCGGCGTGGCCGCGGGCATCACGACGGTGTTCTTCCCGTCGGCCACCGAAGCGGTGATGTACGTGATGATGGGCCTGGTGCTGCTGGTGCGACCGCGCGGCCTGCTCGGCGAGGAAGGGAGAACCCAGTGAACGGCCTGAGCAAGCAGACCCCCAACGCCGCGATCTGGATCGTGCTGCTGACGATGCCGTTCTGGATGAACGCCATCGGCGGCTACACCGAACTCGCCACCCACGTGGTCGTGCTCGGGCTGGCCGCGATGGCGCTGAACTTCCTGCTCGGTTTCACCGGCGTGCTCTCGTTCGGCCACGCCGCGTACTTCGGCCTCGGTGCCTACGGCGCCGCGATGACGATCAAGTACCTCGTGCCGAGCACGCCGCTGGCGATCGTGGTCGGCGTGCTCGTGGGAACGGTGGCCGGCGCGATCATCGGCGCGCTGATCGTCAAGCTGCGCGGCGTGTACTTTGCAATGGTCACGATCGCGTTCGCGCAGGTCTTCTTCTTCATCACCTTCCGCTGGAACGCCGTCACCGGCGGCGACGACGGGCTGACCGGCTGGCACCGCCAGGCGGTCAACCTCGGCTTCACCACCCTCGACCTCTACGGCAACGGCAAGACCTTCTACTACTTCGTGCTCGCGGTGTTCGCGCTCGCCGCCGCCGTCATGGCGCTGCTGCTGCGCTCGCCGTTCGGGCGCACGCTGATCGCGATCCGCGAGAACGAACGCCGCGCGCGCTTTCTGGGCATCCCGGTGGAGCGCCACATCTGGCTGTCGTTCGTGATTTCATGCGCGTTCGCGAGCCTGGCCGGCGCGCTCTATGCGCTGCTGAACAACTTCATCGATCCGCGCGCGCTGTACTGGACCCAGTCCGGCAACTTCGTGATCATGGCGGTGCTCGGCGGCATGCGTTCGTTCTGGGGGCCGCTGATCGGCGCGGCGATCTTCGTCGTGCTGCAGGACTACCTGTCGAGCCACACCGAGAACTGGATGTCGTTCATCGGCCTGTTCTTCGTGCTGATCGTGCTGTTCTTCCCGCGCGGCATCCTGGGCATGCTGCGCCGAAAGGTGGCCTCGTGAGCCTGTTGGAGGTACAGAACGTCTCGCAGCACTTCGGCAGCCTGGTGGCGGTCAACGGCGTCACGCTGGCGGTGGAGCCGGGCCAGTTGCGTGCGGTCATCGGGCCCAACGGCGCCGGCAAGACGACCTTCTTCAATTTGATCAGCGGCTTCTTTCGGCCCACGCTCGGGCGCATCGTCTTCGACGGCCAGGACATCACCGACCTGGCGGTGCACGAGCGCGTGTCGCGCGGCATGGCACGCACCTTCCAGATCACCGAGATCTTCCCGGAGCTGAGCGTGCGCGAGAACCTGCGCATTCCGGTCGAGGTGGCGATGGGGCTGCGGCTGCGGCCGTGGCTGTCGCGCCAGGCCGATGCGGAGATTCGCGCCCGCCTGGACGAGTTGCTGGCGATGGGCAGCCTGGCCGACAAGGCCGACCGCCTCGTCGGCGAACTCAGCCACGGCGACCAGCGCGCCGCCGAGATCATGATGTCGCTTGCCCTCAGGCCTCGCTTGCTGCTGCTCGACGAGCCGACCGCCGGAATGGGCGACAAGGAGACCTACGAGGTCACCCGGCTGGTGCACCGGCTGCACCGCGAGCAGAAGCTGACGATCGTGCTGATCGAGCACGACATGCGGGTCGTGTTCCATCTCGCCGACCGCATCACGGTGCTCGCCGAAGGCTCGGTGCTGGCCGAAGGCACTCCCGCAGAGATTGCGGCCGACGAACGCGTCCAGGCGGCGTACCTGGGGAAGGACACATGACTCCGCTCGTGGTCCAGGGGCTGCAGACCTTCTACGGCAAGAGCCACATCCTGCACGGCGTGGACCTCGAGGTTCGCGAGGGCGAGATCGTCGCGCTGCTCGGCCGCAACGGCGCGGGCAAGACGACCACGCTGCGCAGCGTGATGGGTCTGACCCGCGCCCGCACCGGCACGGTGCGCATGTTCGGCGACAACACCACCACCGCCTGGCCGCCGTACCGCATCGCGGCGCTCGGCGTGGGCTACGTGCCCGAGGGCCGGCGCATCTTCGCCAACCTGACCGTCGCCGAGAACCTCAAGGTGCCGCTCGAACGCCCCGGGCCGTGGACGATCTCGCGAATCTACGGGCTGTTCCCGCGCTTGCAGGAGCGCCAGGCCAACCTGGGGCGGCAGCTTTCCGGCGGGGAACAGGAGATGCTCGCGATCGCGCGCGCCTTGCTGCTCAACCCGAAGCTGCTGCTGCTCGACGAACCGTCGCAGGGGCTGGCGCCGCGGATCGTGCAGGAGGTGTTCAAGGTCGTGGGCACGATGCGCGACGAGGGCATCGCGGTGCTGCTGGTCGAGCAGAACGTGATCGCCACGGTCAAGATCGCCGACCGCGCGTATGTGCTCGACAACGGCCAGGTCGCCTACGAAGGTTCGGCCGCGGAGTTCGCGCGCGACGAGGAACGGGTGCGGGCGCTGGCGGGCGCAAGTGCCGAGAAGTGGGATTCGGTCGAATAGGGCGCCAGGTCGACCCCGGCGCCCTTCGACATTTGCATCGGCCCCAACTGCAGCCTGCGTATGTGACGCATGTGCAGCGCGACCTTCAGCCCGTGCCGGGTGCGCTTGCTTCGTCTGTCTCCTCGGCCTCGTCCTGCGCGGCACCGAACCGGTGCCTGCCGCGAGAAGCGAGACTTTAGGCGCGCACCATCCGGGGTGCACTAGGGATTTCCCGGTTGAACCCGGCCGCAACCCGCCGCGGCCGGACGCCTGACCGCCTCAGCGCAATGCCGCCGGCAGCGACAGCACCACCTGGGTGCCCGCACCGACACGGCTCGTCACGCCGACCTCGCCGCCGTGCAGCTCGGCAATGCGCTTGACGATCGCCAGCCCCAGGCCCACGCCGCCGTCACCGGTGGCCGGCGCAACGCTCTGGCGGCTCTGGTAATAGCGGTCGAACAGGTGTGGCAACTCGACCGCCGGGATGCCCGGCCCGGTGTCGCTGACGCTGACCTGCACGCGGCCGCCCAGCAACACCGCCGCGAGCGTGATGCGGGCGCCGCGCGGGCAGAACTTCAACGCGTTGTCGACCAGGTTGGCGATCGCGCGCTCGAACAACTCGATGTCCAGCGTGGCGTAGGGCGGCGAAGCCGGCGCGCCCGGCGCAGGCGGCGCCGCGGCTGGGGCGCCGGATGCCGGCAGGATCGCGGCTTCGGCAGCGCGCACCGTAACGAGCGCCACACCCTGCTTGGCGGCGCGTTCGGCGAAACGCAGGCAGATGTCGTCGAGCAGCTCGCCGGTGTCGACCTTCTCCAGGTGCAGCTTGAACTCGGGTTCGTCGAGCTTGGCCAGGTCGCCCAGCGAGCGCACCAGCCCCGCGGCGTTGCGGGTGTTGCGCAGCGCGATTTCGATCAGGCGCCGCTCATCGGCCCGGTCGTGGGCCCGCGCATCGGGCGCCTCGGCGGCCCAGCGCGCTTCGAGCGTCTCGAGGCAAGCCACCGTTGCCGTCAGCGGCGAGCGCAGGTCGTGCGACAGGTTGCTCACGCCCTCGCGACGGAAATGGTCGAGCCGCTGGCGCTCGCTCCACTGCCGGCGCAAGGTGGCGAGCATCATCTCGAAGGCGCGGGTCAACTGGCCGAACTCGTCGCGCGTGACCGGTGGCAGCACCGGCTGCGCTGCGTTGGCCAGGCCGGCGTCCAGGCCGCGTTGCGAGATCGTCGCCACCGCTTCGGTCAGGCGCTGCAACGGGCGCGTGACCGAGACGATGATCAGCACCGCCACCAACGTGGTGAACGCGACCACGGCGACGATCAGCCCGAGCACCGGCCGCGCGAAGCTCATGCGCAGCGCGGCCCAGCGGCCCTCGGGGAGTTGCTCGGTGTGCAGCACGAGGTACAGGTAGCCGACCACCGCGCCGGCCGCGCCCGGCGCGCCGCGGTGCACCGGCTGGACCGCGACGACGGCGTCAGCGTCCATGCGTTCGGGGTCGTCGCCCATCACGTAGGCGGCGTCGCTGCGCCCGACCGCCTCGAGCACCGGACGCAGCGCCACCTTGAAGCCCGGCGCCAGCTTCACGGTGCCGCTGGACGCGAGCACGGTGCCGTCGAGCGCGAGCAGGTAGAGCTGGGTGTCGGGCTCGAACAGCACCATGTTGCGCAACCAGCCGCGAAACGCCTGCGGCTCGCGTTCATGCATCTCGAACACGTTGTCGTTGGTGGCCACCACGCGCTGCAAGAACGCGCTGCCGCGCCGGTAGGCGGTCTCGTGCTCGAAGCGCTGAAACGCGTAGAGCACGGTGGCGATCACCAGCAGGCCGGTGACGATGCCGGTGGCGAAGACCGTCAGCGCGAGCTTGAATCGAACCGTCATCGGTTCATGACGGCGTGTCGCGCATCTTGTAGCCCGCGCCGCGCGCGGTGAGGATCAGCTCGGGGCGCATCGGGTCGGCCTCGAGCTTGGCGCGCAGGCGGTTGATGTGGGTCGTGACCGTGTGCTCGTAGCCGTCGTGGGTGTAGCCCCAGACCGCGTCGAGCAACTGCGAGCGCGAGAACACATGGCCGGGGTGCGAGGCGAAATACAGCAGCAGGTCGAACTCGAGCGCGGTGAACTCGATCGCCGCGCCGCGGCAGCGCACCTGGCGCTTGGCGGGCTGGATTTCGAGCTCGCCGTTGCGGATCAGGCCGGCGTTCTTGGCGCCGGGCGCCTGCGCGGCCGCCTGCGCGGCGGCGAGCAGGTCGGCGCGGCGCAGCAGGGCCTTCACGCGCGCCAGCAGTTCGGCCAGCGAGAATGGCTTGGTCAGGTAATCATCGGCACCCAGCTCCAGGCCGAGCACGCGGTCGAGCTCGGTCGACTTGGCGGTCAGCATCAGGATCGGCGCCGCGCTGCCCTTGGCGCGCAACGCCTTGCAGACCTCCAGCCCGTCCATGCGCGGCATCATCAGGTCGAGGATCAGCAGGTCGCTCGGCGCCTCGAGCTGGCGTGCCAGCGCGGCCTGGCCGTCGCCCACCGCCGCCACCTGGTAGCCAGCGCCGCGCAGGTTCATCACCAGCAGCTCGCGGATGTCGGTCTGGTCTTCGGCGACGAGGATGTGGGCGGGCATGGTCGATGGGTCGGGCAGGGCGGGCCCGTCCTTACGCGGCGCGTTGCGATGGTTTGACGCGATTGTGATCTTGCCGTGATCTTCGGTGAGCCCGGCGCGAGGTGCGGCGCCCACAGTGGACGCATCCGGAATCCTCGCGCAAACCGCACCATGAACACCGCCACCGCCGACCCCTCGCCGCCCGCCGCAAACACCCCGGTCGTGGGGGCCGAGATGGTCTCGCACCGCAACTACCTGGTGCGCTTCGCGCAGCGCCGGCTGCGCGACCCGCTGCTGGCCGAGGACGCGGTGCACGACGTGTTCGAGGCCGTGCTGTCGGGCCGCGCCGTGTTCGCCGGGCGCTGCGCGCTGCGCTCGTGGCTCACGGCCGTGCTCAAGCACAAGATCGTCGACGCGGTGCGGCGCAGCGCCGGCACCGACTCGCTCGACGAGGCATTCGACGATGACGGCGCGCTCGCGCTCGAATGCCCGCAGCCGCGCCCGGACCAGGTCGCCGAACAGCAGCAGTTGCTGGCACTGACGCTCGCGCGCATCGACGCGCTGCCGCCCGGGCTGCGCGACGCGATGCGGCTGCGCGTGCTCGAAGAGCAACCCACCGACGCCGTGTGCCGCAGGCTCGGCATCAGCGAAGAAAACCTGTTCGTGCGCATCCACCGCGCCCGCAAGCAGCTGCTTTCCTGATCCGGCGCACGGCGCCGCGGCGCCGGCCACGGCACACTGGCGCCATGATTGATGCAGCGTTGATCCGGGTGGCGTGCCTGTGCGCGCAGTGGTGCGGCGTGTGCGGCGAGTACGCCGCGGTGTTCGAGCAGGCTGCGGCCGCCTTCGGCGCGCGCTGCACGTTCGTGTGGATCGACATCGAAGACGAGGCCGAGCTGGTCGGCGACGTCGATGTCGAGAACTTCCCGACGCTGCTGATCGCGCGCGGTGACCGGGCGCTGTTCTTCGGCACCGTCACACCGCACCCGCAGACGATTGCGCGGCTGGTGCAGAGCGCCCTCGACGGCGGGCTGGAGCCGCCGGCCGACACGGCCGAGATCGATGCGCTGGCGCGGCGCGTGTCGGCGCGCGGCGGGCGCTGACGGACCCGACGCTGGCTCGGACGCGCGCCGAGGGCTCGCCGCGTCGGTCAGGTCCGGTGCTGGCCCTTCAATCGCCCGCCAGGATCCACCCCGCCGCACGCTCGGCGATCATCAGCGTCGGCGCGTTGGTGTTGCCGCTCGTGATGGTGGGCATGATGCTCGCATCGACCACGCGCAGGCCCTGCACGCCGTGCAAGCGCAAGTGCGCATCGACCACCGCCATCGGGTCGCTTGCGGGGCCCATCTTGGCGGTGCCGACCGGGTGGAAGATGGTGGTGCCGATGTCGCCGGCGAGCTTGGCCAGGTCGGCGTCGGTCTGGAACTGCACGCCGGGCTTGACCTCCTGCGGCCGGTACCTGGCGAGCGCCGGCTGGGCGACGATGCGCCGGGTCAGGCGCAGGCTGTTCGCGGCGATCAGGCGATCGGCGTCGGTGCTCAGGTAGTGCGGCGCGATGCTCGGGGCGTCGTCGGGTTTCGGCGAGCGGATCCGCACCTGGCCGCGGCTGGTCGGGTTCAGGTTGCACACGCTGGCGGTGAAGGCGTCGAAGGTGTGCAGCGGCTCGCCGAACGCGTCGAGCGAGAGCGGCTGCACGTGGTATTCGAGGTTCGGGTGCGGCTGCAAGGCATCGCTGCGCGTGAACGCACCGAGCTGCGACGGCGCCATGCTCATCGGCCCGCTGCGCTTGAACGCATATTCCAGGCCGATCAATGCCTTGCCCCACAGCGAGTGGGCCATCGTGTTGAGCGTCTTCACGCCCTGCACGCCGTAGACCGCGCGGATCTGCAGGTGGTCCTGCAGGTTCGCGCCGACACCGGGCAACGCGTGCTGCACCGCGATGCCCAGGCCGCTCAGCAGCTCGGGCGCGCCGATGCCGGAGAGCTGCAGCAGCTGCGGCGTGCCGATCGCGCCGGTGCACAGCAGCACCTCGCCGCCGGCCGGTTTCACGTGCACCTGCAACGGCGCGCCGCCATCGACCGGCAACGCCTCGACGCCGACGGCCGCGAGCGCGCCGTCGCGCCGCTCGATCAGCACGCGGCCGATCTGCGCGCCGGTCCAGACCTGCAGGTTCTGGCGCTTTTGCTGCGCCGGGCGCAGAAAGGCCTTGGTCGCGTTCCAGCGCACGCCCGCCTTCTGGTTGACGTCGAAGTAGCCCACGCCCTCGTTGTCGCCGCGGTTGAAGTCGTCGCTGGCCGGGATGCCGGCCTGCTGCGCGGCTTGCGCGAACGCGTCGAGCACGTCCCAGCGCAGGCGCTGCTTCTCGACCCGCCATTCGCCGCCGGCGCGCTGGCCGGTCGGGTCGAACCCGGGTGCGGCGTGGACGGCATCCGCGCCCTTGTAGAAGTCCTCGTGCTTCAGGAAGCTGGGCAGGCACTCGGCCCAGCTCCAGCCCGGGTTGGCGCCGAAGCCGTCGCCGGCGCCCCAGCCGTCGTAGTCACGCGCCTGGCCGCGCATGTAGATCATGCCGTTGATGCTGCTGCAGCCGCCCAGCACCTTGCCGCGCGGGTAGCGCAGGCTGCGCCCGTTCAGGCCGGGGTCGGGATCGGTGGCGTAGAGCCAGTCGGTGCGCGGGTTGCCGATGCAGTAGAGGTAGCCGACCGGGATGTGCACCCACAGGTAGTCGTCGTTGCCGCCGGCCTCGATCAGCAGCACGTGCTTGGTGGGGTCGGCGCTCAGCCGGTTGGCGAGCAGGCAGCCGGCGGTACCGCCGCCGCAGATGATGTAGTCGTAGCTCGTGTCGCTCATCGCTTCAGCTTCCGCCCCCGGCCAGCCCGGGGAAGAGTTTGAGCAGCCCGTCCGACATGACCTCGACCGACAGCGCCGCCAGCAGCAGCCCCATCAGGCGCGTCATCACGTTGATGCCGGTCTTGCCCAGCGCCTTGGCGATCCGCCCGGACAGGCTGAACGCGATCCACACCGTCAGGCCGACGATCACGCCGTAGCCCACCAGCACGCCGAGTTGCCACCAGTGGTGGGTCTTGTCGGCGTAGATGATCATCGTCGAGATCGTCGCCGGGCCGGTGAGCAGCGGGATCGTGAGCGGCACGATCGCGATGCTGGCGCCGGCGTCGGCCTTGTCACTGCCCTCGGCGAGATCGTCGCGGCGGGCCTCGGCCGGCTGGGCGTTGAGCATCTGCAGCGACGACATCAGCAGCAGCAGGCCGCCGCCGACCTGGAACGAGGCCAGCGAGATGCCGAAGAACTCGATGATCCGCAGCCCGGCCAGCGCGCTCACCGCGATCACCACGAAGGCCGCGACCGCGGCGACCCTCGAGGTGCGCTGGCGCTGCTCGCGGGTGAAGCCCTGCGTGAAGTGGATGAAGAACGGGATCACCCCGATCGGGTTCACGATCGCGAGCAGCGCGATCAGCGGCTTGTAAAGATCCATGCGGAATTGTGGCGCGTCACCTGCCGGGCACACCGGCAATCTCGCGCAGGTACCGCAGCCCGGCCACCGCGCGTGCGCCGTACCAGCTGAGCAGTTCGCCGTCGACCAGGCGCACCTGCGCGCCCGGGCACAGCGCCCGCGCCGCGCCGAAGTGCCGGGCGTCGAACCGGTAGGGTTCGGAACTCAGCAGCACCTGCTCGACCGAAGCGAGCCAGGGCTCGTCGCCGTGGACGACCGGGTAACGGGCCGCGCCCGCGTCGCCGCCCGGCACGTCGGGCAGCGTGCGCCAGCCGACGCGCGCGAGCATGCGGGCGATGTAGGTGTCGCGCGCCACCGTCATCCACGGGTCGCGCCAGATCAGGTAGAGCACGCGGCGCGCCGGGCGCGCATCGGCGCGGGTCAGGGCGAGTTCGCGCTGCAGCGCTTGCGTCAGCGCGGCGGCGCGGTCGATCACGCCGGCGTGGGCGCCGAAGCGCTCGACCATCTGCGCGACCAGCGCCAGGTTGTCGTCGGGGTCGCGCGGGTGGGTCACGACGAGCTGCGGCGCCTCACTCCAGGCGCGAATCGCGTTCACGGTGTCGAGCCGGTTCTCGTCGACGTTGACGAGCACATGGGTCGGCGCCAGACGCCGCAACGTGTCGAGGTTCACGTCCTTGGTGCCGCCGACCTTGGGCACGTCGCGCAGCGCCGCGGCCGGGTGGATGCAAAACCCGGTGCGGGCGACGAGGCACTCGCGCAGCCCCAGTTCGACCAGCAGCTCGGTCAGGCTCGGCACCAGGCTGGCGATGCGCAACGTCGCCATCACCGCATCGCTGCATGACCGACGGCAGCACGGTCGTGGCGCCGTCGCGAACTTGCTTGCCCGAAAACAACACTTTCTTCAAGCGCCATGTGCGCACATTGCTGCAATTCACTTATATTCGCAAATCTGTGCATGGAAGCAGCGCCTTCGCTTGAATGGTTCACGATGGGTAGAAGCTCCACATGGTCTTCAGGAAATTGAAAGGGGCTCTCCCATGGGCAACAAACTTTACGTCGGTAATCTCTCATACAACGTCCGCGATGAGGACCTGCAGCAGGCGTTCGCGCAGTACGGCAGCGTCTCTTCCGCCAAGGTCATGATGGACCGTGACACCGGCCGCTCCAAGGGCTTCGGCTTCGTGGAAATGGGCTCGGACCCCGAGGCGCAAGCCGCGATCAACGGCATGAACGGCCAGGCCCTCGACGGCCGCGCGATCGTCGTCAATGAGGCCCGTCCGCGCGAAGAGCGTCCGGGTGGCTTCGGCGGCGGCCGCCCGGGTGGCGGTGGTGGCGGCTTCGGCGGCGGTGGCGGTGGCCGTTCGGGTGGTGGCGGCGGCGGCTTCGGCGGCGGCGGTGGTGGCGGCTACGGCGGTGGTGGCGGTGGCCGCTCCGGCGGTGGCGGCGGCTACGGCGGTGGTGGCGGCAGCCGCTCCGGTGGCGGCAGCAGCGGCGGTGGCCGCGGCGGCTACTGAACGTAGCGGGCAGGCCCGCACCGAACCGACCTCGGCCGGTTCAAATCAAGCGGTGGCGCGAAAGCCCACCGCTTTTTTCATGCGTGCATCGCGCGTCCGAGCGGCTGCGCGCGACAGCGCTCAACTGCGCTGCCGCGGCTTACGCCCGCGCCCGCTGGCCAGCCGGTCGAACAGCGCGTTTGGCAGCGCGCGCATCAGTCTGGCGACCACGCCCATCTGCCACGGGATCACGCGGTAACTGACGCCGCGCGCGATCGCCCGGAACGCGCGGTCGGCGAAGTCGTCGGCTTGCATCAGGAACGGCATGCGGTACGGATTGCCGCGCGTCAACGGCGTGGCGACATAGCCCGGGCAGAGGGTCACGACCTTGACGCCGCTGGCGCGCAACTCGCCGCGCAGGCTTTCGCAGTAGCTGATGACGGCCGCCTTGCTGGCGCAATAACCGCCGTGCCCGGGCAGCCCCCGGATGCCGGCGACGCTGGCGATGCCCACCAGCGTGCCCGAGCGGCGTGCGCACATCGGTGCGATGAAAGGCTGGAAGGTCGCGGCCATGCCGAGGTTGTTGGTCTCGAAGATCGCCCGCAGCACCTCGAGGTCTTCGGCCATCGCGGTGTCCACGCCCACGCTGATGCCGGCGTTCGCAATCACGACATCGGGCACGCCTTGCGCCGCGATGCAGGCACGGCCGGCGCCGGTGATCGCAACGACATCGCGCACGTCGGCCGCATAGACCGCCCAGCTCGCCGGGTCGTAGCCCTGGGTTTGCGCCCAGGCCCGAACCTCGGCCGCACGGCGCGCCACCAACGCGAGCCGATAGCCGTCGCGGTGGAAGCGCGCCGCCAGCGCCTGGCCGATGCCGCTCGACGCGCCGGTGATGTAGACCAGCGGCGCTGTCATGGCACGGCGGCGTCGATGGCCGCAGCCGCGGCGCAACTGATGGTGAAAGTCGGCAAGGTCTTCATTTTCGAGCTCCCGGGGGCGGCGCGTACACGGCCTGCACATGGCCCTTGAGATCGAGCACGCGCGCCAGGTTGTCGTAGCGCATCGCGTCGGCGCGCAGCTGCGTGCCGGCCTGCGTCACGACCACCGTCTGGCTCGACTCGACCCGCTCGGTGTACTTGAAGTAGTGCAGCGACTCGCCTCGAAAGTCGATCGCCGCTTCGGTCGCGGTGGCCTCGCGTTCGATGTGCGCGTCGCCGGTGAGCAGCACCTCGCTGCCGTCGCGGTTCGACAGCGCGTGGCGCGCGCTGGCCAGCGTCACGCGGCCGTCCTTGCCGATGGCGCGGATGCGCGGGTTGTCGATTTCGAGCGTCTCGGTGTCGGGGTAGTGGCGCATCAGGTCGCCTTCGATCTGGACCTGCATCACGCCGTCGGCGCCGAAGCGCTGCACCATGAACCGCGTCATCGTGTAGTCGGGCTCGTGGCGCGGCGGCGCGAGCACGGGGGCGTTTTCGAACAGCGGCGTGTTCTTCACCAGCCACCAGGTGCCGAGCGCGAGCGCGGCCATCAGCAGCAGCGGCAGGTACGCCGAAGCGGCATCGAGCCCGCGCCAGTACCACGGGGCACGCGCCCGGTACGGCGGTGGGGCGGGCCCGACGGCCGACAGCCGGTTCGCCGGCGCGTTCACCGGGCGGCCTTCACGCGCGCCCTCACGGGCCGCCGTCCAGCGTCACCCGGTGGCCACGCAGCGCCGCGGCGTAGCGGCCGGCGGCCATCAGCAGCAGGTCGCAGCACTCGCGCGCGGCACCAAACCCGCCGCAAGCCGCGGTGACATGGTGGGCAACCGCCTTGACCTCGATGTGGGCGTTGGCCGGCGCGCAGGCGAACGCGGCGCGCTCGAGCAGCGGCAGGTCGGGCCAGTCGTCGCCCATCGCCGCCAGCGTGTCCCAGCCCAGGCCGAGTTGCGCCATCAGTTGCGTTGCGGCGGCGCTCTTGTCGCTGGCGCCGTAGACCGCGTGCACGATGCCCAGGTCGGCGATGCGCCGCCGCACCGCCGGCGAGTCGCGCCCGGTGATCACCGCCGGCGTGATGCCGGCCTGCGCGAGCAGCTTCAGGCCGTGGCCGTCGAGGGTCGAGAACGCCTTGAACGATTCACCGTGCTCGCCGATGTACAGGCGCCCGTCGGTGAGCACGCCGTCGACGTCGAAGATCGCCCAGCGGATGCCTTGGGCCTTGAGCAGCAGCTCGGGCGGGTACCGCAACGCCGGTTCGATCGGCGGGCCCACGCCGGCGTCCATCAGATCACCTTCGCCCGCATCAGGTCGTTGGAGTTGAGCGCGCCGGTCAGCAGGCCGTCGGCATCGACCACCAGCACGCTGGTGATGCGGTGCTGTTCCATCACCTCGGCGGCGTCGACGGCAAGTGCGTCGGCACTGACCAGCTTCGGGCCCGGGTGCATCACGTCGGCTGCGCACAGCGCGCGCAGGTCGGCGCCGCGCTCGATCAGGCGGCGCAGGTCGCCATCGGTGAAGATGCCGAGCACGCGGCCGTCGGGGGCGGCGATCGCGGTGAAACCCAGGCCCTTGCCGGTCATCTCGCGCAGCATGTCGGTGAACGCGGTGCCGGGGCCGACGCGCGGCACGGCGTCGCCGCTGCGCATCAGGTCGTGCACGTGCATCAGCAGCTTGCGCCCCAGGCTGCCGCCGGGGTGCGAGCGCGCAAAGTCCTCCTCGCGAAAGCCGCGCGCGTCGAGCAGCGCGACCGCCAGCGCGTCGCCGAGCGCCATCTGCGCGGTCGTGCTGGCGGTGGGCGCGAGGTTGAGCGGGCAGGCCTCTTGATCGACGGCGCTGCTGATTGTGATGTCGGCGTGCTGCGCGAGGGTCGAGTCGGCGCGGCCGGTCATCGCGACCAGCGTCACGCCCAGGCGCTTGAGGGCCGGCAGGATGGCGCCGAGTTCGTCGCTCTCGCCGGAGTTGGAGATCGCCAGCACCACGTCGCCGCTGGCGACCATGCCGAGATCGCCGTGGCTGGCTTCGGCCGGGTGCACGAACAGCGCCGGCGTGCCGGTGGACGCCAGCGTGGCGGCGATCTTGCGGCCCACATGCCCGCTCTTGCCCATGCCCATCACGACGACGCGGCCGGTGCATTCGAGCATCGCCCGGCAGGTGCGGGCGAAGCCCCCGTCCTGGCGACCCTTCAGGCCGAGCAACGCCTGTGCCTCGATGTCGAAGGTGGCGCGCGCGAGCTGCAGCGCGCGCTCGGCGCTGAAGGCCGGGAAGGCGGGAATCGCGGGTTTTGCAGGCACTGGGCTCGGCGTGGCGTCCATTAGGATCGGACCGATTCTAGGGGCCCGGCCCCGGCATGCGGCTTGCACGACGACCTCGATGATCACGTCCTCGCTCGGTCTGGTTCTGCTCTTCCTCGTCGCTGCGGTGGCGGGGGTGGTGGCGTGCCGCCTGGCCAAGCTGCCGCCGATGCTGGGCTACCTCGTGGTGGGCGTGCTGATCGGCCCGAACGCGATCGCGCTGGCCAAGGACACCGCCGGGGTGAGCTACCTGGGCGAGTTCGGCGTCGTGTTCCTGATGTTCGTGATCGGGCTCGAGTTCAACCTGCCCAAGCTCAAGAGCATGCGCACGCTGGTGTTCGGCCTCGGGTTGAGCCAGGTGGCGCTGACCATCGCCGCCACCGTGGCCGGCAACCTGCTGCTCACCGGCACGTACTCGATGGCCGGGCGCCACTGGGGCCTGAGCTGGCAAAGCGCGGTCGCGCTCGGCGGTGCACTGGCCATGAGCAGCACCGCGATCGTCGTCAAGCTGATGGCCGAGCGGCTCGAACTCGAAAGCGAACACGGCCGCCGCGTGATGGGCGTGCTGCTGTTCCAGGACCTGGCGGTGGTGCCGCTGCTGGTGCTGATCCCCGCGCTCGGCTCGGCCCCGCAGGTGCTGATGCAGGAGCTCGCGATCGCTGCCTTGAAGGCCGCGGCGCTGCTGACGGTGCTGCTGGTGGGCGGCCAGCGCGTGATGCGCTGGTGGCTGACGATCGTCGCGCGGCGCAAGAGCGACGAGCTGTTCGTGCTCAACCTGCTGCTGGTGACGCTCGGCCTGGCGCAACTGACCGCCGCGTTCGGCCTGTCGCTGGCGCTGGGCGCGTTCGTGGCCGGCATGCTGATCGCCGAGACCGAATACAAGCATCAGGTCGAGACCGACATCCGGCCGTTCCACGACGTGCTGCTCGGCCTGTTCTTCATCACCATCGGCATGAAGCTCGACGCGCAGGCGCTGTGGCGGCAGTGGCCGCTGGTGGCCTTGCTCACCGTTGCGCCGGTGCTGTTCAAGTTCGGCCTGGTCACGCTGCTGGCGCGGGCCTTCGGCGCAGCGCCCGGCGTGGCGCTGCGCACCGGGCTGTACCTGGCGCAGGCCGGTGAGTTCGGCTTCGTGCTGCTGGCACTGGCCACCGACGGCCATCTGCTGCCCGCGCAACTGCAAAGCCCGGTGCTGGCCAGCATGGTGCTGTCGATGCTGGCCACGCCGTTCCTCGTGCTCTACAGCAACCGCATCGTGATGCGCCTGAGTGCGACCGACTGGCTGCTGCAGTCGGTGGCGATGACGACGATCGCCAGGCGATCGATCAACACCGCGTCGCACGTCATCATCGCCGGCTACGGCCGCAGCGGCCAGAACCTGGCGCGGCTGCTGGACGGCGAGAAGATTCCCTACATGGCGCTCGACCTCGACCCCGACCGCGTGCGGCAGGCCGCCGCCGCCGGCCAGAACGTGGTGTTCGGCGACGCTGCCCGGCTGCAAAGCCTGATGGCCGCCGGGCTGGCGCGCGCCAGTGCGGTCGTGGTGAGCTACCACGACACGCCCTCGGCGCTGAAGATCCTGCGCCTGGTACAGGCCCACGCCCCGCAGGTGCCGGTGATCGTGCGCACCATCGACGACAGCGACATCGAGCGGCTGCAGGCGGCCGGCGCCACCGAGGTCGTGCCCGAGGCGATCGAAGGCTCGCTGATGCTCGCCAGCCACGCGCTGGCGTTGGTGGGCGTGCCGATGCGGCGCGTGCTGCGCGTCGTGCAGGACCAGCGCGATGCGCGCTACGGCCTGCTGCGTGGCTACTTCCACGGCGCCGACGACGACACCGCCGACGAGCTTCAGACGGCGCGGCTGCTCAGCATCACGCTGCCGGAGGTCGGCGCCCACCTGGGCCAGACGCTGGCCGCACTGGCGCTGCAGGCGGTCGGCGTGACGGTGGTCTCGGTGCGACGTGCCGGCGGTGCGGTCACCAAGCCCGACGACGCCCTCGTGCTCGCCGCCGGCGACACGCTGGTGCTGTCGGGCCGGCCGGAACCGCTGGCGCTGGCCGAGGCACGGCTGCTTGGCCGCAAGGCGCCGCGCGCGCTGATGAACGTCAGCTGAACGGGGTCTGCTTGGCGAGGGTGGCACGCATGCGCGCGGCCATCACGCCGCCGGCGGCGCGCAGCAGTTCGAGCGAAAGCGCCGGCAGCCGCTGCGCCAGCTCTTCGAGCCGCGGGCCGCGCAGCGCATACACCACGCACGGCGTCATCGCCTCGACGTTGGCCATGCGCGGGCTGTCGCCGAACAGGCCCGGTTCACCGACGACCGAGCCGGTGCGCAGGATCGCGATGCGGTTGCTGCCCGGCGGGCCCCCGGTGATGAAGACCTGCAGGCTGCCCTGGGCCAGAAAGTACATCGTGCGGTCGGCGTCGCCCTGCTTGATCAACAGGTCGCCGGCGCGGATCTCGTGGCGCGTCAGGTACGGGGCGATGCTGCGCCACTGCTCCAGCGTCAGGCGCGCATGGAACGCGTCATCGGCATTCAGCGTCTGCATCGCATGCACCAGCTCGTTGATTTCCATCGTGTTCCCCTCGCGCGGCGCCCACGTGGAGCGTTTCCGACGCCCGAATTATCCGTGGGCGCCGCGCCGGCCCACAACCACGCGGGCGGGCGCGGTGAACCCTTCGTCGCCGCACGGCGCCCGCCTGTCGGGTTGCGCGCAGCGAAGGCGGTCGGACTTACTTGCCGATACAGAAGCGGCCGAAGATCTCGCCGAGCAGGTCGTCGGACGTGAACGCGCCGGTGATCTCGCCGAGCGCGTCGTGGGCCAGGCGCAGCTCTTCGGCGAGCAGGTCGAGCGCGGCGTCGGCGCGCGCGGCTTGCGCCAGCGCGTGGGCCAGGTGCGCGCGCGTCTGGCGCAGCGCCTGCACGTGGCGGCTGCGGGCGATGAACAGGCCCTCGGGCTGGGCGTGCCAGCCGGCGAGTTCGAGCAGCTTGGCGCGCAGCGCGGGCAGGCCCTCGCCGGTGCGGGCCGACAGCGCGATGCCGGGCAGCGACGCTGGTGCCGGCGCCGCGTCGGCCTTGTTGTGGATGTGCAGCAGGCGGTCGGCGCGGCGCAACGCGGCCGGCAGGCGCCGCTCGATCTGCGCCTCGCCGGCGTCGTAGGCGGGCTCGCCGGCGCGCGTGAGGTCGTGCATGAAGAGCACCGCGTCGGCGCGCTCGATCTCGCTCCAGCTGCGCGCCACGCCGATGCGCTCGACCTCGTCGGCGGAGTCGCGCAGCCCGGCGGTGTCGATCACGTGCACCGGCACGCCCTCGATCTGGATCGTGCCGCTGACCTTGTCGCGCGTGGTGCCGGCGATCGGCGTGACGATCGCCAGCTCGGCTCCGGCCAGCGCGTTCAGCAGCGAGCTCTTGCCGACGTTGGGCTGGCCGGCCAGCACCACCGAGATGCCTTCGCGCAGCAACGCGCCCTGGCGCGCGCGGTCGAGCACCGCGTCGACCTGGCCCGCAATCGCCTGCAGCCGGGCGCGCGCGTTGGCCTGCTCGAGAAAGTCGATCTCCTCTTCGGGGAAGTCGAGCGTGGCCTCGACCAGCATGCGCAGCTCGATCAGGTTCTCGCGCAGCGCGTTGATCTGGTCCGAGAACGCGCCGCTGAGCGAGCGCCCAGCCGAGCGCGCCGCGGCTTCGGTGCTGGCTTCGATCAGGTCGCTGACGGCCTCGGCCTGCGCCAGGTCGAGCTTGTCGTTGAGGAACGCGCGCTCGGTGAACTCACCGGGTTGCGCCAGGCGCAGCCCGGCCAGTCGTGCGCCACCGCCGCCCGCGAGCGGCTGCGCGGCGGCCTCGAGGCAGCGCGCCAGCAGCAGTTGCAGAACCACCGGCCCGCCGTGCGCCTGCAGCTCGAGCACGTCTTCGCCGGTGTACGAGTGCGGCGCCGCGAAGTACAGCGCCAGCCCGTGGTCGATGACCGCGCCGGCGGCGTCGGTGAACGGCAGGTAGGTGGCGTGGCGCGGCTGCAGCGCGCGGCCGAAGAGCGCGTCGATCAGCGCCGCGAGGTCGGCGCCCGAGACGCGCACGATGCCCACCGCGCCGCGCCCGCTGGCGGTGGCGACGGCGACGATGGGCTCGTGGTGGCGGGGCAGCATCGGGGCATTCTCGCGCAGCGCCCACGAAACAATGCCCCGCGTGAACCGGCAGGATTCAGCGGGGCATCGGTGGTGCGCACGGGCGCGCGGGGGCGCTATTTCTTGAGCACGCCCAGGCGCTTGTTGATCACGTACTGCTGGGTGATCGACAGGATGTTGTTGGTCAGCCAGTACAGCACCAGGCCGGCCGGGAACACGAAGAACATGACCGAGAAGATCAGCGGCATGAACCACATCATCCTGGCCTGCACCGGATCGGGCGGTTTCGGGTTGAGCCAGGTCTGCAGCAGGCTGGAAAGCGTCATCAGCAGCGGCAGGATGAAATACGGGTCGCGCACCGACAGGTCGGTGATCCAGCCGATCCACGGCGCCCCGCGCATCTCGACCGTGGACAGCAGCACCCAGTACAGCGATATGAAGAACGGCATCTGCACGAAGATCGGCAGGCACCCGCCCAGCGGGTTGATCTTTTCCTCGCGGTAGATGCGCATCATCTCCTGCTGCATCTGCTGCGGCTTGTCCTTGAGCCGCTCGCGCATTTCGGTGATCTTCGGGTTGATGGCCTTCATCTTGGCCATCGAGCCGTAGGCCTTGGCGTTGAGCCAGTAGAACGCGATCTTCAGCAGCACGACCAGCCCGACGATCGACCAACCCCAGTTGCCCAGGATCTTGTGCAACTGCGTGAGCAGCCAGAACAGCGGCTCGGCCAGGATCTTGAAGATGCCGTAGTCCTTGACCAGTTCCAGGCCGGGCGCCAGCGCCGCGAGCTTGTTTTCTTCTTGCGGGCCGGCGAACAGGCGCGCGTCGAAGGTCTTGGTGGCGCCCGGTGCAAGCTCGCCGAGCGGCACGAACATGCCGACCGAGTAGACCTGCACCGGCGCGCCGGTGGCGGGATCGATGACGTCGGACTTGCCGGTGTAGTACTCGCGTGGCTGCTTGACACCCCCCGGCTTGTCGATCAGCCACGCGGAGACGAAGTAGTGCTGCACCATCGCGACCCAGCCGTTGTCGGCCTCGACCGGGTAGTCGGGCTTCTCGTTGGGGCCACGCTTGTCGATGGCCTTGAACTCGATCTTGTGGAACTTGGACGCCTCGTCGTAGATGGCCGCGCCGGTGAAGGTCGAGTAGCCGGTCGAGGCGCCGGGCGGCGGGACGCCGTCGCGCACCAGTTGCAGGTACAGGCGCGGGGTGACCGGCGCGGTCGACTCGTTGACGACCTCGTTCTTCACGTCGATCACGTAGTCGCCACGCTTGAAGGTGTAGGTCTTGACGAGCTTGACGCCACCGACGACCGGCGACTCGAACTTCACCTGCAGCGAGTTCTGGCCGGGCTGCAAGCTGTGCTCCCCGGCAACCAGCGTCATCAGCGTGTGGTGATTGGGCAGGCCCGAGCCACCCGCGGCCGGGATCAGGCCGGTCTGCGCCACGTACATGCGCAACGCCGACTCGTCGAACAGGACCACGTCTTTCTTCTCGGCGGCCGGCGGCTTGCCGCCGCTCCTGAAGAGCGTGACCAGCGGCTCGTACCACGGCGTCTCGACGAAATCGGGGTACTTCAGCAACTCCAGCCGGGTCAGCGTGCCGCCCTCGCTGCTGAGCGTGGCCTTGACCAGATCGGTGCTGATCGTCACCTGTTGGGCCACCACCGGCGCCGCCGCAGGCGCGGCGCCCGGCAGTGGCGTCGTCGATGCCGGGGTCTGGGTGCCGCTGGGCACCGGCAAACCCGCGGCTCCGGGCGCCGAGCCGGCGGCCGCGACCTTGGCCGGCGTCGGACTGAAGAACGACGGCTGCCCGTTGTGCTTGTTCCAGGCGTCCCAGATCAGGAACAGGGACATGGAGAACACCACCCACAGCAGGGTGCGGCGTATATCGGTCATGGGGAGGTCGTCTTGTCGATCGAAACGGGGGGCGGGTTGCCGGCAGCGCTGAGCGTTGTCGGAATGAAGCGGCGGAACAGTGCCGGTGCCACGTCGGGCACGGGGTCGTGCCCGCCGGCACAAAACGGGTGGCAGCGTGCGAGACGGCGCAGGGTCAGGTAACTGCCTGCCGCCGCACCGTGGCTTTGCAGTGCGTGCAAGGCATAGGCCGAACAGGTCGGCTCGAAGCGGCAGGAGCTGCCCAGCCACGGGCTCAACAGCAGGCGGTAGCCGCGCACCAGTGCGACCAGAATGCGCTGCGGCAGGGTCAGCAAGAACGCGCCCATGGGAGGATGCCGTGCGGCCCGGTCAGCGCGCGTGCGCGGCCCGCGCGGCGTCGAGCAGCAGCCGCTCGAGCTCGGCCCGGGCCGCGTGTTTCAACGCTTCGGATGCGGCGCTGACGAACGTGGCGCGCTCGAACGGTGCGCGCAAGCGCACGATCCACAGGCCGGCGGCCAGCGACGCAGCGTGGCCGGCCACGACCGAGCGGATCTGGCGCTTCAACAAGGTTCGGGTCACCGATCGACGCGCGTGGCGCTTGGGCACCACCGCACCGAGCCAGAGTGAGCCAGGGGCCACAGGCGCGCGCTCGGGAGCCGAGTCATCCACAGCGTGCACTTCAGAACCTTCGATGCCTGTTGACAACTGCGCCGCGCCGGAGCGGCCGGCAGGCTTCGCGCAGACACTGGGGCGGTCCGCGAGGTGGTGCACCGCGAAGTGCAGGCTGCGGACCCGGGTGCGCGTGCGCAGCACCCGCTCGAAGTCTTCGGAGCGAACGAGTCGGGCGATCACGGTGGATTGGCCGGCGCCGGTCGACGAGCCACTGGCTGCGGCTGGCGCGATTGCGCCGCGCATCGGGCGACGCCGCCGACGTGCTTCAGACCGCCAGGCGCTTGCGGCCCTTGGCGCGACGCGCGTTGATCACGGCACGACCGCCGCGCGTCTTCATGCGGACGAGAAAACCGTGGGTACGGGCGCGGCGAACTTTGGAGGCTTGATAGGTGCGTTTCATGATGTGTCCAACGTGGGGTCTGTCCCGAGCGTGCCACCGCGTGCCCTTGGCTTCGGGAAACCGAGTATTACACCAAAAACCCCCTTGCCAGTCAACGACTTACACCGCCGACAGTGGCTTGGCGGCCCTCCGGACCGGCGTGCGCGAACTGTGGATAACCATCGCGGCGGAGGCCCCGCCACGTACAATTCGGCCGCTCCAAGAAGAACTTTTCCACAATGAGCGCTGACCTTTGGCAGCTCGGCCGCGAACGTCTGGCCGCCGAACTGCCCGAACAACAATTCAACACCTGGATCCGTCCGCTGCCGCCCGCCGATGTCATCGATCAGGGCGATACCGGCGCGGTCGTGACGCTGCGTGTGCCCAATCGCTTCAAGCTGGATTGGATCCGCAATCAGTACGCCGGGCGCATCGAAGCCGTGTTGAGCGACCTGGCCGGCAAACCGGTGCGGCTCGACATCACGCTGGCAACTCGCGACGCCGCTGCCGCCGCGGCGATTCCGAGTTCCGCCCCACAGGCCGCCGGCACGGAGTTGCATGCGCTGAACCCTCCGCGTTCCGCAGCGCCGGCGCCTCACCTGCCGTCGCGCAGCCGCCTGAACCTGGCGCTGACCTTCGACACGCTGGTGCCCGGGCGCGCCAACCAGATGGCGCGCACCGCGGCGCTGCATGTGGCCGGCGCACCCGGGCTCATGTACAACCCGCTGTTCATCTACGGCGGCGTGGGCCTGGGCAAGACGCACCTGATCCACGCGGTGGGCAACGCATTGCTGGCCGACAAGCCCGACGCGCGCATCCTGTACCTGCACGCCGAGCAGTTCATCACCGACGTGGTGAAGAACTACCAGCGCAAGACCTTCGACGAGCTCAAGGCCAAGTACCACCAGCTCGACCTGCTGCTGATCGACGACGTTCAGTTCTTCGCCGGCAAGGAGCGCACCCAGGAGGAGTTCTTCAACGCCTTCGAGGCGCTGCTGGCCAAGCGCGCCCACATCATCATGACCAGCGACACCTACCCGAAAGGGCTGGTCGACATCGACGAGCGTCTGACCTCGCGCTTCGACGCCGGCCTGACGGTGGCGATCGAGCCGCCCGAGCTCGAGATGCGGGTGGCGATCCTGATGCGCAAGGCCGAGCTCGAAGCCACGCCGATGCCCGAAGACGTGGCCTTCTTCGTCGCGAAGAACGTGCGCGCCAACGTGCGCGAACTCGAAGGCGCGCTGCGCAAGATCCTCGCGTACTCGAGGTTTTCACACAAGGAGATCAACATCGGGCTGGCGCGCGAAGCGCTCAAGGACCTGCTGTCGATCCAGAACCGCCAGATCGGCGTCGAGAACATCCAGAAGACCGTGGCCGACTTCTACAAGATCAAGGTCGCCGACATGTACAGCAAGAAGCGGCCGGCCAGCATCGCGCGGCCGCGCCAGATCGCGATGTACCTGGCCAAGGACATGACGCAGAAGAGCCTGCCCGAGATCGGTGAGCTGTTCGGCGGGCGCGACCACACCACCGTGCTGCACGCGGTGCGCAAGATCGCCGCCGAGCGCCAGAAGAACACCGAGCTGAACCAGCAACTGCACGTCCTCGAGCAGACGCTGAAGGGCTGAAGAAATTCGCCGATGTCAAGCAACAACCCTGGGGACAAGTTTCGGACAAGCACCCACCTGTCCACAGGCCCGCGCCGATCGCGGAAGTTGTTGTACCGCCAGCGCGTTGCAACCAGGGGTTCGGGGCCCATGGTTTCCAGGGGCCTAAGTGACTGATCGAACAGGCGAAAATCGCCTTGTCCACAGAGATGAGCGTTCTCTACTACTACGACCAAGTTGAGAGGTTGACATGATTGTCTTGAAGGCAGAACAAGAAAAAGTTTTGAACGCACTGCAGGCCGTGGCCGGCATCGTCGAGCGGCGTCACACCTTGCCGATCCTGGCCAACGTGCTGCTTCGCAAGACCGGCGGCCGGATCGAGCTGACCACGAGCGACCTCGAGATCCAGGTGCGCACCAGCGCCGAACTGGGTGGCGACGGCGGCAACTTCGCAACCACGGTGGGCGCGCGCAAGCTGATCGACATCCTGCGTTCGATGCCTGCCGACCAGGTCGTGACGCTGAGCGCGAACCAGAGCAAGCTGACGCTGCAAGGTGGCAAGAGCCGCTTCACGCTGCAGACGATGCCCAGCGACGACTTTCCGCTGGTGCAGGAGGCGGCCGATTTCGGCCCGGCGTTCAGCGTGCCGCAGAAGGCTTTGAAGGGGCTGATCAACCAGGTGCACTTCGCGATGGCGGTGCACGACATCCGCTACTACCTGAACGGCATCCTGTTCGTTGCCGAAGGCAAGAGCCTGACGCTGGTGGCCACCGACGGACACCGCCTGGCGCTGGCGCAGGCCACGCTGGCCGCGGAGATCCCGAAGCAGGAGGTGATCCTGCCGCGCAAGACGGTGCTCGAGTTGCAGCGTCTGCTCAGGGACGAGAAGGACGGCGACGAAGGCCTGATCGAAATGCGCTTCGCCGGCAACCAGGCCAAGTTCAGCTTCAGTGGCATGGAGTTCGTGACCAAGCTGGTCGAAGGCAAGTTCCCCGACTACAACCGCGTGATCCCGAAGAACCACAAGAACATCATCACGCTGGGCCGCGCGCCGCTGCTCGCCAGCCTGCAGCGCGCGGCGATCCTGACGAGCGAGAAGTTCAAGGGCGTGCGCGTCAACATCGAGCCCGGCACGCTGCGCATCGCGTCGAGCAACGCCGAACAGGAAGAGGCCAAGGAAGAACTCGAGATCGACTACGGCGGCGACAGCATCGAGATCGGCTTCAACGTCACCTACCTGATCGATGCGCTGAGCAACATGAACGTGGAGATGATCCGGCTGGAGTTGCAGGACACCAATTCCAGCGCGCTCATCACCGTGCCGGAGCAGGCCGGCTTCAAGTACGTGGTCATGCCGATGCGGATCTAGCCGCACGGCGGCTTGATCCGCTGCGCGGTCACTGTGCTCCCCCCAGCCTCCCGCCGAGCGGGGGGTTCTGTCTTGAATGATTCCCCGGGCCTCACGGCCCTCCAGAGCGACTAAATGAGTGAATCGACCCCACCCGACGAAGCCCGAGGCGATGCCTCCGGCAAGGCCAAGTTCGACGCCGCGAAGGCCGCCGAAGCGGCCCAGGACAAGGCCAACGCCGACGACCTGCGCCACACGCAGCACGCCGTCGACAGCGCCGCTTATGGCGAGGGCAGCATCCAGATTCTCGAAGGGCTGGAGGCGGTGCGCAAGCGCCCCGGCATGTACATCGGCGACACGTCGGATGGCACCGGCCTGCACCACCTCGTGTTCGAGGTCGTCGACAACTCGATCGACGAGTCGCTCGCCGGCTACTGCGACGACATCGTCGTGACGATCCACTCCGACAATTCGATCAGCGTGACCGACAACGGCCGTGGCATTCCGACCGGCGTGAAGATGGACGACAAGCACGAGCCCAAGCGCTCGGCCGCCGAGATCGCGCTGACCGAACTGCATGCCGGCGGCAAGTTCAACCAGAACAGCTACAAGGTCTCGGGCGGCCTGCACGGCGTGGGCGTGAGCTGCGTGAACGGCCTGAGCAAGTGGTTGCGCCTGACTGTGCGCCGCGACGGCGAAGCGCACTTCATGGAGTTCCGCCAGGGCATCCCGCAAGACCGCCTGATCGAGCGGCGCGACGGCGGCAAGGGCCACAGCGTCGAGACCTCGCCGATGAAGATCGTCGGCGAAACCGAGTTGCGCGGCACCGAAGTGCACTTCCTGCCCGACCTCGAGATCTTCTCGAACATCGACTTCCACTACGACATCATCGCCAAGAAGCTGCGCGAGCTCAGCTTCCTGAACAACGGCGTGAAGATCCGCTTGCGCGACGAGCGCAACAACAAGGAGGACACCTTCGCCTATGCCGGCGGCGTGAAGGGCTTCGTCGAGTTCATCAACACCGGCAAGAAGGTGCTGCACCCGACCATCTTCGGCGCCACCGGCGAGAAGCAGAGCGAGCAGGGCACCACGATCACCACCGACGTGGCGATGCAGTGGAACGACGGCTACAGCGAGAACGTGCTGTGCTTCACCAACAACATCCCGCAGCGCGACGGCGGCACCCACCTGACCGGCCTGCGCGCGGCGATGACGCGCGTGATCAACAAGTACATCGACGACAACGAACTCGCCAAGAAGGCCAAGGTCGAAGTCACCGGCGACGACATGCGCGAGGGCCTGTGCTGCGTGCTGAGCGTGAAGGTGCCCGAGCCCAAGTTCAGCAGCCAGACCAAGGACAAGCTTGTCAGCAGTGAAGTGCGCGGGCCCGTGGAAGACGTGGTCAGCAAGGCGCTCGCCGACTACCTGCAGGAGAACCCCACCGACGCGAAGCTGATCTGCAGCAAGATCATCGACGCCGCGCGCGGCCGCGAGGCGGCCCGCAAGGCACGCGAGATGACGCGCCGCAAGGGCGTGCTGGACGGCATGGGCCTGCCGGGCAAGCTCGCCGACTGCCAGGAGAAGGACCCGGCGCTGTGCGAGATCTACATCGTCGAGGGCGACTCCGCCGGCGGCTCGGCCAAGCAAGGGCGCGACCGCAAGTTCCAGGCGATCCTGCCGCTGCGCGGCAAGATCCTGAACGTCGAGAAGGCCCGCTACGAGAAGCTGCTGACCAGCAACGAAATTCTCACGCTGATCACCGCGCTCGGCACCGGCATCGGCAAGGGCATGGGCGGCGACGACTTCAACCCCGACAAGCTGCGCTATCACCGCATCATCATCATGACCGACGCCGACGTCGACGGCGCGCACATCCGCACGCTGCTGCTGACGTTCCTGTTCCGCCAGATGCCCGAACTGGTCGAGCGCGGCCACATCTACATCGCCCAGCCGCCGCTGTACAAGGTCAAGCTCGGCAAGGATGAGCAGTACCTCAAGGACGGCCACGAGCTCGACGCCTACCTGCTCAAGGTGGCTCTGAAAGACGCCAAGCTCGACACCGGCGTGGCGGGTGCCGCGCTGCTGCAGGGCGACGCGCTCGAGGCGCTGGCGCGCCAGTACGTGCTGGCCAAGAACGTGGTCGAGCGGCTCTCGAACTGGATGGACATCGAGGCGCTGCGCGCGATGGCCAACGGCCTGGAGCTCAACGTCGACACCCTCGAAGCCGCCGAGCAGTCGGCGCAGGCGCTGAAGGCCGCGCTGCACGACGCCGAAGTCAGCGCCGAGTTCGATGCGCGCGTCGACAAGCACATCCTGCGCGTCAGCCGCATCCACCACGGCAACGTGAAGAGCAGCGTGATCACCGCCGACTTCGTGCATGGCGCCGACTACGAAGCGCTGAGCACCGCCGGCAAGACCTTCCGCGGCCTGGTCGGCGCCGAGGCCGTGGTGCGCCGCGGCGAGGGCGAGCGCCAGAAGGAGATGCGCGTGGGCGACTTCCGCGAAGCGATGGCCTGGCTGATCCAGCAGGCCGAAGCCGCGGTCGGGCGCCAGCGCTACAAGGGCCTGGGCGAGATGAACCCCCAGCAACTCTGGGAGACCACGATGGACCCGGCGGTGCGCCGCCTGCTGCGGGTGCAGATCGACGACGCGATCGAAGCCGACCGCGTCTTCACGATGCTGATGGGCGACGAGGTCGAGCCGCGCCGCAACTTCATCGAGACGAATGCGTTGCGGGCTGCGAACATCGACGCCTGACCTTTGTAAGTCAGGCCGGGATGCGGGCTGTGGCCGCGAACCCCGGCAGGCCGGGCGGTGGCGCCGCGCGCTCAGTCGACCATGGCGTCGAGCGCGTTCGCCGCGCCATACAACGCCGGGGCCGGCGCGGTGATGACCGAGGTCGGTATGCGTTCCAGGTAGGCTCTGAAGCGGCCCTTGTCCTCGAAGCGGGCGCGAAACGGCAGCGTGTCGAAGGCGGTGCCCAGGCGCGGCACGATGCCGCCGCCGAGGAAGATGCCGCCGCGCGCACCGAGTGTCAGTGCGAGGTTGCCGGCCACGTTGCCCAGGAACCCGCCGAACAGTTGCAAGGCTTCGACGCAGGCTGCATCGCTGCCCGCCAAGGCGCGGTCGACGACCTCGGCCGGAGGCAGGGCAACGGCGGGTCGCGCGTCGAGTGCGCAGACCGCTTCGTACAGATTGACCAGCCCCGGCCCGGAGATCGCGCGCTCGGCCGAAGCATGGCCGTAGCGACCCTGCAAGTGCGCCAGCACCGACGCCTCGCGCGCGTTGGCCGCGGCCAGCGTGACGTGCCCGCCTTCGCCGGCGATGCCGATGGGCCGGCCCGCCGCGCCTTGAACGAGCCCGGCCACGCCCAGCCCGGTGCCCGGGCCGAGCACCGCGAGCGGCGCGCCCGGCACGGCCACGCCGCCACCGACGCGGCGGCTGTCGGCCGCGGTCAGCGTCGGCAGTGCGGCGGCGATCGCCTCGAAGTCGTTGATCACCAGACAGCGCTCGACGCCGAGCGCCGCTTGCAGCGCGGCCACCGAGAAGCTCCAGTGGTGGTTGGTCATCGTGACCACGTCGCCGGTGATCGGGGTGGCGATGCCGAACGCCACGCGCGCCGGCCGAGGCAGGCGCTGGTCGAGCAGGTAATGCTCAATGACGGCCTGCACCGATTCGAACTGCGCGCACGGGTAGGTGCTGGCGCGGCTCAAGCCGCTGCCAGCGTCTTGCTGCCAGGCCCATCGGGCATTCGTGCCGCCGATGTCTCCGAGCAAACGAGGGAAGGCCTGTGCCATGCAAACACCTTTCGTGTGACCCGCCCGCTGAACCCGGTTCGGCGTGGTCGGTTGGCCGTCGAACAAGCGCTGAACTCTACGACACGACGGCGCCGGCGTGGCGCGCGCGGCACCGGCCGCACCCAAGTTGGCGGCGGTCGCGGCGGCCCGCGACCGAAGCCCCGATCGCCGATGTTGTCGGCAAAGGGGCGGGGCGAGAGCGGTCTCGAATTACCATCGGGTACATCGTCGAAACGAAGGTCACCGTGAGTCCACGCAAGCCGCCGCCCGCTGCCCGACGCCCGACGATGACCGACGTGGCCAAGGCCGCCGGCGTGTCGCAGTCGACCGTCTCGATGGTGCTCAACGACGTGGCCGGGTCGCGCCTGTCCGCCGAGACCCGCATCACCGTGCTGCGCATGGCCACCGAACTGGGTTACCGGCTGCCCGGGCGCCAGTTCGGCGCGGCGGGCGTGGCGGCGCGACGCAGCCTGATCGGCTACCTGGTCGACGAGATCTCGACCAGCCCGCACCCGGTGGTCAGCGTCGACGGTGCGCGCGACGCGGCCTGGGAGCACGACTGCGTCGTCACCGTGCTGGTGACGCGCGGCAACGCCGAACAGGAGGCCGCGGCGATCGCTTCGTTGCGGGCCAATCCGGCGCTGCTGGGCATCGTCTACTCGACCATCTTCACGCGCCAGGTGAGCGTGCCGGCGGCGTTGCTCGGCATCCCCACCGTGCTGCTCAACTGTCACGACGACACCTCCAAGCTGCCCGCGGTCGTCCCGGGCGAGGTGAGCGGCGGCCATGCGGCCACCGAGCACCTGATCTCGATGGGGCACACGCGCATCGGCTTCATCAACGGCGAGCCGTGGATGGAGGCGTCCAAGGACCGCTTGAAGGGCTACCGGCGCGCGCTCGCCACCGCCGACCTGCCGTTCGACCCGGCGCTGGTGCGCGACGGCGACTGGATGTCGGGCACCGGCTTCGACGCCACGCTGTCGCTGCTGAAGGAGCCGCGACCGCCGAGCGCGATCTTCTGCGCCAACGACCTGATGGCGCTGGGCGCGCTCGAAGCCATCAAGCAACTCGGCCTGCGCGTGCCGGAAGACGTGTCGGTGATGGGCTACGACGACCAGGAGATCTCGCGCCACACCCACCCGCCGCTGACCACGCTGGTGCTGCCCAACTACGAGATGGGACGCGCGGCCATCGAGTTGCTGATGATCGTGGCCACCGGCGACGAACGCCAGCGGCCGCGCCGCGCCATCACCAAGATCGACGGCCCGCTGGTGGTGCGCGACACGGTCGCCCGCCCGGCCGCCTGACGCGTCGCCGTCGGCGTACCGCAAGCCGGACCGCTAGGGTTTTCACTGTTTATTGCTAATACTATTAGCCACAGAATGCGGCCTCTCCTCCACGCGGTGAGGGTGGTGCCGGCCGCGAAACCGGTGCCGCCGCACCGCACCGTCCGGTCGGTCGCATGGCAAGCATCGAACTCCAGTCCGTCTGCAAGACCTACGGCGAGCACATCGCGGTGATCCGCGACGTGAGCCTGCACATCGAGCAAGGCGAATTCTGTGTGTTCGTCGGCCCGTCGGGCTGCGGCAAATCGACGCTGCTGCGCATGATCGCCGGGCTCGAAGACATCACCGGCGGCGACCTGCTGATCGGCGGCCAGCGCATGAACGAGGTCGCACCTGCGCGCCGCGGCGTGGCGATGGTGTTCCAGAGCTACGCGCTGTTCCCGCACATGAGCGTGTACGAGAACATGGCCTTCGGCATGCAGCTGGCCAAGGTCGCGCCGGCGCTGATCCGCACCAAGGTGATGGAGGCCGCGCGTGTGCTGCAGCTCGAGCACCTGCTCGAGCGCAAGCCCAAGGCGTTGTCGGGCGGGCAACGCCAGCGGGTGGCGATCGGCCGGGCGATCGTGCGCGAGCCGGGGGTGTTCCTGTTCGACGAGCCGCTGTCCAACCTGGACGCCGCGCTGCGCGTGCAGACGCGCTTCGAGATCGCCAAGATCCACCGCGACTTCGGCAAGGCGAGCACGGTGTACGTCACCCACGACCAGGTCGAGGCGATGACGCTGGCCGACCGGATCCTGCTGCTCAACACCGGCGCGGCCGCCGCGCGCGACGGCAGCGTGGCGCAGTGCGGCTCGCCGATGGAGCTGTACCACCGGCCGCGCAACCTGTTCGTGGCCGGCTTCATCGGCTCGCCGAAGATGAACTTCATCGCCGGCGTGCTCGACCACGGCGGTGCGGATCGCGCGCGCGTGCGGCTGAGCAGCGGCGAGCTGGTCGAGGCGCTGGTCGATGCCAGCGCGGTGCGGCCCGGCGACGCCGTCACGCTCGGTCTGCGCCCCGAGCACGCCGAGCTCGGCAACGCCGGCCAGCACGTGGTGCGCCAGGTGCAATGGCAGGAGCGGCTGGGCGAATCGACCTACCTCTACCTCGACAGCGGCGTGGCGAGCGACCCGCTGGTCGTCAAGGCGCCCGGCCATGCGCACGCCACGCCCGGGCAGCGGCTCGCGCTGGTGCTGCCGGCCGCCGCGCTGCACGTGTTCGACAGCACCGGGCGCGCGCTCGAGCGCCGCGTGCCCGAAGCCAGCCTGTCGCTGCCGCACGCTGCCTGACTGACTGATCGACCGATCGCCCCAACACCATTGCCACATGAAGCTGGGCGTCTGCTACTACCCGGAACACTGGCCACAGGACCTGTGGGCCGACGACGCCCGGCGCATGCGCGCGATGGGCCTGTCGCTGGTGCGCATCGGCGAGTTCGCGTGGAGCCGCATCGAGCCCGAGCCCGGCCGCTTCGAGTGGGCCTGGCTCGACGCCGCCATCGACACCCTGCACGCGCATCAACTCGGCGTGGTGCTGTGCACGCCCACGGCGACACCGCCGAAGTGGCTGGTCGACGCCCACCCCGACATGCTGGCGGTCGATGCGCACGGCCAGCCGCGCGGCTTCGGCTCGCGGCGCCACTACTGTTTCTCGAGCGCCGGCTACCGCGAGCAGGCGCGCCGCATCACGCGCGAGGTGGCGGCGCGCTACGGCAGCCACCCCGCCGTCGTGGCCTGGCAGACCGACAACGAATACGGTTGCCACGACACCGTGCTGAGCGCATCGGCCGACGCGACGGCCGGTTTTCGGCGCTGGCTGGCGCGCCGCTACGGCAGCATCGCCGCGCTCAACCAGGCCTGGGGCACGGTGTTCTGGAGCCAGGAATACCGCGGCTTCGACGAGATCGACCTGCCGGTGCTCACCGTGACCGAGGCCAACCCGACGCACCGGCTCGACTGGCGCCGCTTCGCCTCCGACGAGGTGGTGTCGTTCAACCGCGACCAGGTGCGCATCCTGCGCGAGCTCTCGCCCGGGCGGCCGGTGTCGCACAACTTCATGGGCTTCTTCACCGAGTTCAACCACCACGACGTGGCGGCCGATCTCGACATCGCCACCTGGGACAGCTACCCGCTGGGCTTTACCCAGAACTTCTTCCTCACGCCCGACGAGAAGGTGCGCTGGGCGCGCACCGGCCACCCCGACATCCCGTCGTACCACCACGACCTGTACCGCGGCATGTGCCTCGACGCGCAGGGGCGCGGCCGCTGGTGGGTGATGGAGCAGCAGCCCGGCCCGGTCAACTGGGCGCAGTGGAACCCGGCGCCGCTGGACGGCATGGTGCGGCTGTGGACCTGGCAGGCTTTCGCGCATGGCGCCGAGGTGGTGAGCTACTTCCGCTGGCGCCAGGCGCCGTTCGCGCAGGAGCAGATGCACAGCGGCCTGCTGCGGCCCGATTCGGTCGAGGCGCAGGGCGCGGCCGAGGCCGCGCAGGTCGGCGCCGAGTTGCGCGCGCTGGCCGGCCGCACCGAGCTGGCCGGCCTGCGCGTTCACGCCCCGGTGGCGCTGGTGTTCGACTACGACGCGCTGTGGATGAGCCGCGTCCAGCCACAGGGCGCCGACTACAACGCGCTCGAACTGAGCTTTCGGATTTACAGCGCACTGCGCCAGCTCGGCCTGGATGTGGACATCGTCGGACCGCACGCGGCGCTGGGCGCGTACCGCCTGATCGTGCTGCCGGCGCAACTGCACGTGGCCGATGACCTGCGGCAGCGCCTGGCGCAGTCGAGCGCGCAACTCGTGCTCGCGCCGCGTGCCGGTGCCAAGACGGCCGAGCTGCACATCCCGGCCGAGCTGCCGCCGGGCCCGCTCGGCGCACTCAGCGGCGTGGCGGTGACGCGGGTCGCTTCGTTGCCGCCGGGCCTGGTCGACCGGGTGCGCTGGGCCGACGGCGCACTGTGCGCCGCGCAGCGCTGGCGCGAGGATTTCGAGCTGCGCGACGCCCAGGCCGAGGCCTGCTTCGACGACGGCCGCGCGGCCGTGGCGCGGCGCGGCCGGGTGCGCAGCGTCGCCGCCTGGCTCGACGCCGCGGGCTGGCAGCGCGTGCTGCGCACGGCCGCGCAAGACGCCGGCCTGGCGCCCGTGGACCTGCCCGACGCGCTGCGCGTCAGCCGCATTGGCGAGCTGCTCGTCGCATGCAACTTCTCTGACCAGCCGGTGGCCTACACGCCGCCGGGTCCCCGGCAGCCGCTGCTGGGCAACGACACCCTCGCCCCGTGTGGCGTGGCCGTGTGGAAGGCCTGAGCCTTTCCCAACAACGCGCGTCGCAACGGCGCACATCGAAGGAGACCGTAGTGAAGACACAAATGAAGTGGGTGGCCCGCTGGAGCGCCCTGGGCGCGGCGGCCGTGGCGCTGTCGGCTCACGCCGGCACGCTGGTGATCAATACCGACGCGTCCGACCCGGCACCGCGCGCCGCCTGGGAAGCCATGGCCAAGGGCTTCATGGCCGCCAACCCCGATGTCACGGTAAAGATCAACACCTTCGACCACGAAGGCTACAAGACCTCGATCCGCAACTTCCTCACCGCCGATCCGCCGGACGTCGTCACCTGGTACGCCGGCAACCGGATGGCACCGTTCGTCAATGCCGGCTTGTTCGAAGACGTGTCGGACCTGTGGGCGAAGGAGTCGCTGAACACCAAGCTGAAGTCGGCCGCCGCGTCGATGACGATCAACGGCAAGCAGTGGGGCGTGCCCTACACCTACTACCAGTGGGGCATCTACTACCGCAAGGACATCTTCGCGAAGAACGGCATCGCGGTGCCCACCACATGGAACGAACTGGTCGCGGCGTGCGCCAAGCTCAAGGCCGCGGGCGTGACGCCGTTCGCGATCGGCACCAAGGCGCTGTGGCCCACCGGCGGCTGGTTCGACTACCTCGACATGCGCGTGAACGGCTACGAGTTCCACATGGACCTCACCGCCGGCAAGGTGCCCTACACCGACAAGCGCGTGCAGGCCGTGTTCGACCACTGGGACCAGCTCGTTAAGCCCGGCTACTACCTGGCCAACCACGCCGGCATGGACTGGCAGGACGCGATTCCCGCGTTCGTGAAGGGCGAGGCGGCGATGTACCTGATGGGCAACTTCGCGGTCGACCCGATGAAGAAGGGCGGCCTCACCGAAGCGCAGCTCGGCTTCATGCAGTTCCCGAAGATCGCCGACGTGCCGCGCGCCGAAGACGCGCCGACCGACACCATGCACATCCCGTCGAAAGCCAAGAACAAGGCCGACGCGCGGCGCTTCCTGGCCTACGCGGCGAGTGCGCCGGTGCAGACGCAGGTCAACGCGATCCTCGGCCAGCTCGCCGTGAACAAGGACGCCACGCCGCCGACCGACGTGTACCTGAAGGAGGGCTTCGCGCTGCTGTCCAGCGCCTACGCACTCGGCCAGTTCTACGACCGCGATGCGCCGGCCGAGATGGCCAAGGCCGGCATGGAGGGCTTCCAGCACTACATGATCAAGCCGCAGGACCGCAAGCAGATCCTCGAGCAACTGGAAAGCGTGCGCCAGCGCGTCTACAAGTGACCTGAGCCCACGATGAACTCGGCAACGCCTGTCGCACCCCCGTCGTGGTGGAGCCGCCATCAGCGCGCCGTCGCGCCGTGGCTGTTCCTGGCGCCGGCGTTGCTGATGTTCACCGTGTACGTGGTCATCCCGATCTTCCGTTCGATCGGCATCAGCTTCGAGGACTGGGACGGCCTGGGCACGCCCCGGTACATCGGCCTGGCCAACTACCGCGAGCTGATGACCGACCCCGACTTCTTCGTCGCGTTGAAGAACAACGTCATCTGGCTGGTGGGCTACCTTGTCGCGGTGCCCGCCGGCCTCGGCCTGGCGCTGATGCTGAACCAGACGGTGCGCGGCATCCGTTTCTACAAGTCGATGTTCTTCTTCCCGTTCGTGATCTCGCAGGTCGTCATCGGCCTGGTGTTCACCTGGTTCTACAACCCGGCCAACGGCCTGGTCGGCCACCTGTTCCGGTTGTTCGGCATGGCGCCGGTGTCGATCCTGGCCGACGCGCGCTACGTCACCTACGGCATCGTCGTCGCCGGCCTGTACCCGCAGATCGCGTACTGCATGATCCTGTACCTCACCGGCCTGAACAACATCCGCCCCGACCTGATCGAGGCCGCGCGCCTGGAGGGCGCCAAGGGCTGGGCGATGCTGTGGCGGGTGGTGTTGCCGCAACTGCGGCCCGCCACCTTCATCGCGGTGGTGGTGACGATCGTCGGCTCGCTGCGCAGCTTCGACATGATCTCGATCATGACCTCGGGCGGGCCCTACGGCTCGTCGCGCGTGCTGGCCTACTACATGTACGAAAAGGCGCTGAGCGAATACGGCTACCGCATGGGCTACGGCGCGGCGATCGCGACGGTGCTGTTCGCCATCATGCTGGTCTACATCCTGTTCGTGCTGTACCGCATCTACCAGCAGGAAAAGGACCTCGCCTGATGTTCCCCACGCCGATCGAGAAGACCGCGCCGGCCACGCGCGCGCTCTACCGGCTCGGCCTGCCGGTGGCGCTGGGGGTGTGGCTGCTGCCCATCATCGCGGTGGCGCTGACGTCGATCCGTGGCGCCGGCGACATCGCCAACGGCAACTACTGGGGTTGGCCGAGCGACTGGCAGATCGCCGGCAACTACGCCGCGGTGTTTCGCAACACGCCGATCCTGGGCTACATCCTGAACAGCTTCCTGGTCACGCTGCCCACGGTGGCGGGGGCCCTGGTGCTGAGTTCGCTGGCCGGATTCGCGCTCGGCGTGTACCGCTTCAAGCTGAACCTGCTGGTGTTCTTCCTGTTCGTCGGCGGCAACTTCGTGCCGTTCCAGATCCTGATGGTGCCGGTGCGCGACATGAGCCTGCGCCTGGGGCTGTACGACTCGATCGGCGGGCTGGTGCTGTTCCACATCGCGTTCCAGACCGGCTTTTGCACCTTCTTCATGCGCAACTTCATCCGCGACCTGCCGCACGAGCTGATCGAGGCGGCGCGCATCGAAGGGGCGAGCGAGATCCAGATCTTCTGGCGCGTCGTGCTGCCGCTGGTGCGCCCGGCGCTGGCGGCGCTGTCGGTGCTGGTGTTCACCTTCATCTGGAACGACTACTTCTGGGCCACCGTGCTGATCCAGGGCGATCACGCGATGCCGGTCACCGCCGGGCTGAAGTCGCTCAACGGCATCTGGGTGGCGCAATGGAACCTGGTCTCGGCCGGCTCCATCGTTGCCGCGATGCCGCCGGTGGCGATCTTCTTCCTGATGCAAAAGCAGTTCATCGCCGGTCTCACGCTCGGCGCCACCAAGGGTTGATGCGCCGTGACTGTCTCTCTGCCTGACGCGCCGGCGCAGTTCATCGCGCTGCACGGCCGCCACACCAGTGTCGTGCTCGAGGTGCATGCCGACGAGGCGCCGATCTGGCGCTACTGGGGCGCGCGCCTGCCCGACACCGCGAACCCCGGCGCGCCGCTGCGCGACACGCGCGCGCCACCGTCGTTCACGCTCGACTTCGACCAGCCGCTCACACTCGTGCCGACCTTCGGCGTCGGCTGGTTCGGCCAGAGCGCGCTGCTCGCGCACCGCGACGGCCTGGCCTGCGCGCAGGCGATCACCGGCTGCGAGGTCGAGTGGCTGGTGCCGGCGCGAGCGGTGCGGCTGCGCCTGACAGATGCCGTGGCGGCGCTGCGCATCGACGTGACGCTCACGCTCGACGCCGCGAACGACGTGCTCGTCGTCGCCAGCGCGCTCACCAACCTGGGCCCCGGCACGCTCGACGTGCAATGGCTCGCCGCCGGCACGCTGCCGCTGCCCGGGCGGGCCGACACCGTGCGCTCCTACGTCGGCCAGCACGTGCACGAGTTCCAGCTGCAGGTCGACCCGCTCTCGCGCAGCCAGTGGCGGCGCGAGAACCGGCGTGGCCGCACCTCGCACGACTGCTTTCCCGGCGCTGTCGTGACGACCCCGGGCGCGACCGACGACGCCGGGCTGGTGTTCGGTGCGCACCTGGCCTGGTCGGGCAACCACCAGCAGACGATCGAGTGGCTGCACGACGGGCGCTACCAGTGGCAGATGGGCGAGTGGCTCGCGCCTGGCGAGGGCCGGCTCGCGCCAGGAGTGACCCTGCGCACGCCGGAGCTGGTGGCGAGCTGCTCGACCGGCGGCTTCAACGGCCTGGCCGCGAACTTCCACGCCGAGCTGCGCGCGCGCCTGAACTGGCCGGGCGGCGTGATGCGGCCGCGGCCGGTGCACCTGAACACCTGGGAAGGCCTGTACTTCGATGTCCATTCCGACAAGGTCAAGGCGCTCGCCGATGCCGCCGCCGCGGTCGGCGTGGAGCGCTTCGTGCTCGACGACGGCTGGTTCCACGGCCGCCACGACGCCCGCGCCGCGCTCGGCGACTGGTGGCCCGACGAGACCAAGTTCGCGCACGGCCTGGGCGAGCTGATCGCGCACGTCAACGGCCTGGGCATGGAGTTCGGGCTGTGGGTCGAGCCCGAGATGGTCAACCCCGACAGCGAGCTGTTTCGCGCCCACCCCGACTGGGCCCTGCAGTTCGACGGCCGGCCGCTGCTGACCGGGCGCAACCAGCTGGTGCTCGACATCGCGCGGCCCGAGGCCGCCGACTACCTGTTCGGCAAGATCGACGCGCTGTTGCGCGCGCACCCGATCGCCTACCTCAAGTGGGACCACAACCGCGACCTGACGACCGCCGGCCTGGCCGGCGGCGCGCCCGGCTATCGCGCCCAGGTGCATGCGGTGTATGCGCTGATGGCGCGTCTGCGCGCCGCGCACCCGCAGGTCGAGATCGAGAGCTGCTCGGGTGGCGGCGGGCGCATCGACTTCGCGGTGCTGCGCCACACCCACCGGGTCTGGACCAGCGACTGCATCGACGCGCTCTCCAGGGTGCAGATCCAGCGCGGCTGCCTGCAGTTCTTCCCGCCCGAGATCATGGGCGCGCATGTCGGCACCGCACCGGCGCACACCACCGGGCGCAGCCAGGCGATGGCCTTTCGCGCCGCGGTGGCGCTGCCCGGCCACTTCGGGGTCGAGTTCGACGTCCGGCACCTGAGCGCGGCCGACAGCGCCGAGCTGCGCGGCTGGATCCAGCTCTACAAAGACCTGCGCGAGCGCCTGCACCACGGCCGGGTCTGGCAGGGCGAGGCCGGCGACGGCGTGGTCTGGCAGGCCCACGGCGAGGCCGACGCCAGCGATGTGCTGCTGCTGGCCTACCGCACGGAGCCGACCGACCACCGCCACGCCCCCGCGCTGCGCCTGCCGATGCTCGATGCCGACGCGCGCTACCGGGTGCGCCGCGTGCTGCCTGCCGGCGCCGACCCTGCGGCGGGCCACCCGACGAGCGCGCCGTTCTTCGACGCGCTGCTCGGCGAGGGCGTGGAGCTCGACGGCGCCTGGCTGGCGAATGCCGGGCTGCCGCTGCCGCGCGCGCTGGCCGAAACGGCGCTGATCGTGCGGCTGCGGCGCGTTTGAGCACGTGCGCGCACCGAACACCCGCGTTGAGCCCGCCATGACCACCCGTTTCGACGTCGCCGAGCACCCGCACCGCCGCCGCGATCCGCTGACCGGCCGCTGGGTGCTGGTCTCGCCGCACCGCGCCAAGCGCCCGTGGCAAGGCCAGCAGGAGCCGGTCGACACGGCGCAGCGGCCGGCCCACGACCCGGGCTGCTACCTGTGTGCCGGCAACGCGCGCGTCAACGGTGAGATCAACCCGGCGTACACCGACACCTTCGTCTTCACCAACGATTTCGCTGCGTTGACGCAGGACACGCCGAGCCCGCCGCCGCCGGCCGACCCGTTGTTCGAGCTCGCGCCCGCGCGCGGCACGAGCCGCGTCATCTGCTTCTCGCCCGACCACGGCAAGACGCTGCCGGAGCTGTCGCTGGCGTCGATCGGCAAGGTCGTCGACACCTGGTGCGCGCAAACCGCCGAGCTCGGTGCCAGCCACCGCTGGGTGCAGGTGTTCGAGAACAAGGGCGCGATGATGGGCTGCTCCAATCCGCACCCGCACGGCCAGATCTGGGCCACCGACTTCCTGCCCGACGAGCCGGCCGCCGAAGACCGGCACCAGCGCGCTTACCACGCCGCGCACGGCCGGGCGCTGCTGGCCGACCTGGCCGAGCGCGAGGCGGCTTCCGGCGAGCGCGTCGTCGTTCAAACCCAACACTGGCTCGCGGTCGTGCCGTTCTGGGCCACCTGGCCGTTCGAGACGCTGCTGCTGCCGCGTTTCCCGATCCGGCAGCTGCCGCAGTTGACCACCGCGCAGCGCGCCGATCTCGCGCTCGCGCTGAAGCAACTCACCTCGCGCTACGACAACCTGTTCAACTGCTCGTTCCCGTACTCGATGGGCTGGCACGGCGCCCCGTTCGACGCGACCGCCGCGCCGCACTGGCAGCTGCACGCGCACTTCTACCCGCCGCTGCTGCGCTCGGCCACGGTGCGCAAGTTCATGGTCGGCTTCGAGATGCTGGCGCAGGCGCAGCGCGACCTCACACCCGAGCAGGCCGCCGAGCGCCTGCGCGCGGTCGGCGAGCTGCATTACCGCGGCGCCTGAGCGCCGCCGACCGCATGAACCCAGCCCTGCTGCAACGCGTCGTTGCGACCTTCGGGGCGGCCTTCGATGCCGCGCCGACCTTGATCACGCGTGCCCCCGGGCGCGTCAACCTGATCGGCGAGCACACCGACTACAACGACGGCTTCGTGCTGCCGTGCGCGATCGACTACCACACGCTGGTGGCGGCGCGCGCCCGCGACGACCCGACGGTGCGCGTGGTGGCGGCCGACTTCGCCAACGCGCGCGACGAGTTCCGGCTCGACCAGCCGATCGGGCACCGCATGGACGACGCCTGGGCCAACTACGTGCGCGGCGTTTTCGTGATGCTGCAGGAGCGTGGGTTGCCGCTGCGCGGCGCCGATCTGGCGATCGCCGGCGACATTCCGCAAGGCGCGGGTCTGTCGTCTTCGGCCTCGCTGGAGCTGGCCATCGGCCAGGCCGTCAAGGCGCTGCAGGGGTTCGACGAACTCAGCGCCACCGACCTGGCGCTGATTGCCCAGCGCGCCGAGAACCGGTTCGTCGGCTGCAACTGCGGCATCATGGACCAGCTCATCTCCGCGCGCGGCAAACAGGGCCATGCGTTGCTGATCGACTGCCGCTCGCTGCAGGCCACGGCGGTGCACCTGCCCGACAACGTCGCGGTGATGATCGTGCACTCGCGCGTGCGCCGCGGGCTGGTCGACAGCGAATACAACCTGCGCCGCCAGCAGTGCGAAGCGGCGGCGCGGCACTACGGCGTGAAGGCGCTGCGCGACGTCGACCTGCCGACCCTGCTGGCGCGCTCGGCCGGCCTCGATCCGGTCGTGTTCAGGCGCGCACGCCACATCGTCACCGAGAACCAGCGCACGCTCGACGCGGCGCAAGCGCTCGCCCGCAATGAGCTGCCGCGCCTGGGCGTGCTGATGGCGCAGTCGCACTCGTCGATGCGCGACGACTTCGGCATCACCGTGCCGGCGATCGACCGGCTGGTCGAGATCCTGCAGGCGTCGATCGGCGCGCATGGCGGCGCGCGCATGACCGGCGGCGGCTTCGGCGGCTGCGTCGTCGCGCTGCTGCCCGAGGCGTCGGTGGCGGCCGCGCGCGACGCCGTCGCGCGCCACTACCGTTCGCCCGACGGCGAGTCGGGTGGGGTCCACGTCTGCCATGCGGCGTCGGGAGTGGAAACGCTGAACTCCGCGGGGGCGTGGCCGTGAATCGACGCGCCGAAGCGCAGGCGGTCGGGCTTAACATGGCCGATGCCCATGCGACCGGCCCCATGAAACTGCTGCTTGCCGAAGACGACGTGATCCTTGCCGATGCGCTGGCCGCGAACCTGCAGGCGAGCGGTTTCGAGGTCGAGGTCGCCGGCAACGGCGCGGTCGCCGAGTACCTGCTGCTGCGCCACGAATTCGACATCGGTGTGCTCGACCTCGGCCTGCCGCTCGTCGATGGTCTGACGGTGCTCAAGCGGGTGCGCCAGTCCAGGCCGGGCTTGCCGATGCTGGTGCTGACGGCACTCGATGGCCTGGAGCACCGGGTCGCCGGCCTGAACGCCGGCGCCGACGACTACCTCACCAAGCCATTCGACTTTCCCGAGCTCGAAGCGCGCCTGCGTGCCCTGCTGCGGCGCGCGCATGGCGCGGGCAGCTCGGCTGCAGTGCAGCTCACCGGGCTGCTGCGCTTCGATCGCGAAGCGCGCCGTGCGACGATCGACAAGACCGCGGTCGAGTTGTCGCCGCGCGAGTGGTCGCTGCTCGACCTGTTGCTGTCGCAGCGCGACCACGTCGTCACCAAGGAGCAGATCGTGACCGGCTGGACGGCCGACCCGAATGAGCAAAGCGTCGGGTCGATCGAGGTTTACATTCATCGCCTGCGGCGCAAGCTCGAAGGATCGAAGGTGTCGATCCGCACCGTGCGCGGGCTGGGCTACCTGCTCGAAGCCGACGGCTGAGAGGCTGACCGGTGCGGGCGATGTCGACACGCCGCTGGGCCTCGCGTCTGACGTTGCGGGCGCTGCGCCGGTTACCCGGCCTGTCGCCCGGAACACGATCGTTGCAGCGCCACCTGCTGTTGTGGCTGCTGCTGCCGCAACTGGTGCTGTGGCTCGCGGCGGCAAGCTTCACCTACGACCTGGCCGACACGTATGCCAACCGCGCCATCGATGCCAGCCTGACCACCGCCTCGCGGGCTCTGGCGCGCCAGGTCAAGCCCAGCGGCAGCGGGCTGCTGATCGACTTTCCGCGCGCCGCGCAGGACATCATCGAGGCCGACCCCGACGACCGGGTGTACTACATGGTCAGCACGCCGCCCGGCGAATTCATCCTCGGCAACAACCAGATGCCCAAGGCGCCGCCGATCGGCAAACCGCTGCTGGGCCACCCGTACCTGTACGACGCCAGGATGCGAGATCCGTCCGGCGACAGACGCCTCGACAAGGACGTGCGCGTGGTCGCGCTGTACCTGGCCTACGGCGAGCCGGGCCGGCCCCAGCTGTTGCTGGTGCAGGTGGCGCGCAGCCGCACCCGGCGCGAAGAGCTGGCGCGCCAGATCCTGATCGACACCGCGTTGCCGCTGTCGGGTTTGATCGTGCTGATGTCGGTGATCGTCTGGGGCGGCATCCGCGGCGGGCTGGCGCCGTTGGCGCGGCTGCGCAGCGTGGTCGAAAGCCGGGCTCCGAACGACCTCGCGCCGATCCGCCTCGAGGCCGCACCCGAAGAAGTGCGCAGCCTGGCGATAGCGTTGAACGCGCTGCTGAACGAAGTGAACAAGAACGTCAACGCGCAGAAGCGCTTCATCAGCGACGCCGCGCACCAGTTGCGAACGCCGCTGGCCGGCTTGAAGAGCCAGACCGAGCTGGCTTTGGCCAGTCCGACGGTGGCCGCCGACCCCGATCTGCAGTCGCGCCTGCAACGGGTCCATGAGAGCGCCACGCGCAGCTCCCACCTCGTCAGCCAATTGCTCGCGCTGGCGCGCGCCGAGCCCGAGGCGGCAATGGCGCACACGCGCACGCGCTTCGACTTGCGCGCGCTGGCGCGCGAGGTGGCGGCCGAGCAGGTGCCGCGCGCGCTGGCCGCCGGCATCGATCTGGGCAGCGAAGACTCCGCGGCGGACGCACCGCCGCTGCAGGTGCAGGGCAACGCGATGCTGATCCGCGAGGCGCTCGTCAACCTGGTCGACAACGCGATCCGATATGCCGGGCGCGGCGCGAGCATCACCGTGGATGCGAAGGCCGACGGTGCCGACGCGGTCGTGTCGGTCGAAGACACCGGCCCCGGCGTGCCCGAGACCGACCACGAGCGCATCTTCCAGCGCTTTGCGCGGGCCACGCATGAAGGCAACGGCTGCGGTCTGGGCCTGGCGATCGTCAAGGAAATCGTCGAGCGCAGCCACGGCCGCGTGCACCTGCAGTCGGTGCAACCCCACGGTCTGCGTGCCGAGGTGCGGCTGCCGGTCGTTGCCTGATCGAACGTTGCGCTCGTTGGGGCGCGCGGGCCCTTCGCCCGAAGACATCCGCTTGCCCTGAGAACCCCGCTCGCCCTGAGCTTGTCGAAGGGCCCCCTTCGACAAGCTCAGGACAGGCTTCGACACCTCAGGATGAGCGGGTTCCGTACGGAATCGACCGGTGAACGCCCGGAGCCGCTCAGCGGCCCGCGACGCTCACAGCAACTGCAGGATCTCCTTGCGCTTTTGCCGGTACTCGTCGTCGGTGATCAGGCCCTTGTCGTGCAGCCGCTTGAGCGTCTCCAGGCGGCGCTCGATG
>JAGWTP010000192.1 GCA_028868895.1 Burkholderiales bacterium
TGCGCGAGCGCACCAAGGACACCTGGGGCCTGTGGCGCCAGGGCGTGCTCGACCCCGAGTCGAACGTGCAGTTCGGCGAGGGCGGCGCCGGCACGTTCTCCGACGGCAAGCTGTGGAGCCAGATCAGCGACCCGCGCCACCTGACCCGCAAGGTGCTCGCCGAGTTCGTTCAGGCCGGTGCGCCCGAAGAGATCCTCTTTGTGGCCAAGCCGCACATCGGCACCTTCCGGCTGGTCGGCGTGGTCGAGAAGATGCGCGCGCAGATCGAGGCCCTGGGCGGCGAGATCCGCTTCGGCCAACGGCTGGTCGATGTGCGGATCGAGGCCGGCCGCATGCGCGGCGTGACGCTGGCGGGCGGCGCCCAGATCGCCGCCGACCACGTCGTGCTCGCGCTCGGCCACAGCGCGCGCGACACCTTCGCGATGCTGCACGCGCGTGGCGTGTCGATGCAGGCCAAGCCGTTCTCGATCGGCTTTCGCATCGAGCACCCGCAGTCGATCATCGACCGTGCGCGCTTCGGCCCGAACGCCGGCCACCCCAAACTCGGCGCGGCCGACTACAAGCTGGTGCACCACGCGAAGAACGGCCGCTCGGTCTACAGCTTTTGCATGTGCCCCGGCGGCACCGTGGTGGCGGCCACCTCGGAGATCGGCCGCGTCGTCACCAACGGCATGAGCCAGTATTCGCGCAACGAGCGCAACGCCAACGCCGGCATCGTCGTGGGCATCGCGCCGCAGGACTATCGGCAGGACGGCCGGCACGACGGCGAGGTGAACCCGCTCGACGGCATCGCGTTCCAGCGCGTCTGGGAGTCGCGCGCGTACGAACTGGGCGGCGGCGCGTACGCCGCGCCGGGGCAACTCGTCGGTGACTTCATCAAGGGCCAGCGCTCCAGCGCGTTCGCCGGCGTGCTGCCGTCGTATCAGCCGGGCGTGCGGCCGACCGATCTCGGCGCGGCCGGCCACGCCGCGCTGCCCGACTACGCGATCGCCGCGATCCGCGAAGCGCTGCCCGCGTTCGAGCACCAGATCAAGGGCTACGCGATGAACGACGCGGTGCTCACCGGCGTGGAGACGCGCACCTCGTCGCCGCTGCGCATCACCCGCGGGCGCGACTTCCAGAGCCTGAACGTGCAGGGCCTGTACCCGGCCGGCGAAGGCGCGGGCTACGCCGGCGGGATCATGTCGGCCGGCGTCGACGGCATCGAGGTCGCCGAGGCGGTCGCGCGCTCGATGCTGGGGATCGACGCGCACCCATGAGCGAGACGCTCGCGGCACTCGAACGCCTGGCCGTCAAGCAAGGCGTGACGCTCGGCAACCTGGCCCGGGCCGACCTGCAGGTCGCACTGGCGCTGGCCTCGCTGTGCCTGCCCGTCGATGCCTCGTGCACGGAGCCCGAGGTCAACGCGGCGTTGAAGGGCTGGCTCGCGGGTACCGGCGCGATGCTGCGCATCGACCACGTCGAATTGCGCCGTACCTTGATCGATTTCGGCCTGTGGCAGCGCGATGGCTATGGCCGCGCCTACCGGCGCGCGCCTTCGATCGGCAATGCCGAGCTCGCCAGCCATGTCGAGGCCCTGCGCGCGATCGATGCCGGCAGCATCGTGGCCGGAGTGCGCGCGCGCCGCGAGGTCGATCGCGCGCGCCGAAAGGCGCTGAACGATGCGAGCCGATCCGATGGTGGCTGACGCCACCGCGCTCAGGCGCAAGCCGCCATCACCTGTGCCACCGCCGCGGTGAGCCGCTTGCCGTAGGGCACGTGCAGGAACTCGTTCGGCCCGTGCGCGTTGCTCTTCGGGCCGAGCACGCCGCAGACCATCATCTGCGCGGCCGGGAAGCTGGTCTGCAGCAGGCTCATCAGCGGGATCGTGCCGCCCTGGCCGATGTAGCCGCAGGGTGCACCGTAGTGGGCACGGGACGCGGCCTGCAGCGCGTCTTCGAGCCAGGGCGCCAGGCTCGGCGCATTCCAGCCGGTGGCGCCCCAGGCGCCGGCGCGACCGTCGGGGGCAAACGTGACGCGGGCGTTGTAGGGCGCGTTGTCTTCGAGCAGCGCCTTGAGCCTGACGGCGGCATCGTGGCCCTCGACCAGCGGCGGCAGGCGCAGGCTGAGCTTGAACGCGGTGTAGGGGCGCAGCACGTTGCCGGCCGAGGTCAGCTCGGGAAAGCCGTCGGCGCCGGTCACGCTGAGCGTGGGCTTCCAGGTGCGGTTGAGCAGCGCGTGCGTCGGGTCGGTGGTGGTGGGCAGCGTGGCGCCGCCGTCGGCGCCGCAGGCCCACGGAAAGCGCTTCCAGACTTCGTTGCCGAGGATCGCCGCGGTCGCGCGGGTCTGCTCGAGGCGCTCGCGCGGTACTTCGCAGTGGAAGCTTTGCGGCAGCAGCTCGCCGGTGGCGCTGTCTTCGAGCCGGTCGAGCACGTGGCGCAGGATCCGGAAGCTTGACGGCACGAGGCCGCTCGAATCGCCCGAGTGCACGCCCTCGGTCAGGATCTCGACCTTCAACACGCCGCTGACCATGCCGCGCAGGCTGGTGGTGAGCCAGAGCTGGTCGTAGTTGCCGGCGCCGCTGTCCAGGCACACGA
>JAGWTP010000103.1 GCA_028868895.1 Burkholderiales bacterium
GCCCGACGAGTTGCCGGCGGTGTGCACATGGCGGATGCGCTCGACCTGCGGGTAACGCGCCAGCGCAACCGCGTCGAAGCCCATCGCGCCGAGTTCGCCGAACGCGATCTTCAAGGCGCCCAAGCCTTCGAGTGTGGTGCGCGGCTTGATGAACTCGTCGCGCGTCAGCACCGGCAACCCGATGGCGTCATCGACCGACAGCACCGAGCGGTCGAAGCGCCCTTCGGCCTGTGCCGCTGCGGCGCGCTGCTGCGAGGTCAACGCGTAGCGGTCGACGTCTTCACGCTCCCAGCCGGCCAGCGTGGCGATCAGGTCGGCACCGATGCCCTGCGGCACGAAGCCGGTGGCGAAGTTCGTCTCGGGGTCCTGCGCCCAGGCCCCGCCGTCGGAGCCGATCGGCACCCGCGACATGCTCTCGACACCGCCGGCCACGACCATGTCTTCCCAGCCGCTCGCAACCTTCTGCGCCGCGAGGTTGACCGCCTCCAGGCCCGAGGCGCAGAAGCGGTTGATCTGCATGCCGGCAACGCGGAAGTCCCAGCCGGCCTTGAGTGCGGCGGTCTTGGCGATCACCGAGCCCTGCTCGCCCACCGGCGAGACCACACCCATCACGACGTCGTCGAGCTGCGCGGGGTCGAAGTCCAGGCGCCGCTGCAGCTTGACGAGCAGGCCGGCGAGCAGGTCGACAGGCTTGACTTCATACAGGCTGCCGTCCTTCTTGCCCTTGCCGCGCGGTGTGCGCACGGCGTCGAAGATCATTGCGTTGACCATGGTGAGCGCTCCTGTTGACAAGCGATTATGGCGACGTGCACACTGCCCGGCAACTCACCAAGCAAGTGCTTGGTTGAATCGATTCGGGGCCTCCATGTCGCGCTATCAATCGGTGTTTCAGCCCGGCCTGTTTGCCGGCAAGACGGTGATCGTCACCGGCGGTGGCTCGGGCATCGGCCGCTGCACCGCGCACGAACTGGCGGCGCTCGGCGCGGCGGTCGCGATCGTCGGCCGCAAACTCGACAAGCTCGACGCGGTGCGCGCCGAGATCGAGGCCGCCGGCGGCGTGTGCTCCACGCACGTCTGCGACATCCGCGAAGAAGACGTGGTGCGCGCAACGGTCACGCAGGTGCTCGAACGCCATGGCCGCATCGACGGCCTGGTCAACAACGCCGGCGGCCAGTTTCCGGCGCCGCTCGCCAGCATCACCGCGAAGGGCTGGGACGCGGTCGTGCGCAACAACCTGACCGGCGGCTTCCTGATGGCGCGCGAGTGCGTCACGCAATGGATGTCGACCCCCGGTCGCCTTGTACCGCGCCCGCCCCCCGAGGGGGCCGGCAGCCTTGGGATCGGCCCGGCGTCGGCTGCCGAAGCGCCCGCCATCCAGGGTGGCGCCATCGTCAACATCATTGCCGACATCTGGGGCGGCATGCCTGGCATGGGCCACTCGGGCGCGGCGCGCGCCGGCATGCTCAACTTCACCGAGACCGCCGCACTCGAATGGGCGCCGATCCGCGTCAACGCGGTGGCGCCGGGCTGGATCGCATCGAGCGGCATGGACCGCTACCCGCCGGCGATGCGCGACACGATCCGCGGCATGCGTAAGCTCGTGCCGCTACAGCGCCTGGGCACCGAAAGCGAGGTCTCGGCGGCGATCGTCTTCCTGCTGTCGCCGGCCGCCGCCTTCATCTCCGGCGCCTGCCTGCGCATCGACGGTGCGGCGCCGAACGCCAAGCGCATCTGGCCCGAGGTGGGCACCGGCGGCAGCACCGCGCCGTTCGACGGCTTTCATCTCGCGTCCACCCCCGACGTGCTTCGGGGCTGACCGTGCCGACCCTCGACCTGACCCTCGATACCGGCAGCGACGCTTACGCCGCCAACCGCGCCCACGCGCTCGGCCTGATCGCGCAGTGGCGCGCGATCGAAGCCCGCACGCGCGCGGCCAGCGCGCGCGCGCAAACGCTGTTCGACCGGCGCGGCCAGTTGCTGCCGCGTGAACGGGTGGCGCGGTTGCTCGACCCCGGCGTGCCGTTTCTCGAGCTCTCGACGCTGGCCGGCTGGCTGCAAGACGCGCCCGATGCCGACCGATCGATCCCCGGCGGCGGCACGATCTGCGGCATCGGCGTGGTCAAAGGCACACGCGTGATGCTGGTCGCCGACGACGCCGGCATCGACGCCGGCGCGCTGCAGCCGCAGGGCCTCGAGAAACTGCGGCGTGCACAGACCATCGCACTGGAGAACCGGCTGCCGTTCGTGCACCTGGTCGAGTCGGCCGGCGCCAACCTGATGAACTACCGGGTCGAGCAGTTCATCCACGGCGGCAGTGCGTTCTACATGCTGGCGCGGCTGTCGGCCGCCGGCTTGCCGGTGATCGCGGTCGTGCATGGCTCCTCGACCGCGGGCGGCGCCTACATGACCGGGCTGTCCGACCACGTGATCATGGTGCGCGGCCGGGCGCGCGCGTTCCTCGCCGGTCCGCCGTTGCTGAAGGCCGCGACCGGCGAGATCGCGACCGACGAAGCGCTCGGCGGCGCCGACATGCATGCCAACGTCTCGGGCCTGGCCGAGTACGTGGCCGACGACGACGCCCACGCGCTGGGCATGGCGCGCGAACTCGTCAACGCGCTGGGCTGGCAGCCGCGCGCGTCGTGGCCCGACGGCCCGGCGCCGAAGTTCGATGCCGAAGAGCTGCTCGGCCTGTTCGCCCCCGACATGAAGAAGCCGGTCGAGATGCGCCACGTGATCGCGCGCGTCGTCGACGGTTCCGACTTCCTCGAGTTCAAGCCCGACCACGGCCCCGCCACGGTGTGCGGCTATGCGGCCATCGCCGGCATTCGCGTCGGCATCGTCACCAACAACGGCCCGCTCGACCCGGCGGGCAGCGCCAAGACCACGCACTTCATCCAGAGCTGCTGCCAGCTGGGTGCGCCGATCGTCTACCTGCACAACACCACCGGCTTCATCGTCGGCGTCGATGCCGAGCGCGCCGGCATGATCAAGCACGGCGCCAAGCAGATCCAGGCGCTGTCCAATGCCACGGTGCCGCAGATCACCGTGCAATGCGGCGCCTCGTTCGGCGCCGGCAACTACGGCATGTGCGGGCGCGGCTTCCATCCCCGTTTCGCGTTCAGCTGGCCGGTGGCGCGCACCGCGGTGATGGGCGCTGGCCAAGCCGCCGGCACGATGGAGATCGTGATGCGCGACGGCGCGGCGCGCAAGGGCGTGCCGGTCGACGAAGACAAGCTCGCGCTGATGAAGGCCAGGATCGTCGACACCTTCGAGCGCCAGATGCACGCGTTCTACACCTCGGGCCTGCTGCTCGACGACGGCATCATCGACCCTCGCGACACGCGCCGCGTGCTGGCGCTGACGCTCGCGCTGTGCGACGAGGCATCGCGGCGCACACTGCACTCGATGCAGTTCGGGGTGGCGCGGCCGTGAGGGAGATTTGCCACAAAGGCACCAAGGCGCAAAGAAGAAGAAGCTTTGGATTTTTCTTTGCGTCTTGGCGCCTTTGTGGCAAACGCATTTGATTTCAAGAGAGGTACCCATGCAATTCACCCACGAACACGAAGAGATCCGCCGCACGCTGAAGCGTTTCATCACCGAAGAGATCAACCCCCACGTCGACGAGTGGGAGGCGGCCGAGGCGTTCCCGGCCCACGAGGTGTTCAAGAAGCTCGGCGACCTGGGCCTGCTCGGGCTGACCAAGCCGGCCGACTACGGCGGCATGGCGCTGGACTATTCGTATTCGGTCGTGATGGCCGAGGCGCTCGGCGACTGCGACTGCGGCGCGATCCCGATGGCGGTGGGCGTGCAGACCGACATGGCCACTCCGGCGCTGGCGCGCTTCGGCTCCGACGCGCTGCGCCGCGAGTTCCTCGCACCCGCGATCAGCGGCGACGCGGTCGGCTGCATCGGCGTGTCCGAACCCGGCGCCGGCTCCGACGTGGCGGCGATCAAGACCACGGCCCGGAAGGACGGTGACGACTACGTCATCAACGGCGCCAAGATGTGGATCACCAACAGCCTGCAGGCCGACTGGATGTGCGTGCTGGCCAACACCTCGGAGGGCGCCGCGCACAAGAACAAGAGCCTGATCATGGTGCCGATGAACAGCCCCGGCGTCACGCGGGCCAAGAAGATCCGCAAGATCGGCATGATGGCCAGCGACACCGGGCTGATCCACTTCGACGACGTGCGCGTGCCGCAGCGCAACCTGGTCGGCCAGGAGGGCATGGGCTTCACCTACCAGATGATGCAGTTCCAGGAAGAGCGGCTGTGGGCCGCGGCCAATGCGATCCAGGGTTTGAGCCACTGCATCGACGAGACCATCGCGTACACCCGCGAGCGTCAGATCTTCGGGCGCAGCGTGCTCGACAACCAGGTCGTGCACTTCAAGCTGGCCGAACTCAAGACCGAGATCGAATCGCTGCGCGGGCTGGTCTACCTGGCCACCGAGCGCTACGTGGCCGGGCAGGACGTGACCGAGTGGGCCTCGATGGCCAAGCTCAAGTCGAGCCGGCTGCTGCGCACCGTGCCCGACAGCTGCATGCAGTACTGGGGCGGCATGGGCTACACCTGGGACAACCGGGTCTCGCGCATGTACCGCGACGGCCGCCTCGCCTCGATCGCCGGCGGTGCCGACGAAGTGATGCTCGGCATCATCAGCAAGTTCATGCACACCCTGCCCTCGCAGCGATAAGGCGCACGACGTGATCCGCATCGAGACCCGCGGCGCCAGCGTGTTCGCCACGCTCGACGCGCCGGCCACGCGCCATGCGTTGAGCGACGCGATGGTGGCCGGCCTGGCCGACGCGGTGGCGCGGGCCGAAGCACAGCCACACATCCGTGCGCTCGTGATCCGCGGTGCCGGCGGCACGTTTTGCGCCGGTGGCGACTTCAGCCGCTTCCGCGAGCTGATGGCGAGTGCCGCGCCGGCCGAGGGCCCGGACCCGATCGCGCGCTTCAATCGCGGCTTCGGCGCGTTGCTGGAGCGCTTGCAGGCGTGTGCGGTCGCGACGATCGCCGTCGTCGAAGGCGCGGCGATCGGCGGCGGCGTGGGCCTGGCCGCAGCGTGCGACTTCGTCCTCGCCGCCGGCGACGCGAAGTTCGGCATGCCCGAGGTCACGCTCGGCCTGCCGCCGGCGCAGATCGCGCCGTTCGTGGCGGCTCGCCTGGGCGGCGCCGCCGCGCTCAGGTTGATGCTCACCGGGCGGCGCATCGACGCCGCGCAGGCACTCGCCTGCGGCCTGGCCGACGAGGCGCACGAAGCCGCCGCCCTCGACGCGCGCCTGCATGCGCTGCTGGCCGAGCTGGGCCGCGCCGAGCCCGCTGCGCTGCGTGCCACCAAGGCGATCGTGCGGCGGCGCCAGACCGAAGCGCTGGACCCGACGCTCAATTTCGCGGCGCACGCGTTTGCCGCGGCGCTGCGCAGCGGCACCGCCGCCGAGGGTCTGGCAGCGCTGTCTGCCAAACGGCCCGCCGCATGGGTCACGGGCATCGACGGAGCGCCCGCATGACCGGCTTCGATTCCGTGCTGATCGCCAACCGCGGCGAAGTCGTCACGCGCGTCGCACGCACGGCGCGCGCCGCCGGCTACCGCACGATCGCCGTCGCCTCCGACGTCGACCGCGACGCGCCCCACACCCAGGCCTGTGACGCGGTCGTGGCCATCGGTGGCGCGCGCCCCGCCGATTCATACCTGCGCATCGACAAGCTGCTGCACGCGGCGCGCGTCAGTGGCGCGCAGGCCGTGCACCCCGGTTATGGCTTCCTCGCCGAGAACGCCGAGTTCGCGCAGGCGGTGATCGACGCCGGCCTGGTCTGGATCGGCCCGCCGCCGGCCGCGATGCGGGCGATGGCCGACAAGGCCAGCGCGCGCCTCGCGGTCGCCGCGGCCGGCGTGCCGGTGCTGCCCGGCTACGACGGTGCCGACCAGCAGCGTGCCACCTTGCGGGCCGCTGCGCACGCCGTCGGCTGGCCGCTGATGATCAAGGCCCGCGCCGGCGGCGGAGGCCGTGGCATGCGGCTGGTGCTGGAGCCCGCACAACTCGACGCCGCGCTCGACTCAGCCGCCGCCGAAGCGCAGGCCGCGTTCGGCGACGCGCGGCTGCTGATCGAGCGGGCGCTGCTCGCGCCGCGCCATGTCGAGATCCAGGTTTTCGCCGACCTGCACGGCCAGGTGCTGCACCTGGGCGAACGCGATTGCTCGGTGCAGCGCCGCCACCAGAAGATCATCGAAGAGGCACCGTCGCCCGCGGTGTCGCCGGCGCTGCGCCGGCGCATGGGCGAGGTCGCCGTCACGGTGGCGCGCGCGGTGGGCTATGCCGGCGCCGGCACGGTCGAGTTCCTGCTCGATGCGGCCGGCGATTTCTGGTTCATGGAGATGAACACGCGGCTGCAGGTCGAACACCCGGTGACCGAGGCGCTGCTCGGCATCGACCTGGTCGAGTGGCAATTGGGTGTGGCCAGCGGCGACGCGCTGCCGATGACGCAGCACGAGGTGCTGGCGCGCTTCGAGGCCGGCGGCCACGCGATCGAGGCGCGGCTGTGCGCCGAAGACCCCGCGCGCGGCCACCTGCCGCAAGCCGGCCGCGTGCTGCACTGGCAGCCGCCGCGCAGCGTGCGTTGCGACCACGCGCTCGTCAGCGGCTGCGAGGTCAGCCCGTACTACGACTCGATGCTCGGCAAGCTGATCGCGCACGCGTCGAGCCGCCACGCCGCGATCCACCAGCTTGCCGACGCACTGGACCGCACGGTGTGCCTGGGCGTGGCGACCAACCGCGCGTTCCTGGCGCACGTGCTGCGCCATCCGGCGTTCGCCGGCGATGCGGTCACCACCGCGTTCCTCGACCAGCACTGTGCCGACGACGCGGCGCGTGGCGCCGCAGCGCCGTCGTGGCTGTGCGCCCTCGCCGCGGCCAGCCACGCCGCGCTCGCGCCGGCCGCGCCACCCGCGCTGTGGGCGGGCTGGACGTCGTCGAACCGCATCGAGACGGTGGCGCCGATCGAGGTCGGCGATGCGGTGCAGGCGTGGCGCCTCGCCGGCGCGCCGCACGAATTCACTGCCATTTGCGGCACGCAGACCCACACCATCGCCGGCCTGGTGCGCGAGAGCCGCTCGATCGTCCACGCGGTGATCGACGGCCGCCCGGTCAGCGCACGCTGCGTGCACGAGGGCGACACATCGTGGTGGCAGTGCGAGGGCGTCGAGCTGGCCGCCCGCGACCTGCGCCTGGCCGGCACGCAGACCGCCCGGAGCGCTGCGCCCGGCGCCCTGCGCGCGCCGATGCACGGCCGCGTCACGCAGGTGCACGCCGTGCCCGGTGCGCGCGTGAACGCGGGCGCCCTGTTGCTGGTGATGGAGGCGATGAAGATGGAGCACCAGATCCACGCGCCGTTCGCCGGCACGGTGAGCGTGCTGCATGCCCGCCTCGACGACCAGGTCGCGGCGCGCCAGGTGCTGATCGAGATCGTCGCGTGACCTTCACGCCCGAGCACGAACTGTTCCGCGACAGCGTGCGCGCGTTCGTTGCGGCCGAGATCGCGCCGCACGTCAACGCCTGGGACGAGGCGCAGACCTTCCCGCGCGAGCTCTACCGGCGCGCGGCGCACATCGGCCTGCTCGGCCTGGGCTACCCCGAGGCCTACGGCGGCACGCCCGCCGACGGCTGGTTCCGCCTGATCGCGACCGAGGAGATCGCGCGCGCCGGCAGCGGCGGGCTGATGGCGAGCCTGTTCTCGCACAACATCGGCCTGCCGCCGCTCGTCGCGCATGGCAGCGAGGCGCTGAAGCGCCGCATCGTTCCGGCCGTGCTCGCAGGCGAGCGGATCGCCGCGCTGGCGATCACCGAGCCGTCGGGCGGCTCCGACGTGGCCCGGCTGCGCTGCCGCGCACGGCGCGACGATGGCCACTGGGTCATCGACGGCGACAAGACCTTCATCACCTCCGGCATGCGCGCTGACTGGATCACGCTCGCGGTGCGCACCGGCGGCCCCGGAGGCGCCGGCATCTCGCTGATCGCGGTGCCGGGCGACGCACCGGGCCTGACACGCACGCCGCTGGCGAAGATGGGCTGGTGGTGCAGCGACACCGCGCAGTTGCACTTCGAAGGCGTGCGCGTGCCGGCCGACCACCTGATCGGCGCCGAGAACGCGGGCTTTCGCATGGTCATGGACAACTTCAACGGCGAGCGGCTGCTGATGTCGGCCGGCGCGTGCGCGTTCGCGCAGGTCTGCTTCGACGAGGCGCTCGACTGGGCGCGCCAGCGCCGCACCTTCGGCGTGGCGCTGGTGGAACACCAGGTCACGCGCCACAAGCTGATGGACATGCACATGCGCCTGGCGAGCACGCGGGCGTGGCTGCACGCGATGGTCGAACGCCAGGAGGCCGGCGACACCGGTGCGCACTGGGTTGCCGAACTGTGCCTGCTGAAGAACCACGCCACGCAGACGCTGCAGTGGTGCGCCGACGCCGCGGTGCAGATCCTGGGCGGCATGGGCTACATGCGCGGCACCAGGTGCGAGCGCATCTACCGCGAAGTGAAGGTGATGATGATCGGCGGCGGCGCCGAAGAGATCATGAAGGAGCTGGCCGCGCGCCAGCTCGGCATCTGAAGCGGTGCCGCCTGCGCCCGGCTCAGGCTCGCCCGACCACGACTTCGCTGATCTGGATCACCGGCGCCAGGTCGGTGTAGTTCGGGATGTCGGCCATGATCTCCTGCGCGTGCGGGCCGAAGCCGCCCTGGAACGACTCGACCGAATCGCAAAAGATGTGGCACATCCCGACGTAGGTCGGCGCCGATCCCGGCGTCCCGCCGGCCAGCCCCTTGTCGATGGTGTAGTACTTGCAACTCGCGCCCATGCGGGCCTGCACGAGCGGCATGTGCTTGTCGCGGTAGTACGCATGGTCGAACCGGGCGCCGGGGGTGTTGGGGTACATCACGCTGACCTTGATCATGGCCTGTCTCCGAGAGGGGTTGTGGGCAATCGCGGGAGAGGCGATCGTGCACGATCGACTCGTTTCGGGCAAGCGTGGCTGCGCGCGCACCGGTCCCACCGGTGTTGTCGAACCCGTCCGATCGGCCTAAGCTGGCCTGCCCGGCACCGCCGCCACAACCCTCGGAGCGACCTATGAGCAACCATGTCTACAAGCAGCTCGAACTCACCGGCTCGTCGAGCGTGGGCATCGAAGACGCGGTCAGCGTCGCGATCGCCAAGGCCCACGAGACGGTGCGAAACATCCAGTGGTTCAACGTCACCGAGACCCGCGGCCACGTGAAGGACGGCAAGGTCGCGCACTGGCAGGTCACGATCAAGATCGGCTTCACGCTCGAATGAATGCCGTTGCGGGCCGCGGCGCGGCTTGCTATTCTCGGTTCACCAAGCAAGCAGTTGCTTGGTGTCGACGCGCGTTGCCACCCGGCCGTGCGCGAACCCCGAACCACACCCGAACAAGGGCCCCATGCCGGCCAAACCCCGCCCTGCCGCTCCGCCGCTGGCGATCGCCCCGAAGCGCAGCCAACGTGGGCCCGCCGCTGCAAACGCCGCCGCGCCGGCAGCCGCCGACAACCGCCGTGCCGACCTCGTCCGCGAGGCGGCACGGCTGTTCCGCGAGAAGGGCTTCGACGGCACGTCGATCCGCGACATCGCCGATGCGGTGGGCATGCGCTCGGGCAGCCCGTTCTATCACTTCGCCAACAAGCACGAGCTGCTGATGGCGGTGATGGAAGAAGGCCTGCGGCTCGGCCTCGATCGCACCGAGCAGGCGCTGGCGGGCGCGGCCATGCCGGCGGCCGAGCGCTTTCGCCGGCTCGTGCGCACGCACTACGGCATCCTGCACGACAGCGGCAGCGACTTCATTCCGGTGATGCTCTACGACTGGCGCTCGCTGCCGGCGCAGTACAAGCGCCGCATCATCGAACTCAAGGACCGCTACGACGCGATCTGGCAGCGCACGCTCGACGAGCTGCACGCGCAGGGGTTGCTGCGCGCCGACGCGAAGCTCGCGCGCCTGATGATCCTGGGCGCGATCAACTTTTCGGCGACCTGGTACCGCGCCAAGCCGCGCTCGGCGTCGCGCGTGAACCTCGACGAGCTCGCGGCGCAGACGGTCGCGCTGGTGCTGCACCCGTCATGAGCAGCGTCCTCGTCGACCGCGGTGGCGCGGTCTGGACCGTCACGCTGAACCGCCCGCACGCGCGCAACGCCGTCGACGGTCCGACCGCGCGGGCGCTGGCGCAGGCGTTCCGTGAGTTCGATGCCGATGCGCAGGCGTGTGTGGCCGTGCTCACCGGCGCCGAAGGCCAGTTCTGCGCCGGCGCCGACCTGAAAACCGTCGCCACCGGCTTCGATGCCAACCCGCTGGCGCTCGCGCTCGACGCCGACATGCAACGCGACGGCCCGATGGGCCCGACCCGGTTGCGCCTGAGCAAGCCGGTGATCGCTGCCGTCGAGGGCCACGCCGTCGCTGGCGGGCTCGAACTCGCGCTGTGGTGCGACCTGCGCGTGGCCGGCGCCACAGCGGTGTTCGGCGTGTATTGCCGCCGCTTCGGCGTGCCGTTGATCGATGGTGGCACGGTGCGGCTGCCGCGCCTGATCGGCGAGAGCCGCGCGCTCGACCTGATCCTCACCGGCCGCGCCGTGGCCGCCGACGAAGCACTCGCGCTCGGCCTGGCGAACCGCGTCGTGCCGGCCGGCCAGGCGCTCGCCGCGGCCGTCGCGCTCGCGCGCGAGATCGCCGCGCTGCCGCAGCAGTGCCTGCGCAACGACCGCGCGAGCGTGCTCGCGCAGCACGGCCTGCCGATGCCGGCGGCGCTGGCGCAGGAGTTCGCGCTCGGCCTGCGCACGCTCCAGTCGGGCGAAGCGACGAGCGGCGCGCAGCGCTTCACCCAGGGCATCGGCCGCCACGGGGAGCCGGCGAACGGCTGACGCGCTGCGGTCCGCCCGGGCCGTCGCCGCCCCGTTCTGCACATGTCCGGAAACGGCGAGTCCGGCTTGCCCCGCTGGCCATAATCGGTGCCATGGACCATGCCACCACGATCCTCGACGACGGCGCCGCCTACCAGGCGCTCGCCGCCCGCGACGCGCGCTTCGACGGGCGGCTGTTCGTCGGCGTCACCTCCACCGGCATCTACTGCCGGCCGATCTGCCGCGTGCGCACGCCCAGCGCCAGGAACTGCCGGTTCTTCGAGACACCGGCCCAGGCCGAGGCGGCGGCGTTCCGGCCGTGCATGAAGTGCCGCCCCGAGATCGCCCCCGGTGCCGGCCTGCCGTGGACCGTGATGGACGCCTCGCGCACGCTCGCCCGCCAGGCCGGCGACGCACTGGACGCGCAGGCCGCCAGCGGCGAGCCACCGAACCTCGTGCAACTTGCGGATCGGCTCGGCATCAGCGACCGCCACCTGCGCCGCATCTTCCAGGCCGAGCACGGCGTGACGCCGCTGCAATACCTGCAGACGCGCCGGCTGCTGCTGGCCAAGCAGCTGCTCACCGACACCCGGCTGCCGGTCGCGCAGGTCGCGCTGGCGAGCGGTTTTGCGAGCCTGCGGCGCTTCAACGCGGCGTTCGTGCAGAGCTACCGGATGAGCCCGAGCCGGCTGCGCCACGACGCCGACGACGCGGCCTTCGACAGCGACGCCGCCCTCAACGTCAAGCTCGCGTACCGCGCGCCTTACGCCATCGCGGCGCTGCTGCGCTTCTTCGCGCAGCGCGCGATTCCCGGTGTCGAGGCGGTCGACGGCCTGCGCGTGCGGCGCAGCCTGCGCGCGGGCACGGTGGCGCCGGCCGCAGGCTGGATCGAGGCCGAGTTCGCGAGCGCCGCCCCGGTCGTGCAGGTGCGCTACGCGCCCGAACTCGCGAGCGCCAGCGGCCGCGTCGTCGCCGCGGTGCGGCGCTGGCTCGATCTCGACGCGATGCCACAGACGATCGATGCGGCGCTCGCCGACTTGCCCGGCACGCCGGGGCTGCGCCTGCCGGGCAGCCTCGACGCGTTCGAGCTGGCGGTGCGCGCGGTGCTCGGCCAGCAGGTCACGGTGGCCGCCGCGCGCACGCTCGCGCGGCGCGTCGTCGAGCGCTTCGGCGCACCCCTGGCCACGCCCTGGGACGACGTGACACGCAGCTTCCCGGCCCCGGCCACGCTTGCGGCGGTGGCGATCGAGCGGATCGCCGAACTTGGCATCATCCGCAGCCGCGCCGGCGCGATCCAGGCGATCGCGCAGGCCTGGCCCGAGATCGCGTTGCTGCTGATGCCGCGCGCGCGCGTCGAGCCGCTGATCGAGCGCCTGTGCGCACTGCCCGGCATCGGCACGTGGACGGCGCACTACATCGCGATGCGCGCGCTCGGCTGGCCCGACGCGTTCCCGCCCAACGACGTGGCGGTGCGCAAGGCCATGACACAACTGTTCGACCGCACGACGCAGCGCGAGGCCGAAGCGCAGGCGCAGGCCTGGCAACCCTGGCGCGCCTACGCGGTGCTGCGCCTGTGGAATTCCCTGGAGAAGACGACCCCATGAACACGACCACCGACTCGATCCGCGGCGCCTGCACGGCGCAAGCGACGATCCCCACACCGCTGGGCAATCTGCTGCTCGCGCGCACGGCGCTGGGCCTGGCCGGCGCGTGGTTCGAAGGCCAGAAGCACCACCCGGAGCCGCTGGACGCACCGCACCGGCCCGACGACGAATTGCTGCGGCGCGCGGCCGAGCAGTTGCAGGCGTACTTCGCCGGCGAGCGCCACGCCTTCGACGTGCCGCTCGACCTGCACGGCACACCGTTCCAGCGCGCCGTCTGGCAAGCGCTGCTGTCGATCCCGTCCGGCAGCACCTGCAGCTATGGCGCGATCGCCAGGTCGCTGCAGGCCGCGACCGCGGTGCGCGCGGTCGGCGGCGCGGTCGGGCGCAACCCGGTGTCGGTGATCGTGCCCTGCCATCGCGTGGTCGGCGGCGATGGTTCGTTGACGGG
>JAGWTP010000001.1 GCA_028868895.1 Burkholderiales bacterium
GGCGTCGGCGTAGTCGAACAGCAGCCGGGTCAGTGCGTCGTATCGGTAGAAAGTGTCGAATTGCGGCGTGGGGGTGGCGGGGTTGGTCATGGGTGGGTGGGGCGATGGACAGCCGTCGGCGGGCGGGTGCGCGCTGCACGAGGCAGCACGGCGGCAAGCCGCCAGTGTCGCAGCGCGCGCCGGCGCTGCCTATCGCGGCAAACGCGCAGCCGCGCGCGGCGCGGCGCTTTCATAGAAGTTCGCGTTCTTCAATGGAGTAAAGGTCATGTCGCTCCACCGACTTCGAGGCGTCGTGGATGAAGCATCTGATCGTGAGCGACCAGCCAACCGTCGCGCGGCTGGCGGATCGGCTTATGCGCAATGGCCTTCGATTGCGCAAGGCCTGCTGTCGGTTCACGGCCGTCGACTCGAAAGCCGCTGCGCGTGCATGGGTTGGCGGGGCAAGGGCGCGTGCGGGCAGGCTTGCGCGCTTCGCTGGAGCGGCCTTCGCTGCGCTGCGGCTGCCCTCGGGTCGCAGGGCTCGTGGCCCCAGAGGCGCGCTCCAGCCTGCCCTCTCGCGCCCTTGTTGCAATGGTCTTGCCCTTCCGATGAAAAGCCCCAACGATGCCCGAGCGGCAGGCGTCACCCGGCGCGGGCGAATTCTGGGGCGGCGAGGAGCGCAGGGCCGAGGTCGGCGCGCGCAGCGCGCTTTGTTGTCTGACTCGCGGCGGTTGTTTGAACGCAGCGAACGCAAGTGAGCGCAGTGAGTTCGGCCGCGCGACCTCGGGCCGAGCACCGCAGCGCAGTCGTAGCGAAGCGAAGACCGCCACAGCATGAGCCCGCGCCGGGTGGCGCCTGCCGCGACGCGCCGACCTCGCCGGGCGATGGGCAGGCAAAGCAGCGCGTCGGCTCGCTCATTGGATTGAAAGAGAAACGGTATCAAGAGACATCCGCACTTGGAGCGCGGAGTTCGTACAGCACATCCGGGCAGTGCTCTTCATTGGCCCGACCGTCGGTGAACTCGATTGCGGAGAAACCGTGCCGTTCGTAGAACCTTCGTGCACCGACATTGGCTTGGAAGGTGTACAGACGGACGGGCCGCGCCAAGGTGCACATCGTATGGGCCAGAAGCAAGGTGCCGATACCCTGGCCAACAAGGGCCGGATCGACTGCCATTTGGGTAACCCACGAGATCGCTTCGGATTGCTCCGTGGCCATGACTGCCACGACCTTGCCCTGCAACTCGGCCACCATGACGCCGCCCGCTGGGACCAGGTGGCTCGCAACCCAATCACGCACCTCGTCGTCCGGATGGGCAGACGGGGCATACGGCATGAACGCGGAGCGAGTGTCGATCAGAAGATCTGCAACTCGCGGCGCATCTGCAAGGGTGGCAACGCGCAGTGTTGCGTTCATTGACGACCCGACAAGAGTCCTTCGTGCATTTGGTGGAGTCGACCAGATCGCTTGCAGCCTGCCGCACCGCGCGCGGGTCGAACATCTGTTCATCATCAAGCAGGCCGTGGTTGCCATCGACTTCCTGGGCAGGTGGGTCGCGGAGTGTGGCTGCGAGTTCGATCTTCGCTCCAGCGTCGCTCCGCCGCCCTCGGCCTCGTCAGAGCCCCGACGCTCGCAAACATCAAGCCCTTGTTTCTCATGATGTCTCACGGCGCTCGGCCGCTGACGCGGGCAGGCCGAAGACGCGATCGAAGGCCCATGTGAACGCCACGGCATAGACGAAGAAGAACGCGAGGATGCCCAGGTCGGCCATGAAGGCGATGAGCAGCGAGGTTTGCATCCAGGCGGCCATGACGGGCACCAGGATCAGCACCAGCCCGCCTTCGAAGCCGACGCCATGGGCGATGCGCCTTGCGAACGAGCGACCTTTCACCGCCTGCTTCGATTCCCAACGTTCGAAGAGGGCGTTGAACAGGTAGTTCCACCCCAGTGCGATGGTCGACATGACCAGCGCGAGGGTCATGGCAGAACTCGGCGGCTGGCCAAAGACGAGGCTCAGCGCCGGGCCGACGATGGCCACCGCAATGGCCTCGTAGAGCAGGGCTTGAACGACGCGACGGGTTCTTGGAGTCATGGTGTGGCTGCAGTATCGGGCCGGGGTGGAACATGGGCCCGAACGCCAGGACCTGGCGCCGGCGCAGTGCCGCGACGCAGCGTCTGGCGGATGAAGCCAGCCGCCGAAACACCGCTGCCCTTCACCCCGCCTTCACCCCGCCTTCACCCCGAGCTTGAACGCGATCATCGCGCGCAGCTTGTTCGGCACCACCGGCTTGATCAGCAGGTGGAAGTCGTGCTGCTGCGCGTCGCGGTCGTGGCCGGTCATCGTGCTGCCGGTCACCAGGATCGCGGGGGTCGCGGCGCCGAAGCGGCTGCGCAGCGCGTTGATCGCGTCGACGCCGGTGCAGCCGTCTTCGAGCCGGTAGTCGACGATCAGCAGGTCGGGCCGGACCTGCGCCGGGTCGCTGCGCTGCGCCCAGGCGCGGCTGGCGGCAACGCTGTCGAACGACGCCACCTGCGCGCCCCAGCCCTGCAGCAAGACCTCGAGCCCGGCGCGCACCGCCGGTTCGTCTTCGACGATCACGATCAGCCGCCCGGCCAGCGTGATGCCCGAGCGCGCCTTGCCCGGCACCGCGGCGGCGGGCGCGCGCGGCGCCTTGCCGCGTGGCAGTTCGAGCGTGAACACGGTGCCGCGGCCGGGCTGCGAGCACACCGCGAGCGGCGCCTTCATCAGATCCGCCAGACGCCTGACGATGGCCAGCCCCAGGCCGAGGCCCTTGCGCTGGTCGGGGCTGATGCGCTCGGTGTTGGGCACCTGGTAGAACTCGTCGAAGATGCGCGCCTGCTCGGCCTGGCCGATGCCGACGCCGCTGTCCCAGACCTGCAGCAGCACCCGGTCGCCGCGCTGGCGCGAGCTCACCAGCACCGAGCCGTCATTGGTGTAGCGGATCGCGTTGGAGACCAGGTTGCGCAGGATGCGCTCGACCAGCAGCGGATCGGCGTGGACGACCCGCGCGCCGCCGCGCAGCCGCAACGCCAGCCCCTTCTCGAACGCGCTCGGCTCGAAGTGCAGGCGCAGCTTGCGCAGGATGTCGCCGACCTCGAACGGCTCGGCGTGGACCTCGATGCCGCCGCTGTCGATGCGCGTGATGTCGAGCAGCTCGCTGAACAGCCCTTCGAGCGCGTCGACCGACTCGTTGATGCTGTTGACGAGCGAGGCCACTTCGGGCTGGTCGACGCCCGGGTTCGCGCCCGGGTTCGGACCCTGCTGCACGCGCTGGCGCAGCGCCTCGGCGAACAGCCCCATCGCATGCAGCGGCTGGCGCAGGTCGTGGCTGGCGGCGGTGAAGAACTGGGTCTTCGCGCGGTTCGCGGTCTCGGCCTCGCGGCGCGCGCTGTCGGCCACCAGCGTTTGCTCGCGCAGTTGCGCGGCCAGCGTGTCGGCCTGCAGCTTCAGGTCGATCGCGCGTTGCAGCGCCTGGCGGTAGCTGTTGGCCAGCACGGCGGTCAGGCTGATGATCAGCACCAGTTCGCCGGCCAGCTCGTAGTGGTAGCGATCGCCGACGCTGGCGATGCGCACCACCAACGGCAGCATCACCAGCGCCGCGAACGCGCGGTACAGGCCGGGCTGGGTCGCCTGGACCGGGATCGCGACGACGCAGAAGGTGTAGACGATGATGATCAGGCCGGTCTGCGCCAGGCCGCTGCGCTCCAGCCCGTTGCCTTGCGCGTAGAAGAGCCAGCCGGTCAGCCCCCACAGCGCGGCGGCCACCAGCGTGCCGCCGTTCGAGCGCAGGCGCCAGCGCTGCCAGTCGGCCACGGTGCGCTTGCCGGCGCGCTGGAAACGGTGCGTGATGAGGAGCCGCACCGCGCACATCAGCGCGAACGCCAGCCACCACGGCACCAGCAGCGTCAGCGGGGCGATGCCCCAGAACAGCAGCGTGACGACGCCCACGCCGGCAACGTAGCCGGCCAACGCTGCCGGCATGTAATCGTAGGTGCCTTGCACGACCTCGGCGAGCCGGGCGAGTGCCGGGCCGGGCGCGTCGGCGCCCGGCGGCGCGCGGTTCAGCGCGCCGTCTTGCGCCATGCCGACAGGCCACCCGGGTTCGACATCTGGCTCACCGCGAGCACGGCCTGCGTGCGCGAGCTGACGCCGAGCGCGCGCAGCACCGCCGCCACATGGTCCTTGACGGTCTCGACCGAGACGTTCAGCTCGCGCGCGATCAGCTTGTTGGGCTGGCCCTTGAGCAGCAGCGCGAGCACCTCGGTCTGGCGCGGTGTCAGGCCGAGCTCGGCCAGCGGCACCGTCTGGGTGTGAAAGCCGCTGTCGTCATCGGGCTCCTCGCCCACCACCCGCAGCACGCTGGGCACGGTGTCGCCTTCGGGCTTGGTGGCGGGCTCGGAGCCCATCGTCATCGGCGGCACGTAGATGCCGCCCGACATCACCATGTGCAGCGCCTCGAACAGCGTTTCGTTGCTGGCACGCTTGGGCACGAAGCCCATCGCGCCGGCATCGATCGCGCGGATCACGTCGCTGGTGCGCTCGGAGGCCGAGACCACCACCACCGGCAGCGCCGGGTACTGGGTGCGCAGCTCCGCGAGCACGTCGAAGCCGTCGGCGTCACCCAGGTGCAGGTCGAGCAGCACGAGGTCGAAGTCGGCGTCGGCCTTGAGCGTGGCCCGCGCGGCGCGCGCGCTGGCCGCACCGACCACGGTGGTGTCGGTGCCCAGGCCCTCGATCACGGATTGCAGCGCCGCCAGGATCAGCGGGTGGTCGTCGATCAGCAACACCTTCATGGTCGGCACCTTAGGCTTTGGGCCAGTTTCAGACGTAGCGCCGCGCCAGCGACTCGGCCACGCAGACCGGCTTGTCGGCGCCCTCGCGCTCCATCGTGACCTCGACCGTGAGCTGCGCGCCGCCTTCGATCGGCTCGTACTTGACGAGCTTGAAGTGGCCGCGCAGGCGGCTGCCCGCGGGCACCGGCGCCGGAAAGCGCACCTTGCCCAGGCCATAGTTCACGCCCATGCGGGTGTCGCGCACCTCGAACGCCGAGGCGCTCATCTCGGGCAGCAGCGCGAGCGTCAGGAAGCCGTGCGCGATGGTCGTGCCGAACGGCCCTTTCGCGGCGCGCTCGGGGTCGGTGTGGATCCACTGGTGGTCGCCGGTGGCGGCGGCGAACAGGTCGATGCGTTGCTGGTCGACGTCGATCCAGTCGCTGACGCCGACCTCCTGCCCGACGAGGGCCTGCAGGTCGGCGAGGTGTTCGAAACTTCTCATGGGTTGCTCACGGGTTGCAGCGCTTCGGTTGGAGGTTCGGTTGGGAGTGGGTAGCGGCCCGCTCAGGCGTCGAGCCACTGCGTCAGCGGCTGCCATTGTTCGAGGTCGCGCTCGAAGCGGCTCGAGGCGACGTCCCAGAGTGTCAGGCCGTGCGCGGCCAGGTGGACGTAGTTCTGGGTGTCACGCAGGAAGCCCAGCAGCGGCACCGCGAGCGTGCCGAGAAAGTCGCGCAACTGGTCGGTGGCCAGGCCGCCCTCGCGGGTGCGCACGCCGACGATCGCGATCTTGACCCGGCCACTGCGCTTGTGCGCGAGCAGCTGGCGCACGAACTCGTGGGTGGCGTGGATGTCGAAGATGCTCGGCTGCAGCGGCACCAGCACCTGGTCGGCGAGCTTCATCGCTTCGTCCAGGCGCCGGCCGTGCAGGCCGGCAGGGGTGTCGAGCACCACGTGGGTCGTGCCCTTGGGCGGGCGCACGACCTCGTCGTGGGCGACCTCCCAGGCGCTGATCGGCGCCAGGCCCTGCGGGCGCAACGCCAGCCAGGTGCGCGCCGACTGCTGGCGGTCCAGGTCGCCGAGCATGACGGCGCGGCCGCGCGAGGCGAGGTAACCGGCGATGTTGGTGGCGAGCGTGGTCTTGCCCACGCCGCCTTTCGGATTGGCCACCACGATCACCGGCATGCACTGCTCCCGTCCTGCGCCGCGATTCGGCTTTCGGGTTATGTTAGCGGGCCGCTTCCCGGCGTCGCCATCGAGACTAACCAGCGCACCCATGACCGCCTCACCGACCCCCGGCCCCGAGATCGTGGTGCTCACCGCCCACCCGCAGATGGAGCACTCGCGCCTGAACCGTCGGCTGATGCGCGCGGCGCGCGAGCTGGCCACCGGCGGCGCGGCGCCGACGATCGCGGTGCGCGATCTGTACGCGCTCTACCCCGACTACCTGATCGACACCGCCGCCGAGCAGGCGCTGCTGGCCTCGGCGCGGCTGATCGTCTGGCAGCACCCGATCCACTGGTACAGCATGCCGGCGCTGATGAAGCTGTGGGTCGACGACGTGCTCGCGTTCGGCTGGGCCTACGGCCCGGGCGGTACCGCGCTGCGCGGCAAGGACCTGTGGCTCGTGGCGACCACCGGCGGGCCCGAGGAGTCGTACCACCCCGATGGCTACAACCGCTACTTCTTCGACGCCTTCTTGCCGCCCTACGAGCAGACCGCCCACCTGTGCGGCATGCGCTTCCTGCCGCCACTGCTGCTGCACGGCGCCCACCGCGCCGAGGAGGCCGAAGTCGCTGCGCACGTGGCGGTGTACGCGCAGCGCCTGGCGAGCTACCCGCGCTGGCCCGAACTCGACGAGCTGCTGTACGCGCTCAGCGTGCAGGTTCCCGAAGACGCGCGGCCCGACGACGCGCTGACGCCATCGCAGACCGAGACCGCCTGATGGAAGCAAGCTCCTGGCTCACCGGCCCGCTCGTCTATCTCGGTGCCGCGGTGCTGGCGGTGCCGCTGGCCCGCTTCGTCGGCCTGGGATCGATCATCGGCTACCTCGGCGCGGGCATCCTGATCGGTCCGTGGGGGCTGCAGCTCGTCACCAACCCGAAAGACATGCTGCACTTCTCCGAGTTCGGCGTGGTGCTGATGCTGTTCCTGGTCGGCCTGGAGCTCGAGCCGCGCCGCCTGTGGTCACTGCGTTACGCGGTGTTCGGCTGGGGCAGCGCGCAGCTCGCCGGCTCGGCCGCGCTGATGGTCGGGGTGGGTGTGCTCGCCGGGCTGGACTGGCGGCTCGCGCTGGTCGCCGCGCTGGGCCTGGCGATGTCGTCCACCGCGATCGGCCTGGGCGTGCTGAACGAACGCGGCCTGATGAACACCACCTCGGGCCAGAGCGTGCTCAGCGTGGCGCTGCTGCAGGACGTGGCCGCGATCCCGATCCTGGCGCTGCTGCCGCTGCTGGCCAGTGCGCAGGCCCACGGCCACGGCGGCGGCTGGCTCGGTGCGGCCAAGGCGCTCGGCGTGATCGCGATCATCGTCTTCGGCGGCCGGCTGCTGATCCGCCCGGCGTTGCGCTGGATCGCGCGCAGCGACACGCCCGAGATCTTCACCGCGGCGTCGCTGCTGCTGGTGGTGGCCACGGCGGCGCTGATGCAGACGGTCGGGCTGTCGATGGCGCTGGGCGCGTTTCTGGCCGGCGTGCTGCTGGCCGAGAGCGAATACCGGCGCGAACTGGAGACCGACCTCGAGCCGTTCAAGGGCCTCCTGCTCGGCCTGTTCTTCATCGCCGTGGGCATGAGCATCGACTTCGCGGTGGTGCTCGGTTCACCGTGGGTGATCGCCGCGGTCGTGCTCGGCTTCCTGTTGCTGAAGGCGTTCGTGCTGTGGGGCATGGGCCGCCTGATGCCATTGCCGCGGGCCGAGCGGCCGGTGTTCGTGATCCTGCTCGCGCAGGGCGGCGAGTTCGGCTTCGTCGTGTTCCAGACCGCCGCGCAGGCCGGCGTGATCGACGCCACCGTGTCGTCGCTGCTGGTCGCGGCGGTGGCGATCTCGATGCTGGTCACGCCGCTGCTGCTGGTGGCGGCCGACCGCTGGCTGATCCCGCTGCTGGCCGGTCAGACGCGGCGCACGCTCGACGAACTGCACGAGCCGCAGAACCAGGCGGTCATCATCGCCGGCTTCGGCCGCTACGGCCAGGTGGTGGGCCGCATGCTCTACGCCAACGGCATCCAGCCGACCGTGCTCGACACCGACGCCGAGCAGATCGAGGCGATGCGCAAGTTCGGCTGGCGCGTGTACTACGGCGACGCGACCCGGCTGGACCTGATGCGCACCGCCGGCGCGGCCAGCGCGAAGATCCTGGTGCTGGCGATCGACGACGTGGTGCAAAGCGTCGAGGTCGCGAAGATGGTGCGCGAGAACTTCCCCGGGCTGACCATCGTCGCGCGCGCGCGCAACGTGCGCCACTACTTCGACCTGCTCGACGCCGGCGTCACGCTGATCGAGCGCGAGACGCTCGACTCGGCGCTGATGAGCGCGCGCAGCGTGCTCGAACAGCTCGGCTGGGAGCGCCACCAGGCGCGCACGCTGGCGCTGCGCTTTCGGCGCCACAACGTCGACCAGCTGCTGCAGATGGCGCCGCATCGCAAGGACGAAGCCCGGCTCATCGCGGCGGCCAAGCAGGGCCGCCAGCAACTCGAGGCCTTGTTCGCGCAGGAGCGCGACGAAGCGGCCACGCGCCAGGCGCGCGCCGGCTGGAGCGGCGAGGGCGAGGGCCGCGGCACGCCGCCGCGCTGAACGAGCCGAGCGCGAAACCGGCGCGGCGACGCGCCGTCAGGCGATCCGGCAGGCCTCGTCGAAGGTCAGTCGCGGGCTGCGGCCAAAGAGCTTGCTCGGGTCGCCGTGGCCGAGATTGACGACGAAGTTGGTTTTGACGGTCGTGCCGGCCCAGAACGCGGCGTCGACCTTGGCGGCGTCGAAGCCGCTCATCGGCCCGCAGTCCAGGCCGAGCGCGCGCGCCGCCAGGATCAGGTAGCCGCCCTGCAAGCTGGAGTTGCGAAACGCGGTGGCGTCGATCATCGGCTGGTTGCCGACGAACCACGACCTGGCATCAGCGTGCGGGAACAACTGCGGCAGCTTCTCGTAGAACGCCATGTCCATGCCGACGATCACGGTCACCGGCGCCTGCCGGGTCTTGTCCTGATTGCCGGCCGACATGGCCGGGAGCAGCTTGTCCTTGGCCTCGCGCGAGGTCACGAAAATGAAGCGCGCCGGACTGCAGTTGGCCGAGGTCGGGCCCCATTTGAGCAGGTCGTAGAGCCGGTGCAGCGTGGCCTCGGGGACTGGTTCGGCCTTGAACCCGTTGTGAGTGCGGGCATGGTCGAAGAGCTGTTCGGTGGTGATGTTCATGAGGTGGCGCTCGGGCGAGCCGCGGGTCGGTGAAGGAAACGGGATTCTGCAAGCTACGGTATGCCCGGGCGGCGCAAAATTCGTCGAGTCCGTTCGGTTGCACTGAAGGCCGCGCTGACGGCTGCACCGAACGATGCAGAATCCGGCGATGTTCTCCCCCTCGCAGCACGACGTCCGGCGCTTCTTTTGCGACGCCTATCGCAAGCAGCGCGAGTCGCTGCCGCTGTCGCCGATCGAGGCCACCGCGGCCGACTGGATCAGCCAGCATCCCGAATACTTCGACGCACTCGCCGACCTCGACGCCGCGCTGGCGGCGGTCTACGAGGTCGAAGGCGGGCGCACCAATCCGTTCCTGCACCTGTCGATGCACTTGTCGATCAGCGAACAGATCGGCATCGACCAGCCCACCGGCATCAGGCAGGCGTTCGAGCTGCTGCGCCTGCGCCTGGGCTCGGCCCACGAGGCCCAGCACCAGGTGATGGAGTGCCTGGGCGAGATGGTCTGGGCCTCGCAGCGCAGCGGGCTGCCGCCGGACGGGCAACGCTACCTCGAGTGCGTGCGGCGGCGGGCGATGCGGTAGCGATCCGCGAACCACGCCGCGCTCAAACGACGCGCCGCAACCCCGCTGCCGCAACCTGGCGCGACGCCTGGCGTGTCTCGCCGAACAGCGAATCGCTGAACGCCGCCGCGGCCGCACGGTCGTCCATCGCCCACAGCAGCAGCGCGCGCGCGCTCATCGGCTTGGCGAACAGGAAGCCCTGCAACTCGTCGCAGCCGAGTTCGACCAGCACCTTCTGCTGGCGCGGGCTCTCCACCCCTTCGGCAACGACCTTCAGGCCGAGCGCGTGGGCCAGCTTGACCACCGCGTCGACCACCGCGCGCGCGTCGGCGCTGTGGACGACGTCCTTGACGAAGCTGGCATCGATCTTGAGCTCCTCGGCCGGCAACTGGCGCAGGTAGCTCAGGCTCGAGTAGCCGGTGCCGAAGTCGTCGATCGACAGGTGTGCGCCGAGTTCGCCCAGGCGCCGGAAGGTCTCCTGCGTCGCCGCGGTGTCTTCCATCGCCGCCGATTCGGTGATCTCGCAGGTCAGCAGCGAAGGGTGGATGCGGTGGCGGGTCAACGCCTCGGTGATGCGGTCGGCGATGTCGTCCTGGCGCATCTGGTGGGCCGACAGGTTGATCGCCACGCGCATGCGCAGGCCCTTGTCGCGCCAGGCACGGGCCTGCTTGCAGGACGCCTCGATGACCCAGTTGCCCAGCGGCCCCATCAGCCCCGAACGCTCGGCCAGCGGCAGGAACTGCGCTGGCATCACCATGCCGCGGGTCGGATGGTTCCAGCGCAGCAGCGCCTCGGCCGCGGTGACCTTGCCGCTGCGGGCGTCGATCTTGGGCTGGTAGAACAGCTCGAGCTCGTCGTTGGCCAGGGCCTGGCGCAGGTCGCGCAGCAGGTCGAAGTTCTGCTGCACGTCGGCGTCCATCTCGGCCGTGTAGAAACAGTGGCGCGAACCGCCGGCCCGCTTGGCCGCGTACATCGCAGCGTCGGCGCGGGCGATCAGCTTGTTCGGGTGGCACTGCTCGGGATACAGCGCGATGCCGACCGAACATGAAATAGCGACCTCGCGGCCGTCGACCCGGTACGGCTTGGCGAGCGTCTCGATCAGGCGCCGGGCGAGTTGCGCCACCGCCTCGGGTGTGCCGATGCCCGGGACCAGCAGCACGAACTCGTCGCCGCCGACACGCGCGGCCACGCCGGGGCCGCGCGTGCACCCCTTCAGGCGCTGGCCGACCTGCTCGAGCACGCGGTCGCCGCTGCTGTGGCCGAAGGTGTCGTTGACCGGCTTGAAGCCGTCGAGGTCGATGAAGAGCACCGCCAGCCGCGTCGAACGCGCCTCGCATTTCTTGGCGGCGTCGCGCAACTGGCCTTCGAAATACAGGCGGGTCGGCAGGCCGGTCAGGTTGTCGACGGCCGCCAGGCGCGACCCGCGGGCCGGGTGCTCGTGCCCCGCGTTGCCGGCCTGGCGCAGCGCGGCGAGCAGCACCGCACCGATGGCGATGAAACCCGCGACCAGGAGCCAGTCGGGCCCGAAGGACGCGTGGGGCAACCCGGCAGGCTCGGCCGAGATCGTCGAGCCCAGACAGACCACCGCGGCAGCGACCCCGCACGCCAGCGCACGCAGCGCGGGTGCCAGGCGCGGGCCCCCCAGACGCAGTTGGCCGGCAACGAGTGCCGCCGACAGGCTCAGCGTCAGGGTGCCCACACCGAGCGCACCGGTGGCGTGCACATGCCGGAACAGGCCCTGCTCACCGAGCATCGCATTGAAGTAGGTGCCGATTGGCATCGCCAGCGCAGCCGCCACCGCCCACGACCGCCGGCCGTGATGCCACAGCGCACCGACCGTGCCGGCCAAGCCCGCGAGCAGCAACGCCGGCAACCACGGCAGCAGCATCGCCATCCCGCGCAGGTTCACCACGGCGTCGGTCGCGTGGATCGCGTGGGTCGGCCACCACAGACCGCTGGCGGCCAGAAAAATCGACACCGCCATGACCGTCGGGGCAAACCACCCGGCGCGCGCCAGCGCCGCCTCGCCGGTCTCGGCGGCCAGCCAGAAAAGGCTGGCGCAGACCAGGAAACTGGCGACGGTCAACACGACAAGGCTCTGATCCATTCGACTCCGGCAGGCAGCGCTGCAAACGCGGCACCGAACGGTTGCGGCGCACGCCATGCATGTTGAAGGCTTTCGGCCGGCGTGGCGCGAAATGAAGCGGCCAACACGGCGCCCGGCGTGATGCATGCCGCACGCGGCGCACCGACTGCGGCAGCCGAGCCGCCCTTGGCGCTACTCGCCGCCGACCAGGCCGTTGCGGATCGCGTACACGGTCATCTCGGAGTTGTTGGTCAGGCCGAGCTTTTCGAGCACCCGGGCGCGGTACACGCTGACGGTCTTGGGGCTCAGCGCGAGCGCCTCGGCGATATCGGCCAGGCGCTTGCCCGAGGCGATCAGCACCAGCGTCTGCAACTCGCGGTCGGAGAGCTTCTCGTGGGCGTGCGCGATCTGCGGCGTGGTCAGGCTCTCGACCAGCATCTGCGCGATCTCGGCGGTGACGTACTTGCGGCCCTGCGCCACGGTGCGCACCGCGGCCACGATCTGCGCCGGATCACCCCCCTTGTTGACGTAACCGTAGGCGCCGGCGCGCAGCGCGCGGATCGCGTACTGGTCTTCGGGGTACATCGAGACCACCAGCACGCGCATCGGCGTGGCTTCTTCCTTCAGCGCCTGCAGCACGTCCAGGCCGCTGCGGCCGGGCAGGTTGATGTCGAGCACCAGCACGTCGGCGCTGTGCTGGCGCATCAGCGCGCGCAACTCGCCATAGTCGCCGGCCTCGCCGACGACCTCGATGTCAGGCGCGTCCGACAGCGTGTCGCGGATGCCGCGCCGGATCAGCGCATGGTCGTCGCAGAGCATGACCTTGATCATCGTGGTGGCCCTCACAGGTCGCCCCACTGGCTGGCATCGTCGGCGTCGTGGACCGCTGCCGCGGGGATGTCGGCGAATTCGGCCGGATTCAGCGGCACCGACAGCATCATCGTCGTGCCGCCGGGGCCGCTGCTGAGTTCGATCCAGCCACCCAGCGTGCCGGCGCGCTCGTGCAGGCCGCGGATGCCGAACGAACGCGCCTTGGCCAGGTCGTCGGCGCTCAGGCCGCGGCCGTTGTCGCTGATCTCGAGCGACAGCACGCCGCCGGCCAGCGCCAGGTCGAGCTGCACGCGACTGGCCTGCGCGTGCTTGCTGATGTTGGTGAGCGCCTCCTGGGCGGTGCGGTAGGCCACCAGCGGCACGCCGGCGGGCAACTCGGGCGCGTCGGCCGGCAGGCGCAGCAGGCACTCGATGCCGGTGCGCTTCTCGAACCGGTTGACGAGCCAGTGCAGCGCCGCGACCAGCCCCTGCTCGAGGATCGCCGGGCGCAGGTTGTGCATGATCCGCTGGCTCGAATCGATCGCCAGCGTGACGGTCTCGAGCGCCGAGTTCACGCGCGCGAGCACGCCCGGCGAGTCGGCGTGGCGGGCGATCCAGGCGAGGTCGAACTTCAGCGCCGTGAGCGAGCCGCCGACGTCGTCGTGGATCTCGCGCGCGATCGCGGCGCGCTCGAGCTCGATGCTGTTCTGCAGGTGCTGGGCGAGCTCGCGCAGGCGCTGCTTGGATTCGTCGAGCTCGCGGTCGGCGCGGTCGCGCGCGCGCTTGGTGTCGCTGGCCTCGACCGCGTGCAGCAGCGCCGGCACCAGCCGCGACAGGTTGTTCTTCAGCAGGTAGTCGCTCGCGCCGTTGCGCATCGCCTCGACCGCGGTGTCTTCGCCGATCTCGCCCGACACCAGGATGAACGGCACGTCGCGGCCGCTGGCCTTCAGCAGGTCCAGCGCCACCAGGCCCGAGAAGCCCGGCAGGTTGTAGTCCGACAGGATCGCGTCCCAGTCGCGGTCGAGGGCGCTCAGGAACGCCGCTTCGGAATCGATGCGCCGCAGTTGCACCTGCACCCCGCCGCGCGCCAGGTGCGCGCGCATCAACTCGTGGTCGAGCTCGGAGTCCTCGAGGTGCAGCACGCGCAGCTCGCGCGCGGGGTACGCCGCGGCGGTCATCTGCTGGGGGGCGGGCTGCATGGCACCCAGTATGCCCCGCCGCCGGGGCCTGGCCAAACGCTCACCGGGCCATGATGGCGCTGCGCGCCGGTCCCCCCGCGCGGGCGTTCGCTGGCTTGGGGCGGCCCGGCGCGGCGCTCACTGGACTGCCTTCCGTTTGTCAGTGGAGTCGGGTGTGGCACCGCGCAGGGGGTTGACACAGGGTGTCTCATGCGTCGGTGGCCTGGCGCAGCGTCTGCACCACCGGGCGGCGCAGCACCTCGCGCAGCCCCCACCAGCCTGCCGCCCACGCGAGCAGCGCGCCGGCGCCGCCGCCGGCCAGCGGCACCCACGGCCCAGGGTTCCACGCGAACTCGAACACGTAGTGCGCCAGCGCCCAGCCGACCGCCATCGCGGCGAGCGACGCGAGCACCCCGGCGAGCGCGCCCACGCCGAGCAGCTCGGCGCGCTGCACCTGGGCGAGCAGGCGGCTGCTGGCGCCGAGTGCGCGCATCACCGCGAACTCGCGCGAGCGCGCCTCGCGGGTCGCGGTGACCGCCGCGAACAGCACCACCAGCCCGGCCGCCAGCGCGAAGCCGAACAGGAATTCGACCGCCCGGATGACCTGGTCGAGCACCCGCTGAACCTGCGCGATCGAGGCCGACACATCGATGCTGGTGATGTTCGGAAACTCGCGCGCGAGCGCGTTGTCGAAGGCCGCGGCACCGGTGCCGCCTGTGGGGGCGCGGAACGCGGCGATGTAGCTCAACGGCACGTCGGGCACGGCCGCGGTCGGGAACAGCACGAAGAAGTTGACGTGCATCGAGCTCCAGTCGACCTTGCGCAGGCTGGTGATGCGGCCCTGCACCATCGTGCCACCGACGTCGAAGCGCAGCGTGTCGCCGAGTTTGAGGCCGAGCGTCTTCGCCAGCCCCGCTTCGACGCTGACGGCGCCGGCCTCGTCGCGGGTCCAGCGCCCGGCGGCGATCTGGTTGTGCGGCGGCAGGTCGGCGTCGTTGCTGAGGTTGAACTCGCGTTCGACCAGGCGCCGGGCGCGCCCGTCGGCGTAGGCATCGGGGGTGACGGCGCGGCCGTCGATCGCGACGAGCCGGCCGCGGATCATCGGGTACCAGTCGTAGCGCGTCACGCCCGCGTCCTGCAGCCGCTGACGGAACGCGGCACCCTGCTCCGGCTGGACGTTGATGACGAAACGGTTCGGCGCGTCTTTGGGCGTGGACTGGCGCCAGCTGTCGATCAGGTCGGTGCGCAGCAGCACCAGCAGCACGAGCGCCAGCAGGCCCACGCTCAGCGCCGACACCTGCAGCACCGCGAACGCCGGCCGCGCCGCGATCTGGCGCGTGGCCAGCACCAGCCAGCGCGGCGCACGAGCGCCGAAGGTCCACCAGCGCGGCGTGCCGGCCTCGGGCACGGCACGCTTGAGCAGTTGCACCGCAATCCACGCGCACAACGCGAACACCGCCACCGCCGCGGCGAAGCCGCCGACCGCGATCAGGCCGAGCTTGAGGTCGCTCGACACCGCCAGCAACAGCAGCGCGAAGCCGAGCGCGCCGGCGCCGAGCACCGCGAGCGAGGCCGGCTTGAGTGCGCCCACATCGCGGCGGATCACGCGCAGCGCCGGCACCTGCGCGAGCTGCAGCACCGGCGGCGCACCGAAGCCCAGCAGCAGCGTGCAACCCACGCCGACGCCGAACAGCGCCGGCCACACGCTGGGGGCGGGCAGCGCCGAGTCGACGATGCCGGCGAGCAGCGCCACGAACAGGTAATGCACCGCGTAACCGAGCAGCACGCCGGCGACGCTGGCGATCAGCCCGACCGCGCCGAACTCGATCAGGTACTGCAGCGCGATACGCCGCTGCGACAGGCCGAGCACGCGCAGCATCGCGCAGGCATCGAGGTGGCGGCCGGCGAAATCGCGCGAGGCAATGCCCACCGCGACCGCCGCGAGCAGCGCCGCCAGCAGCGCGACCAGGTTCAGGAACTTGGCGGCGCGGTCCAGCGTCTGGCGCATCTCGGGCCGGCCGGAGGCGAACGACTCGACCCGCATGCCGCGCAGGTTGCCGCGCTTGATCTGCGCCTCGGCCCAGGCGACGAACTCGCGCACCGGCCGCTCGCTGGCGCCGCGCGCGGCCACCGCGAGCCGGTAGGTCACGCGGCTGGCAGGCTGGATCAGGCCGGTGGCGGGCAGGTCGGCCTGGTTCAGGATCACGCGCGGCGCGAACGACAGGAAGCCGGTGCCGCGGTCGGGCTCGTTGACGATGGTGTGGGCGATGCGCAGGCTCGCGTCGCCGAGCAGCAGCGTGTCGCCGAGCTTGAGCTTGAGCGTGTCGAGCAGGCCGGGGTCGACCCAGGCGCTGCCGCGCTGCGGCGCGCCGGCGCGTTCGCGCGGCGGCGTGCCGGCGCCGCCGACCGTGACCGCGCCGCGCAGCGGGTAGGCGTCGCTCACCGCCTTGACGCTGACCAGGTGCGAGGCGCCGCCGCGATCGTCCGGCGCGCGGCCCATGCTCGGGAACGCCGCGGTGGTCGCCGTCGCCAGTCCCAGCGCCTGCGCCTTTGCTGCGAACGCGGGCGGCGCCGGCTGGTCGGAGGCGAGGATCGCGTCGCCGCCGAGCAGTTGGCGGGCGTCGCGCGCCAGGCCACCGTTGATGCGGTCGGCGAAGAAGCCGACCGCACTGAGCGCGGCCACCGCCAGCATCACCGCGACCACCAGCAGGCGCAGTTCGCCGGCCCGGAAGTCGCGCGCGGTCTGGCGCCAGGCCAGGCGCCACAGGTTCGGCGGGCGCGCGGCGGCGGGGGTCACGGGGTCGCTCATCGGCCGGAACTTACACGACCCGCGGCCACTCCCAGCGGGCGAAGGTCTTTGTCTCGAACACCGCATGCGAGAGGCTCGAACGCCGGCGGTGTGCGTCAGTGCTGTAATTGCGCCATGGACCACGCCCTGCCCCCGATCTTCGTCTCCCACGGCTCTCCGATGATCGCGCTCGAGCCCGGCGCGGCCGGCACCTTCATGCAGCGGCTCGGGCCGGCGATCGACGCCGCCTTCGGCAGGCCCGAGGCGATCCTGGCGATCTCGGCGCACACCGCTGCCCGAGCGCCGGTGCTGCTCGCGGCGCCCCGCCACGAAGCGGTGTACGACTTCGGCGGCTTCGACCCCAAGCTGTTCACGCTGCGCTACGACGCCCCCGGTGCGCCCGGCCTCGCGGCGCGTGCCAGCGCCCTGCTCGCGCAGGCCGGGATCGAGGCGCACAGCGTTGCCGAGGGCGGCCTGGACCACGGCATCTGGACCGCGCTGCGCTACCTCTACCCCGCCGCCGACATCCCGGTGCTGCCGCTGGCCTTCGTGCCGAGCCAGAGCCCGGCCCAACAGTTCGCGCTCGGTGCCGCGCTGGCCGCGCTGGCCGGCGAAGGCGTGCTGGTGCTGGGCACCGGCAGCATCACCCACAACCTGCGGCGCGCGCTGGCCGGTGGCCTGCGCGCCAACCCCGACCAGCCCGAGATCCCCGAAAGCGCAGCGTTTCGCGAGTGGCTGCGCGCGCGCGGCGCGGCGCGCGACTGGGAGGCGCTCTTCGACTACCGCCAGCGCGCCCCGCACGCGCTCGACATGCACCCGACCGACGAGCACCTGCTGCCCTGGTTCGTCGCCGCCGGCGCCGGCGGCCGGGACCACCCGCCGCTGCGCCTGCACGACAGCGTGACGCTCGGCAGCCTGGGCATGGACATCTACGCCTTCGGCGCGCTGGCGCCGGCCCTGGCGGCGCGGCTCGCGCAACCGGCAGCGTCGGTGCATGCCGGCAGCACCCATTGACCGCCACCATGGACGTCGTACCCGCCGCCACCGCCGCCGCGCTGCTGCTCACGCCGCGGCTGCGGCTGGTGGCGGCCGAGGAACGCCTGGCCGCCATGCTGGCCGATTTCCACGACCGCAACCGCGCCCACCTCGCGCCGTGGGAACCGCCCACCGACGCCGGGTTTTTCACCGCCGAGGTGCAGGCGCAGCGCCTGCGCGAAGGCGCCGCCGCGTTCGCCGCGGGCACCGGCTACCGATACCTGTTGCAGCCGATCGGTGACACCCGCCGCGTCATCGGCACCATCAACTTCACCCACATCGTGCGTGGCGCGTTCCAGAGTTGCAACCTGGGCTACGCGCTCGACCAGCAGTGCGAGGGTCAGGCGCTGATGACCGAGGCGCTGCGCTGCGCGATCGCCGAGATGTTTTCGCCGCGCATCAACCTGCACCGCATCCAGGCCGCGTTCCAGCCCGAGAACTGGCGCAGCGCCGACGTGCTCAAGCGCCTGGGCTTCGTCGACGAAGGCCTCGCCAACGACTACCTGTTCATCGACGGCATGTGGCGCGTGCACCGGATCGCCGCGCTGCTGAACAAGGGCTTCGTCGCGCCGAGCGCCTGGCGGCCGCCGCAGACTTGAACCGACACCCCCTGAACGCGGGATGCCGCGAAGCACCGCCGACCTAAACTCGGAGCAGGTCGACCTTCGGCCCCAACATCGAACCGATCGGAGTACCCATGATCAACCTTCACCCCCTGAAGAAGTCGCTGACGATGACTGCCATCGCGTGCGGCGCTTTCGCCGCCGCATCGTCGGCGAATGCCGCCCCGATCGACTGGGCGAGCTGGGCGAGCCCCGTCACCGGCAACACGACCGGCTCGGCAACCGCCACCTTCGCCACCGCCGGCGTCACCGCCGGCTACACCGGAGAGCTGCAGCAATTCGTCGCCAACTACCCGAGCTACGCGCCGGGCAGTACGTTCAGCGGCGGCACCGTCGGCAACGCGCCGCCGTCGGCCAACGGCATCCTCAAGATATTCGGTGGCCCCAACACGCGCACCGACACGATCACGTTCTCGCAGGCCGTGATGAATCCGGTGCTCGCGATCTGGAGCCTGGGCCAGCCCGGATTGAACGCCCAGTTCGACTTCAACCAGGCGTTCACGATCCAGAGCGGGGGCCGGAACGCCGAATACGGCGGGACGACGATCACCGCGGTTGGCAACAACGTCTTCGGCTCCGAAGGCAATGGCGTGATCCAGTTCAGCGGCAGCATCAACTCGATCAGCTGGACGAATCCGGTCGCCGAGAACTGGTACGGTTTCACCGTCGGCGTGCCGGTGGCCGCCGTGCCCGAACCCGAGACCTACGCGATGCTGCTGGCCGGCTTGGGCGCGCTCGTGCTCGTGACAAGGCGCCGCAAGTCGGCCTGATCGGTCGGCGCCGCCGGCTCCTTCCAGACCCCGCCGCAGCGGGGTTTGTCGTTTCGGCGGTGGTGCGCCGGGCCTGCCGCGTCAGGGCTTGGGCACCGAGCCGATCACGCCGCGCACGAACCAGTTCATGGTCGCGATCGAGGCGTCGTCGAGTGCGCCGTGGGCCAGGCGCAGGAGCCCGTCGTTGTCTTCCAGCGGCGCACTGAACGGCTTGAAGCGCCCGGCGACGATCGCTTCGCGGCGTGCCTCGACCCGCGCGCGCACGGCGGCGGGCACGTCGGCGCTGATCGCGCTCAGCCTCACCATGCCGTCCTTGATGCCGCCCCACACCGGCGTGGGCTTCCAGGTGCCATCCAGCACCGAACGCGCCACCTGCGTGTAGAACGCGCCCCAGTGCAGCGTCACCGCGGCGAGCTGCGCCTGCGGGGCGTAGGCGCGCATGTCGCTCTGGTAGGCGATGACGCGCACGTCCTTGCCGGCGAAGTTGGCCTGCGCGGTCTGCGCCACCGCCGGCGACCCGCTGTGGTTGGTCAGCACGTCGGCGCCCTGGTCGATCAGCGACTGCGCGGCCTCGCGCTCGCGCGCCGGGTCGAACCAGCTGTTGAGCCACAGCACCCGCACCTGCGCCTTCGGGTTGACTGCACGCATGCCGAGCGTGAACGCGTTGATGCCCTGCACGACCTCGGGCACCGGGAAGCCGGCCACATAGCCGGCCACGCCGCTCTTGCTCATCTGGCCGGCCAGCATGCCGGCCAGAAAGCGCGCCTCGTAGTAGCGCGCGTTGTAGGTGGCAACGTTGGCGGCGGTCTTGTAGCCGCCGGCATGCTCGAACTTGACGTCGGGGTAGTCGGCTGCGACCCGCAACGTCGGTTCGAGGTAGCCGAAGCTGGTCGCGAAGATCAACCGGTTGCCTTGCGCGGCCAGGTCGCGGATCACTCGCTCCGAATCGGCCCCTTCGGCCACACCCTCGACCGCCGTGCTCTGCACACGGTCACCGAGCGCCTTCTGCATCGCCAGGCGGCCCTGTTCGTGCTGGTAGGTCCAGCCGGCGTCGCCGATCGGGCTGACGTAGACGAACGCGACCCTGAGCGGCGGCTTCGGCGCGGGCGCCGCGGCGTGCGGGGGCGGGCTGGTGGCGGCAACGGCGAGCGTGGCGCCGAGCAGGCCCGTGATGAGAGACGCGCACAGGCTGGCGCGGACGAGGTTTTTGAACATGGTGTTCCTCTACATGGCCCCGGGCTGGAAAAGCGAAAACGCCTACGGGGGCACGCAGGCGGCTCGGGTCGGGATTGTCGCAGACGCCGCTCGCCGCGGCGCCGCATGCGTCACTCGGTCGACCGGGCTTCGGGCTCGTAGGCCGCGTGCAGTTCGGCCGGCCTCGCCGAGCGCTTGCGCATCCGGATGTTGAGCATCTCCACACCGACCGAGAACGCCATCGCGAAGTAGACGTAGCCCTTGGGCACGTGCTGGTCGAAACCCTCGGCGATGAGCACGACGCCGACCACGACGAGGAACGCGAGCGCGAGCATCTTGATCGTCGGGTGCTCCGACACGAAGCGGCCGATCGCGCCGGCGAACAGCATCATCAGGCCGACCGAGGCGACCACCGCGGTGATCATCACCTCGAGCCGATCGACCATGCCCACCGCTGTGATGATCGAGTCGAGCGAGAACACCATGTCGACCACCATAATCTGCAGGATCACGGCCGTGAAGGTGGCCTTGACGGCCTTCGAGGCGTGCCCGGCCTCGCCTTCGAGCGACTGGTGGATCTCGCCGGTGCTCTTCCAGATCAGGAATAGGCCGCCGGCGATCAGGATCAGGTCGCGCCCCGAGATCGCCTGGCCGAACACCGTGAACAGCGGCGCGACCAGGCCGACGATCCAGGCCAGCACCAGCAGCAGCCCGATGCGCATGAACATCGCCATGAACAGGCCGAGCCGGCGGGCACGTTCGCGCTGCGCGGTGGGCAGCTTGTCGACCAGGATCGAGATGAAGACGATGTTGTCGATGCCCAGCACCAGCTCGAGCGCGGTCAGCGTGGCCAGGGCGATCCAGGCTTGGGGGTCGGTCAGGAGTTCGAGCATCGGCAGTCGTCGGGTGGGGTCGATCGGGGTCAGGGCGGCGCCGATGATAGGTGGGGCGTGCGTCAGCCCGAGGCAAAGACCTTGTCGAGCGCCTCGGTCCAGCGCCGCTTGACGTCGGCACCCGCAAAGCTCGCCTCGAAGCTGTTGCTCGCGAGGCGGTGCGCGTGGCGCGCCGTCAACTGCGGCAGGGCCTCGAAGGTGGCGATGAAGTTCTGGTTCAGGTAGCCGCCGAAGTAGGCCGGGTCGTCGGAGTTGATCGTGGCGCACAGGCCGGCGTCGAGCATCGCGGGCAGCGGGTGCGCGGCCAGCGTCGGGTAGACGCACAGCTTGACGTTCGACAGCGGGCACACGGTGAGCGGCACGCGCTGCGCGGCCAGCCGCGCCACCAGCGCGGCGTCTTCGACGCAGCGCACGCCGTGGTCGATGCGCTGCACCTGCAGCACGTCGAGCGCGCTCCAGATGTAGGCCGGCGGCCCCTCCTCGCCGGCATGCGCGACGAGATGCAGGCCAAGCTCGCGGCTGCGCGCAAACACGCGCGCGAACTTCTCGGGTGGGTGGCCGAGTTCGCTGCTGTCCAGCCCGACGCCGACGAAATGCTCCCGGTACGGCAACGCCGCATCGAGCGTGGCGAGTGCGGCGTCTTCGCTCAGGTGGCGCAGGAAGCACAGGATCAGCAGCGCGCTGATGCCGAACTCGGCCTGGGCCGCGCGGCTCGCGCGCGTCAGCCCGGCGATCACCGTGCCGATGCCCACGCCGCGCTCGGTGTGGGTCTGCGGGTCGAAGAACAGTTCGGCGTGCACGACGTGGTCGGCGGCGGCGCGGCGGAAGTAGGCCATCGCCATGTCGAAGAAGTCTTCTTCATGAAGCAGCACGCTGGCGCCGGCGTAGTAGATGTCGAGAAAGCTCTGCAGGTCGGTGAACGCATAGGCGGCGCGCAGCGCCTGGACGCTCGCGTACGGCAGCGCCACGCCGTTGCGCTGCGCCAGCGCGAAGATCAGCTCGGGCTGGAGCGACCCCTCGATGTGGATGTGCAGTTCGGCCTTTGGCATCGCGCGCAGCAGCGCGGGCAGGCGGTCGCGGGAGATGGCGTCGAAGTCGATCATGTTCGGGCTCCGCAGGGATCAGGGTGGGTGTTCGCGATGGGGCCGCGGCGCGGCAGTCAAACCCAGGCCTCGCCCACCGCCGTGGCCTGCTGCAGCAACCATTCCACGGCCGCGTCGTGATCGTGCGCAGCGTACTCGCACTTGCGCGGGAGGCGCTGGACCCTCAGCCGCCGCGCAGTCTTGTGCCGCGGGGCGTGAGCGTCGCCATCGACCCGGCGCCGCGAATCGCGCCGAAGTCATACGGGGCCTGCGTCGTCGGCCTGCGTTGCCGACCTGCGGCACTCGCCATGCCCCCTAAAACCGATAGCTCACCGCCGCCACCCCCGTCGCCGAACTGCGCTGGCGCACGACCGGGCTGTCTTTCGCATCGCCCTGCAGCGCACTCAGGCTGACCGCAGCGGTGACGGTCCATTGCGGCGTGGCGAAGTAGTTCAGCGACAGGTTCGTACGCACGTCGCGCAGGCCGGCGCCGGCGCGGTAGGCGGCGTAGTGGCTGGTCTGCGCCTGTGCCGGCGTGACACCGAAATAGCCCTGCATGTACGCGCTGTTGGCGACGGTCGCCGCCACGCCCGCAGCGGCGCGCCACTGGGGCGCAAGCTGCAGCGCGTAGCCCGCACCCAGGTCGAGCAGCGCGCCCTGGCGGTCGTTGCCCGAGCCGTAACGCAGCGACGAGGTCAGGAAGATTTCGCGCGACAGGTACAGGTTCAAGAACGCGCCGATCTCGGCGCGGGCATTGATGTCGCCCAGGCCCGTCAGCGCCGGGGAGCGGCTTTCGCTGCGGCCGAAATCGGCCGTCAGCCGCAGCCCGTATTGCAGGTTCGGTGCCGAGGCAAACTGATAGCCCACACCGTTGGTGGTGCCGGCGAACCAGCCGTTCGACCAACGGTAGTCCAGTACCGGCAGCAGCAGCGTGCGGCGTTCGCTGGAGCCCATGTACTGGTGCGCACCGATGACGGCGGCGCCCACCGTGCCCTCGCCGCGGCCATCGGGCGGTCCATACAGCCGCACCGCGTCGAAGGCCTGTGCCCGGGCCCCGAAACAGGCGGCGGCAATCGCAGTGGCGAGGATCGGTCGAATCAGGTTCCGGAGCTTCATCGGTGGCGGCTTTCGAGGTGTGCGGCGCCGAACGGCGCCGCGGCGCACTGTAGCCGAACACCGGACGCCTTCGCGGCGCGTCGCGCCGACGTTCCGGCAGCGCCGTCCGCCCGACGAGAAGCCGCTGCGATGCTGCCCGTCACGCCCGCGATGCCGGCACGCCGGCCCGCACCGCCGGCACCGCCGACCCTTCCTTTTTCTGCTTGAGCAGCACGCCGTTTTTCACCGCGACGATCTCGGCGACGATCGAGACCGCAATCTCGGCCGGAGTCTTGCTGCCGATGTCCAGGCCGATCGGACCGTGCAGCCGGTCGATCTCGGCGGGCGACAGGTCGAACAGCGCGAGCCGCTCGCGGCGCTTGGCGGTGTTGCCGCGCGAGCCGAGCGCACCGACGTAGAACGCCGGCGACTTGAGCGCTTCGAGCAGCACCAGGTCGTCGAGCTTGGGGTCGTGGGTGACGGCGATCACCGCGCTGTGCGGGTCGAGCTGCAGCTCGAGCACGAGGTCGTCGGGCATCGCCTTGCTGAAGGTGGTGCCGGGCACGTCCCAGGTCAGGTGGTACTCCTCGCGCGGGTCGCAGCAGATCACCTCGAAGTCGAGCGCCAGCGCCATCGGTGCGACCGCACGCGAGAGCTGCCCGGCGCCGATGATCAGCAGCCGCCAGCGCGGGCCGAACAGCGCCACGAGCCGCTGCCCGTCGAACGAGAACGCGTCGCCGCGCGACGCGGCTTCGACCGTGACCGCACCGGTGGCGAGGTCGAGCCGGCGCGCGACCAGTTCGTGGCGGGCGGTGCGCGCGAGGATCTCGTCGATCCAGGCCACGCCTTGCAACGGCTCCTGCACCAGCCGCAGGTTGCCGCCGCACGGCAGGCCGAAGCGCGCCGCCTCTTCCTTGGTCACGCCGTAGGCGATCAGCGAGGGCGTGGCCACGCGCTCGCCATGGCGCAGCCGCTCGATCAGGTCGTCTTCGACGCAGCCGCCCGAGACCGAGCCGGCGACCAGCCCGTCGCCGCGCAGGCACAGCAGCGCACCGGGCGGGCGCGGCGCCGAGCCCCAGGTTTCGATCACGGTCACGAGCCACACCGGGTGGCCCTGCACGAACCAGTCGCGTGCCTGGCTCAGCACTTGAAGGTCCAGACTGTCCATTGCGGCACCTCCTATTTGCGGATCAAGAAATAGACGATCGCCAGCACGATCAGTGCGCCGATCAGCCACCACAGCTTGCGCACGCCGGTGTCGGGCTCGGCCACCACCACCGCAGGTGCGCCGGGCGTGGCGAGGGCTTGCAGATGGGCCTCGAAGGCCTTGAAGAAGTCGTCGGTGATCTTGCCGGCGGCGGCATCGATCAGCCGCGAGCCGATCTGCGCCATCTTGCCGCCCACCGTGGCGCGGGCGGCGTATTTCAGGCGCGTCTGCGCGCCTTCGGCGCTGAGCGCCACATCGGCCGAGCCCTTGCCGAAACCGGCCACGCCGCCCTGCCCGTCGAAATTGATGGTGTAGCTGTGGGGCGCCTGCACGTTGGTCATGACCAGGTTGCCCTTGAAGCGTGCACTCACCGGGCCGACCTTCACTGCGACGACGGCCGTGAGCGAGTCGGCGCCGGTGCGTTCCAGCGATTCGCAGCCGGCGATGCACGACTTGAGCACCTCGGCATCGTTGAGGGCGGCCCAGGTGGTGTCGACCGAGGCCGGGATGAGTCGTTCGCCTTGCAGTTCCATGGTGTCGTTTACGCCAGTAGTGAAGTAGGGGCCACGGTGGGCGAGCGCAAGGCCCGGCCGAGATCGGCGAGGCTGGCGAGATTGTGAACCGGCAGGAACCGGTCGACGTTGGGCAGCAGCGCGCGCACACCGGCGGCGCGTGGCTCGAAGCCGTCGAAGCGCAGCAGCGGGTTGAGCCAGACGATCTGGCTGGCGTTGCGGCGCAGCTGCGCCGCGGCGCGCGCCAGGTCGCCGTGTTCGTCACGGTCCAGTCCGTCGGTCATCAGCAGCACCGCGGCGTTCGAGCCGAGCAGGCGGCGCGCCCAGACGTGGTTGAACTCGTCCAGGCAGGTGGCGATGCGCGTGCCGCCTTTCCAGTCGTGCACCTGCAGGTCGGCCTGCAGCAGCGCGACGTCGGGGTCGCGGTGCTTGAGGCTGCGGGTGATGTTGGTCAGGCGGGTGCCGAAGGTCAGCGTGTGGACCTTCAGGTAGCGCCGCGTCAGGCCGTGCACGTAGTGCAGCAGCAGCCGCGCGTAGCGCTCCATCGAGCCCGAGATGTCGAGCAGCACCACCAGCGTGGGCCACTCGGTGCGCGCCCGGGTGTAGGCGGGCGTCAGGGTGTGCGGTTGGCGGGCCATGCCCTGCATCGTCGCGCGCAGGTCGAGGCGCCCGCCGTTGAGGCGGTTCGGCGCGCGCTCGTGGCGGCGCCGGCGCACCGGCTGCACCGGCAGCGGCAGCTCCTCGGCGAGCTTCTTGGCGAGCTCGAACTCGGCCGTCGTCATGCTTTCGAAATCGGCCTGCTGCAGCCGTTCGCGGTCGGAGAACGTGAAGTGGGTGTCGAAGCTGATCTCTTCCTTCGCGGTGTTGTTGGCCGGATTCGACGGCTGCACCGGTTGCGGTGCGGCGAGCGCTTCGGCCAGGCGGTTGCCGCGCGGCTTCACCACCTTGTCGCCGCGCCCGCTGATCTTGGGCAGCAGCAGGTACATCAGCTGTTCGAGCAGCTTGGGGTCGCGCCAGAAGGCGTCGAACGCGGCGTCGAACAGCACCTGCTGCTCGTGGCGGTCGATCATCACGGCGCTCAGCGCGGCATGCACGTCGTCGCGCCGGTTCAGCCCGACCTGTTCGACCGCGGCCATCGCCGCGAGCACGCGGTCCGGCCCGATCGGCATGCCGGCACTGCGCAGCACGCGCGCGAAGTGGACGATGTTCTCGGCAATCATTGATCGAGGGGGAACGACCGAATTTCGAAAGAGCGCCTCACCGCCAACGACCCAAGGAACCGAACGAGCCTTGCTCGGCGTCGTTGGTGCCTTGGCGGCAAATGCCCAGCTCTGCTGCGCCCACCGCCGGCAATCAATCGAGCAGCGCGCGCGCCCGCAGCTCGTCGAGCAGCTTGGCGGTGTCGCCGCTTTGCAGCTTGACGATGTCGTCCTGGTACTTCAGCAGCACACCGAGTGTGTCGTGCACGGTGGCCGGGTCGAGGCGGATCGTGTTGAGCGCCACCAGCGCGTTGGTCCAGTCGATGGTCTCGGCCACGCCGGGCGCCTTGAACAGGTCGAGCTTGCGCATGCGCTGCACGAACTCGACGACCTGGATCGTCAGGCGGTCGGCCGCACCCGGGGCCTTCAGGCGCACGATCTCGAGCTCGCGCTCGACGGTCGGGAAGTCGACCCAGTGGTACAGGCAGCGGCGCTTCAGCGCATCGTGGATCTCGCGTGTGCGGTTGCTGGTGATGATGGTGATCGGAGGCGCATCGGCCCTGACGGTGCCGAACTCGGGAATGGTGATCTGGTTCTCGGCCAGCACCTCGAGCAAGAAGGCGTCGAACGGTTCGTCGGCACGGTCGAGTTCGTCGATCAGCAGCACCGGCGAGCGGCTCTGCGTGAGCGCCTGCAGCAGCGGGCGTTCGATCAGCATGTTGCGCGAATACAGGCTGTGCGTGAGCCGCTCGCGGTCGCCTTCGCCGTGGATGGAATGCGCGGCCTCGGCCAGGCGGATCTCGATCATCTGGCGCGCCACGTTCCATTCGTAGGCAGTCTGTGCGATGTCCAGGCCCTCGAAGCACTGCACGCGCAGCAGCGCGGTGCCCAGCGCCGCCGACAGCGTCTTGGCCAGTTCGGTCTTGCCCACGCCGGGCTCGCCTTCGAGGAACAGCGGGCGCGCGAGCTTGAGGCTGAGGAACAGCGCCGTGGCCAGGCGCCGGTCGCAGACGTAGTTCTCGGTGGCCAGCAGCGCGATGACCGCGTCGACCGAGTCGGGCAGCGTCAGGGGGGGTGTCTTCGTCATCGATCGGATGTTACGGATTCGGCAGCTCGTGCGCCCTCACCCCGGCCCTCTCCCGCGGGCGGGAGAGGGGGATCGAGTGCGTGGGGTCAGCGCGCCAGCGCCGCCGCCACGGCCCGCGAGGCCATCACGCTGATCATCGCGGCGCGGTACTCGGCCGTGCCGTGCATGTCGCTGTTGATGTCGGTGGCGGGCATCTTCACCGCCTTCGCGGCCTCGGGCGTGAAGCTCTTGCTGAGTGCCGCTTCGATCGCGGTGGCGCGGAACACGCTGCCCTTGGCACCGGTCACCGCCACCCGAACGCCGCCGGCGCTCTGGCTCACGAACACGCCGACCAGCGCGAAGCGCGACGCCGGTTGCTTGTACTTCACGTAGGCCGCCTTCTGGACCGGCGGGAAGCTCACCGCGGTGATCAGCTCGCCGGGCTGCAGCGCGGTCTCGTACAGGCCGGTGAAGAACGAATCGGCGGGGATCGTGCGCTGGTTGGTGTGGACCGTGGCGCCCAGCCCGACCAGGCCGGCGGGGTAGCACGCCGCCGGATCGGCGTTGGCGATCGAGCCGCCGATCGTGCCCATGTTGCGCACCATCGGGTCGCCGATGCCGGCGGCGAGCTCGGCCAGCGCCGGGCAGGCGCGCTTCACGTCGGCCGACGCGCCGACCGCCGCGTGCGTGACCATCGCGCCGATGACGAGGTTGGCGCCGTCCATGCGGATCGTCTGCAGGTCCTTGATGCCGCTCAGATCGACGAGCGTTGCGCTCGACGACAGCCGCAGCTTCATCGCCTGGATCAGGCTCTGGCCGCCGGCCAGGTAACGGGCGTCGCCGCCGAGCGCGGCCTTGGCGTCGGCCACGCTCGCCGGGCGCTTGTATTCGAATGCGTACATGTTGAGGTTCTCCTAGCGAGGTGGGTCTTCAGGCGACGTTGTTGGCAGCGCGCCAGACGCGCTCGACCGTGGCCGGCATCGCGATGTCCTTGACGCCGAGCGCGTCGGTCAGCGCATTGATGTAGGCCGGCGGCGAGCCGATCGCGCCGGCCTCGCCGCAGCCCTTCACCCCCAGCGGGTTGTGGGTGCACGGCGTGACCACGTTGCTGATCTTGAGGTTAGGAATGTCGCTGGCGCGCGGCATCGCGTAGTCCATGTAGGAGCCGGTCAGCAACTGGCCCGACGTGGTGTCGTAGGCGCAGCCTTCGAGCATCGCCTGGCCCAGGCCCTGCGCGATGCCGCCCTGCACCTGGCCCTCGACGATCATCGGGTTGACGATGTTGCCGAAGTCGTCGACGGCGACGAACTGCTCGATCTTGACCTTGCCGGTTTCGGGGTCGACCTCGACCTCGCAGATGTAGCTGCCCGACGGGTAGGTGAAGTTGGTCGGGTCGTAGAAGGCGTTCTCGTTCAGGCCGGGTTCGAGCTTGTCGAGTGGGTAGTTGTGCGGCACGTAGGCGGTCAGCGAGACGCTGCCGAACGGCACTTTCTTGTCGGTGCCCTTGACCTTGAACTCGCCGTTCTCGAACTCGATGTCGGTGTCGGCCGCCTCGAGCAGGTGCGCCGCGATCTTCTTGCCCTTGGCGATGATTTTGTCGACCGCCTTCACGATCGCGGTGCCGCCCACGCTCAACGAGCGGCTGCCGTAGGTGCCCATGCCGAACGGCACGCGGCCGGTGTCGCCGTGCACGATCTCGACGTTGCCCACCGGGATGCCGAGCTTGGCCGCCACCACCTGCGCGAACGTGGTCTCGTGGCCCTGGCCGTGGCTGTGCGAGCCGGTGAACACGGTCACGGTGCCGGTCGGGTGCACGCGCACCTCGCCGGCCTCGAACAGGCCGGCGCGCGCACCGAGCGCGCCGGCGATGTTGCTCGGCGCCAGGCCGCAGGCCTCGATGTAGCACGAGTAGCCCAGGCCACGCTTCTTGCCTTTTGCCGCAGACGCTGCCTTGCGCGCGGGGAATCCCGCCACGTCGGCCATCTCCATCGCCTTGTCGAGGTGGGCGGCGTAGTTGCCGATGTCGTAGGTCAGGCCGACCGGCGTCGCGTACGGGAAGGTGGTGATGAAGTTCTGGCGCCTGATCGCGGCCGGGTCCATCTTCATGTCGCGAGCCGCTTGCTCGACGATGCGTTCGACCACGTAGGTGGCTTCGGGACGGCCGGCGCCGCGGTAGGCGTCGACCGGCGCGGTGTTGGTGAACACCGCCTTCACTTCGGCGTAGATCGCCGGCGTCTTGTACTGGCCGGCGAGCAGCGTCGCATACAGGATCGTCGGCACGCTCGACGCGAAGGTCGAGAGGTAGGCGCCCATGTTGGCGATCGTCTTCACGCGCAGCGCCAGGAACATGCCCTTCGCGTCCATCGCCAGCTCGACCTTGGTGACGTGGTCGCGGCCGTGCGCGTCGGTCAGGAAGGCTTCGCTGCGGTCGGCGGTCCACTTGATCGGCCGGCCGACATGCTTGCTGGCCCAGACCAGCGCGGTCTCTTCGGCATACAGGAAGATCTTCGAGCCGAAGCCGCCGCCGACGTCGGGGGCGATCACGCGCACCTTCGATTCGGGCAGGCCGAGCACGAACGCGCACATCAGCAGCCGCTCGACGTGCGGGTTCTGGTTGGCCACGTACAGCGTGTAGCTCTCGTCGTGCTTGGTGTAGCTGGCGTTGGCCGCGCGCGGCTCCATCGCGTTCGGGATCAGCCGGTTGTTGACGATGTCGAGCGTGCTGACGTGCGCGGCGGTCTTGAACGCGGCGTCGACCGCGTCCTTGTTGCCATGGCCCCAGTCGTAGCAGACGTTATTGGGAACGTCGTCGTGGACCGAGCCGGCATGGCCCTCGGCCTTGGTGATGTCGATCACCGCGGGCAGTTCCTCGTAGTCGACCACGATCAGCTCGGCGGCGTCCTTGGCCTGCAGCAGCGTCTCGGCAACCACCATCGCGACCTGGTCGCCCACATGGCGCACCTTGCCCTGCGCCAGCACCGGGTGCCCCGGCTCCTTCATCGGCGAGCCGTCCTTGCTGTGGATCAGCCAGCCGCATGGCAGGCCGCCGACCTTGGCCTCGGCCAGGTCGGCGCCGGTGAAGATGCGCACCACGCCGGGGGCCCTCAGCGCGGCGTCGAGGTTGATCGACTTGATGCGCGCGTGCGCATACGGTGAGCGCAGGAACGCGGCGTAGGTCTGGCCGTGCATCACGACGTCGTCGGTGTACTGGCCGGCGCCGGTCAGGAAGCGCTGGTCTTCGCGGCGGCGCAGCGGCTGGCCGATCGGGCTCAGGGGAGGAACGGACATGTCGGTCATGGTGGATGCTCCTTAAGCGCTGGCCTTGGCGCCGGACTGGCAGAACTGGATCGACTTGACGATGTTCTGGTAGCCGGTGCAGCGGCAGATGTTGCCCTCCAGGCCTTCGCGGATTTCTTCTTCGCTGGCCTTCGGGTTGTCTTTGAGCAGTTGCACCGCCGACATCACCATGCCCGGGGTGCAGAAGCCGCATTGCAGGCCGTGGCACTCGCGGAACGCCTCCTGCATCGGGTGCATTGTTCCGTTTTGGGCCAGGCCTTCGATGGTGGTGATCTGCGCGCCCTGCGCCTGCACCGCGAGCATCGAACACGACTTGACCGCGCGCCCGTTCATGTGGACGGTGCAGGCGCCGCACTGGGCAGTGTCGCAGCCCACATGGGTGCCGGTGAGTTGCAGGGTCTCGCGGATCAGCTGCACCAGCAGCGTGCGCGGGTCGATGTTCGCGCTGACGGCCTTGCCGTTGACGGTCAATGAAATGAGAACGCTCACGGGGTCTCTCCTGTGTATCGGGTGGGCCGGGGTTCGCGTCGGAGCTTCGACGTTCGACGCTTGGGGCATTGTTTGGTCGTGCAGGCGCGGTGCACACCACGGGCTTTCCCTATGGGCCGCTCTGTGACAGTTCGATGACGGCGCCGGCGCCGCCCGCGCGTCAGATCGCGCAGCTCCTGAAGCCGAAGAAGCCGTCGTCGCGCTCGGGCGCCGCGGCGTGCCGCGCCTTGGCGTGGCGCAGCCGGCCGGGGGTGGCGAACGAGGCGCCACGCAGCACCCGGCGCACCGGCGTCGCAGGCGCGGCGCCATCGTTCGGCTGGCCCGGCGTGCTCCCTGTGAACCCCGGGTAGGGCCGCAGCATGCCGGCCGTCCACTCGCGCACCTCGCCCCAGCGCATGCCGCGGGTGGCGCCCAGGATCGCGGCGGCCTCCCACTCGGACTCGTGTGGCAGGCGGCGACCGGCCCAGCGGCACCACGCGTCGGCCTCGAACCAGCTCAAATGCACCGCCGACTGCGCCAATGGCGCGCGCACCACCTTGCCGAAACGGCGCAGCAGCACGCCCTGGCGCATCTGGTCGACGTAGCGCGGCGCGCGCCGGCCCTGCGCCTGCACCCACTCCCAGCCGGGCGCGCTCCAGTGACGGCGGTCGTCGTAGCCGCCGTCTTCGACGAACTCGACGTACTGCGCCCAGCTCACCGCCTGCGCATCGATCTCGAACTCGGGCAGCGCCACCTCATGGGCCCACTTCTCGCGGTCGGGCACGAAGCCGCCGGGCTCGCTGCCCAAGGGCCAGCGTGTGGCCGGGAACATCAGCGGCGGGCGCGGCGCGCGGGTGGGCCCGGGCGGCACCAGACCGGTGTCGACGCCGATCGATTGGGCCCGCACCGCGCAGCGCTCGGCCCACGCGTCTTCACGTAGCAGCGCCAGCCGGTAGAAGTAGAGCGCGTCGTCGTCGTCGGCAGCGCCTTCGAGCAGTTCGAGCGTGGTCTCCAGGGTGTCGACCAGGTACTGGCGGATCGTCTGCGGGTCGGGCAGCGCCGCCGCATCGCGCCCGGCCTGCGGCGACCTCGGCAACTCGAACAGCGCGTCGGCCTGCGGCAGGATCGACGCCAGCTTGGGCTGCGTGGCATCGCCGTGCTCGCCGCGCTGGCGCTGCACGTTGCGCGCGATCCAGTGCTCCTGGAACCAGCCGATCTGGCCGAGTTCGCGCTGCGGCGAGCCCCACAACGCGCCGGCCGGTGTACGCAGCGCCGCCTGCGCCGGAGCGGTCTCGAACGCCGCGGCCCAGCGCAGGCCGCGGTTGCGCGCGTCCATCAGCGCGAGCGACAGCAGGTCCTTGCCGGCGCGGCGTATCTGCTGCGCATCCACGTTCGCGATGTCCAGACCCTGCACCGGCGGCTCCCGCGGCGTGCGTGCCGCGCGCTGGATTCTGGCATCGGAACCGGCGCCGGATTGACACGAATTAGGCGCTCGACTAACAATGAGCCGTGAACCGCCCCTCGAACCGGCTCGACGCGGCGCTGCTGGCCAGCGGGCGCGAGCTGTTCCCGAGCACCGGTTGCGCCGGGTTGTCGCTGCGGGTGCTGGCCGAGCATGCCGGCGTCAATGCCGGCATGTTTCACTACCACTTCAAGTCGAAAGACAACTTCCTGCGCACGCTGCTGCAGCAGCTGTACGAGGAGATGTACGCGGGCCTGCAGCTCGACGCCGGCCACGACGGCCCGGCGTTCGACCGGCTGGGCGCGGCACTGACCTCGCTGGCCAGGTTCGCGCGCGACCACCGCCGCGTGCTGGCGCGCATCTGGATGGACGTGCTGGCCGGCGAGGCGGTCGCGCTCGAGTTCGTCCGCGACAACGCGCCGCGCCACCTCGGCCTGCTCGCCGAACTGGTCGAGCGCTGCCGCGCCGAGGGCGCGCTGCGCGAGCTGCCGCCGGTGCAGCGCCTCGTGTTCCTGCTCGGCGCGCTGGTGCTGCCGATGGTCTTTGCCGCCGGGCTGGTCGATGCCGGCGTCGCGCCGCTGCGGCTGCGCCGGGACTTCGACGCGCAAGTGATGAGCGACGCGGCGATCGCCCAGCGCGTGGCGCTGGCGCTGGCGGCCTTGCGCGCCGGGCCCGCCCCGCCACCACGGCGCCGCCCGCGCCAGCGAGTCGAGGCATGAAGCTGCTGCGCTGGGCCACGCTGGCCAGGCTTGCCGCGTTGTGCTCGGTGACCTTGCTCGGCGCTTGCACCAAGCCGGCCGACACCGGCTGGTCGGGCTATGTCGAAGGCGACTACGTGTACGTGGCCGCACCGCTGGCGGGCCGCCTGACGACGCTGGCGGTGCAGCGTGGCGATGACGTGCGGCGCGGCGCCCCGCTGTTCGCGCTCGACGCCGACGTCGAGCGCGCCGCGCGCGAACAGGCGGCCGCGCAGGTGGCCGTCGCACAGGCGCAGGTCGCCAATGCCGACAAGGGCAAGCGCCGCGACGAACTCGAGGTCACGCAGGCCCAGCTCGCGCAGGCGCAGGCGCAGGCCGGGCTGGCGGCGAGCGCGCTGGCACGCCAGCAGCAACTGGTCGCGCAGGGCTTCGTCTCCGCCGCCAGCCTCGACGACGCGCGCAGCGCGGCGCGCCAGACCCGCGAGCGCGTGGCCGAGCTGACCGCGGCGCTGCGCGTGGCGAAATTGCCGGCGCGCAGCGACGAGCGCAAGGCCGCGGTGGCCAATGCACAGGCCGCCGAGCAGGCCTTGGCGCAGGCGGTCTGGCGCGAGCAGCAGAAGACCCAGGCCGCGCCGGTCGACGCGCGCGTGGCCGACACCTACTTCCGCGTCGGCGAATGGGTGGGCGCCGGCCAGCCGGTCGCGGCACTGCTGCCGCCGGGCGGCACGAAGGCGCGCTTTTTCGTGCCCGAGAGCGAGCTGGGCGCGATCAAGATCGGCGAGCCCGTGTTGATCGCCTGCGACGGCTGCGGCGCGCCGATCCGCGCGCACATCGACTTCATCGCCACCAACGCCGAATACACGCCGCCGGTGATCTACTCGAACACGCAGCGCGCCCGGCTGGTCTTCATGGTCGAGGCGCACCCCGATCCGCGCGACGGGTTGCGCCTGAAGCCGGGCCAGCCGGTGGACGTGCGGCGCGCGGCGGGGGGCGGGTGACCGAGCGCGCCGGAGCCGGCGGCGCCGGCCTGGCGATCGACGTGCGCGGCCTGACCAAGCGCTACGCCGGCCGCGCGGTCGTCGACGGCCTCGCGCTGCAGGTTCGCGCCGGGCGCATCTGCGGTTTCCTCGGCCCGAACGGCAGCGGCAAGACGACCACGATCCGGATGCTGTGCGGGCTGCTCACGCCCGACGCCGGCGAAGGCACGTGCCTGGGCCTGTCGCTGCGCACGCAGGCGATCGAGATCCGCCGCCAGGTGGGCTACATGACGCAGAAGTTCGGCCTGTACGACGACCTGAGCCTGCGCGAGAACCTGGACTTCATCGGCCGCCTGTACGAGCTGCCGGACCGCCGTGCCACGGTCGAGCGCACGCTCGTCCAGCTCGGCCTGGCCTCGCGCCAGAAGCAGCTCGCCGGCTCGCTGTCGGGCGGCTGGAAGCAGCGCCTGGCGCTGGCGGCGTGCCTGATGCACGCGCCGCGCCTGCTGCTGCTCGACGAACCCACCGCCGGCGTCGACCCGAAGGCGCGGCGCGACTTCTGGGACCAGATCCACACCCTGGCGGCGCAGGGCATCACGGTGCTCGTCTCGACCCACTACATGGACGAGGCCGAGCGCTGCCACGAGCTGTGCTACATCGCCTACGGAAGGTTGCTCGCGCGCGGCACCGAACGCGAGATCATCGACGGCGCGGCGCTGACGGTGTGGGCGGTGCAGGGCACCGAGCTGGCCGCGCTGGTCGAGCCGCTGAAGGCCGCGCCCGGGGTGCTCAGCGTGGCCGCGTTCGGCAGCACGCTGCACGTGGCCGGCCAGGACGCGGCGCTGCTCGACGCCGCGGTCGCGCCCTACCGCGGGCGCACGGGATTGGCCTGGACGCGCACCGGCGCGAACCTCGAAGACGTCTTCATCAGCCTGATCGCGAACGCGCAGGACAACTTCGCCGCGCAGGGGGTGGCGTGACGCACAGTTTTTCGCTGCGGCGCACGCTGGCCGTCTTCATCAAGGAGTTCCAGCAGATGCTGCGCGACCGGCTGACGTTCGCGATGGCCATCGCGGTGCCGATCCTGCAGCTGGTGCTGTTCGGCTATGCGATCAACACCGACCCGAAGGGCCTGCCGACCGCGATCGTCTCGATCGACACCGCTCCGATGGCGCGCAGCCTGAGCGCGGCACTGCAGAACACCGGCTACTTCAAGGTCACGCACCCGAACGCCGACTTTGCGCAGGCCGAGGCGCTGCTCGAATCGGGCGAGGTGCAGTTCATGATCGTGATCCCGAGCGACTTTTCACGCCGCGTCGTGCGCGGCGAGCATCCGGCGGTGCTGGTCGAGGTCGACGGCACCGACCCATCGGCCTCGGGCAACGCGATCGCGGCACTCGCGCAGGTCGCCAACCAGGCGCTGGCGCGCGACCTGGTGGGCGTGCTGCGCCCGCTGCAGCCGGGCGCGGCACCGTTCGAGTTGCGCGTGCTGCGCCGCTACAACCCCGAAGGCCTGGCGCGCTACAACATCGTGCCGGGCCTGATCGGCACCATCCTGACGATGACGATGGTGATGCTCACCGGCCTGGCGATGACGCGCGAGCGCGAGCGCGGCACGATGGAGAACCTGCTCGCCACCCCGGTGCGGCCGATCGAGGTGATGCTCGGCAAGATCGCACCGTACGTGGTGATCGGCTACGTCCAGCTCGGCGTGATCCTGGCCGCCGCCGCGCTGCTGTTCGAGGTGCCGATGGAGGGCAGCCTGGCGCTGCTGATGGCGATGATCGGCCTGTTCATGCTGGCCAACCTGGCGGTGGGCTTCACCTTCAGCACGCTCGCGCGCAACCAGTTGCAGGCAATGCAGATGACGTTCTTCTTCTTCCTGCCGTCGATCCTGCTGTCGGGCTTCATGTTCCCGTTTCGCGGCATGCCGGTGTGGGCGCAGTGGCTCGGCGAGGTGCTGCCGCTGACGCACTTCCTGCGCATCGTGCGCGGCATCCTGCTCAAGGGCAACGGCGCGCTGCAACTGCTGCCCGAGGTCTGGCCGATGCTCGCGTTTCTGCTCGTCGCCGGCGCCGTGGCGCTGGCGCGCTACCGGCAGACGCTGGACTGACCCAGCGCGCCCGGGCCTCGGCAGCGCGGCCCGCGGCCGGCACCGGCGTACCCTCCCGCCATCACGACTTCGCCGCACCACCGTGCCCATGACCGCCGCCCCGCAGCGCCTGATCGCGCACCTCGACATGGACGCGTTCTACGCGTCGGTCGAGCTGCTGCGCTACCCCGACCTGCGCGGCGCGCCGGTCGTGATCGGCGGCGGGCGGCGCCACCAGCCGGTGCTGCGCGCCGACGGCAGGCGCAGCTACGCCCGGCTGCGCGACTACGCCGGCCGCGGCGTCATCACCACCAGCACCTACGAGGCGCGCGCGCTCGGCGTGCATTCGGGCATGGGCGTGATGAAGGCGGCGCAGCTCGCCCCCGACGCGGTGCTGCTGCCGATCGACTTCGACGAATACCGCAAATACTCCAGGCTCTTCAAGTCCGCGGTGCGCGAGGTCGCCGCGCTGGTCGAAGACCGCGGCATCGACGAGATCTACATCGACCTGACCGACCTGCCCGGCGCGCAGCGCGACGCCGGCCGCAGCGCGGCGCAGCAACTGAAGGACGCGGTGCGCGCCGCCACCGGCCTGAGCTGCTCGGTGGCGGTGGCGCCGAACAAGCTGCTCGCCAAGATCGGCTCCGAACTCGACAAGCCCGACGGCCTGACGCTGCTCGCGCCCGGCGACCTTCAGGCGCGCATCTGGCCGCTGGCGGCGAAGAAGGTCAACGGCATCGGCCCGAAGGCGACCGAGAAGCTCGCCGCATTCGGCATCCACACCATCGGCGACCTGGCCGCGGCCGATCCGCAGTGGCTGGTCGCGCACTTCGGGCGGCACTACGGCGCCTGGCTGCACGAGGCGGCGCACGGGCGCGATGCGCGGCCGGTGGTCACGTTCAGCGAGCCCAAGTCGATCAGCCGCGAAACCACCTTCGAGCGCGACCTGCACGCGATGCGCGACCGCGCCGAGCTCGGCCGCATCTTCACCGAGCTGTGCGTGCAGCTGGCCGCCGACCTGGCGCGCAAGGGCTACGCCAGCCGCACGATCGGCATCAAGCTGCGCTTCGACGACTTCAAGGCGGTCACCCGCGACCTCAGCCTGCCGGCCCACACGATGGACGCGGCCACGATCCGCCGTGCCGCCGGCGAGTGCCTGAAGCGGGTCGACCTGACACGTCGCCTGCGCCTGCTCGGGGTGCGCGCCAGCGCGCTGGCCACGCTGGCCGAACTGGTGGCGCCGCGCGCGACCGACGCCGCCGGCCGGCCCGCCGCGCTGCACGAGCGGCTCGCCAGCGACAACCTGCCGCTGTTCGACGGCGCGCCGCCGCCGGCCTGAGGCCGAGAGGGCGGCGCACCGGCGTCGCGGTCTCAAGTCGGGCGCAGCGGCGCCGATACCGGTTCGGCGCGCCGGTCGTTCGCAAGCACCTCGGCTCGATCGCGATGCGCGCCCCGTCTCCGACCGCCCACCCGGACCTGCCCAGTTCACCCATGACACCACCGTCTCGCCACCTTGCCCTGCCCGTGCTCTTCATCGCCGCGTCGCTGCTGGCGACGCCCGCGCGGGCGCAATCGGCGCCGCCTGCCGTGCCACTGCATCCGGGCCACGGCAAGCTGCTGCTGACCGGCGGCGTGAGCAGCATCGACGGCGCGGCCGGCGGTGGCCTGACGCCGTGGGCAGTGATCGGCAGCTACGCAACCGACGGCGAGTTCGGCGCCACCGCGTTCGCGACCCGCACCCGCACGCAGGACTACGCGCTCGACGCCTACGGCGCGGCGGTCGGCATCGGCGACCGCGTCGAGGTCTCGCTGGCACGGCAGCAATTCGACGCCGGCGCCGCCGCGGCCGGCGCCACGCTCAAGCTCGACATCGTCGGCGTCAAGCTCAAGCTGGCCGGCGACGCGGTGCTCGACGCCGACACCTGGCTGCCGCAGCTCGCGGTCGGCGCGGAGTTCAAGCACCTGAACCCCGGCGCCGCGGTCGGTGCGGTGCTCGATTCGGTATCGGCACGGCGCGACGGGGTCGACCTGTACCTCAGCGCGACCAAGCTGTTCCTCGCCCGCGGCCTGCTCGTGAGCGGCACCTTGCGCGCGACCCGCGCAAACCAGAACGGCCTGCTCGGCTTCGGCTCGGCCGAACGGGGCGGTTACGCCGTCAAGCCCGAGGTCTCGCTGGCCTGGCTCGCGCGCAAGGACCTCGCGCTCGGCGCCGAATACCGCTTCAAGCCGAACCAGCTCGCATACGCCGGCGCCGCGTTCCGGGAAGACGACTGGAAAGACCTGTTCGTCGCCTGGGCCCCGACCAAGCAGGTCTCGGTGACCGCGGCCTATGTCGACCTGGGCAACATCGTCGGCCACCCGCGGCAAACGGGCGGCTACCTTTCGGTGCAACTCGCGTACTGAGGCCGATCATGACTCTGAAACACGCTCCTTCGACGTCCTGGCGCACCTGGGCCCGCGCGGCCCTGATCGGCGCGGCCTGCGCGGCCGGCGCCGCCTGCGCCCAGCCCGCGGTCGACGACACGCTGTACCGGCAACTCGGCGGCCAGCCCGGCCTGGTGGCGCTGATGGACGACTTCATGGCCCGGCTGCTGGCCGACCCGCGCATGCAGCCGTTCTTCAGGGACGTCGACCAGGCGCACCTGAAGCGGCAGCTGGTCGCGCAGTTCTGCGAGGTCTCGGGCGGCCCGTGCCACCGCGAGGGCAAGGACATGAAGAAGGTCCATGCCGGCGTCGACATCACCCAGGCCGACTTCAACGCGCTGGTCGAGGTGCTGCAGAACAGCATGGACGCGCAGGGCATCGCCTTCGGCGCGCAAAACCGCCTGCTCGCGAAACTGGCGCCGATGCACCGCGAGATCGTCAACGTGCCCTGACGCGCGGCGACCGGCTGCGCGATCGAACGCGCCTAATGCGCCGAATGCGCCGGATACCATAGAACGATGTCCGCCCCGCCCGCGCAGCGCCTGCCCTCGATCGACGGCCTGCGCGCGTTCGAGACCGCGGCGCGGCTGGGCAGCTTCGAGCGTGCCGCCGAGGCGCTGAGCATCACCGCCAGCGCGGTCGGCAAGCGCGTTGCCACGCTCGAAGATCTGCTCGGCGCGGCGCTGTTCACGCGCGGCGCGAAGGCGCTGGCGCTCACAGCCACCGGCAAGGAATATCTGGCCCAGGTGAGCGCCGCGCTCGCGCTGCTCACGGCAATGCCGCTGCACCAGCGCGTCGTGCAGCGCAGCCAGCGGTTGCGCGTGACCACGCCACCGACCTTCGCGCGGCAGATCCTCGTGCCCCACCTCGAGCAGTTCACCACTGCACACCCGCAGGTCGAGCTCGAGGTGCTGCTGTCGATCCCGTACCTGGCCGGCGGCGATTCCGACGCCGACGTGGAGGTGCGCAACGGCGACGCCGCCGCCGGCGGCACGCCGCTGATGCACGACGTGGTGCTGCCGCTGGCCGCGCCCGCGCTGCTGGCGCGGCTGCCCCCGCTGCGCATGCCCGCCGACCTGGCGCGCGCGCCGCTGCTGCGCACGCCGCTCGAACCGTGGGTGCCGTGGTTTCGCGCCGCCGGGCTCGACTGGGCCGAGCCGACGCACGGGCCGAAGCTGGTCGACCTCGGCCTCACGCTGGAGGCCGCCGTCAGCGGCCAGGGTGTCGCGCTGGCGCGGCCAAGCCTGGCACGGCACTGGCTTGCCAGCGGCACATTGCTGGCGCTGCCGTTCGGCGTCACCGCGGTGCCGCTGAACCAGTACCACCTGCTGCCGCACGCGGCCGGCGGCGCCGCGGCCGACTTCGCGCAGTGGCTGGCGCAGGTCTGCGCGCGCGAGGCCGCGCAGTCGCTGGCGCTGGTTTCGGGGCCGCGCTGAAAAACTTTCCGGGCCGCGCGACAGGCCTGCCGGTACGATCGCCGGCGTCATTCAAACCGCAGGAGCCGCGATGAGCGTCATCACCCACATCGAAGACCTGCGCGTGCTCGCCGAGAAGCGCGTGCCGCGCATGTTCTACGACTATGCCGACTCGGGCTCGTACACCGAGAGCACCTATCGCGCCAACGAGAGCGACTTCCAGAAGATCAAGCTGCGCCAGCGCGTGGCCGTGAACATGGACAACCGCAGCCTGCGCACGACGATGGCGGGCATCGACACTGCGATGCCGGTGGCGATCGCACCGACCGGCCTGACCGGCATGCAGCACGCCGACGGCGAGATCCTGGGCGCACTGGCGGCCAAGAAGTTCGGCATCCCGTTCACGCTCAGCACGATGAGCATCTGCTCGATCGAGGACGTTGCCGCGGCGACGAGGGCGCCGTTCTGGTTCCAGCTCTACGTGATGAAGGACCGCGACTTCATCGAGCGCCTGATCGACCGCGCCAAGGCCGCGAACTGCAGCGCGCTGATGCTCACGCTGGACCTGCAGATCCTCGGCCAGCGCCACAAGGACATCAAGAACGGCCTGAGCGCGCCGCCCAAACCGACGCTGGCGAACATCCTCAACCTGATGACCAAGCCGCGCTGGGGCCTGGGGATGCTGGGCACGAAGCGGCGTTCGTTCGGCAACATCGTCGGCCATGTCAAGGGCGTGGGCGACATGTCCTCGCTGAGTTCGTGGACCGCCGAACAGTTCGACCCGCGGCTGAGCTGGGCCGACGTCGAATGGATCAAGAAGCGCTGGGGCGGCAAGCTGATCCTGAAGGGCATCATGGACGCCGAAGATGCGCGCCTGGCGGCCGACAGCGGTGCCGACGCGTTGATCGTCTCCAACCACGGCGGGCGCCAGCTCGACGGTGCGCCGTCGTCGATCAACGCGCTGCCGGCGATCGTCGATGCGGTCGGTTCGCGCATCGAGGTCTGGATGGACGGCGGCATCCGCAGCGGCCAGGACGTGCTCAAGGCGGTTGCGCTCGGCGCGCGCGGCACGCTGATCGGCCGCGCGTTCCTGTACGGCCTGGGCGCCATGGGCGAAGCCGGCGTGACCAAGGCGCTCGAGCTCATCGCCAGGGAGCTCGAGATCACGATGGCGTTCTGCGGTCACACCGACATCCGCACCGTCGACCGCCGGGTGCTGCTGCCGGGCACGTTCCCGACCTGAACCGGCGCCGCGCTGGCGCGGCGCGGCGTTCGACAGGGGCATTTGCACGCCGAGCGGGCCGGTCTATATTGCGCTGGCCAGCGACTCGTTCGGAGGCCCCATGACGCTGCATCAGTACCATGAGCTCAAGCTCTGGCATGCACGCCAGGGCCGGCGCCACCCGGTCGAGAAGGCGCTGTGGGACAGCGTGCTGACACTGTGGCTGATGGGCTGGGTCGGCGGCCCCGCGGCCTGGTTGCTCGACCGGCCCTGGGCCGAGGCGGCTTCCGTGGCGGGCGTGTTCCTGCCCACGCTGTACGTGGCCGTGCGGCGCCGGCTGCACCGCACGCACCGGCTGCGCTGCGACTGGATGAACGCGTTGCGCTGACGGCGCGCCAAGCCGCGCGCATGTCCTCAAGTTCGGGCGGTGCGTACCGAAGACTCGATCACTCATCGAACGATTCGGCGACTGCGACCGCAATGCTCAAACGAATTCCCGCCCACCGGCTCGTGCCGGGCATGCACTTGCACAAGCTGTGCGGCAAGTGGCTCGACCACCCGTTCTGGCGCACCAACTTCCGCCTCGACGATGCCGGCGTCATCCGCCAGATCGTGGACAGCGGCGTGCGCGAGGCCTGGATCGACACGGCCAAGGGCCTCGACGTGGCCGACGACTCGCCACCGGCCTCGGACCGGCCGGCCGCGCCGCCGGCTGTCGTGGCCACGGCCTACGTGGTGCGGCCTGCGCCACTGCCGACGACGCTCGAGGCCGAATACGACCAAGCCAAGGCGCTGTGCAGGAAGGCCACCAGCGCGGTCAAGTCGCTGCACAGCGAAGCGCGCCTGGGCAACGCACTCAGTGTCGAGGACTGCCTGCCGCTGGTCGACGAGATCTCCGATTCGCTGTTGCGCAACACCCAGGCGCTGATCAGCGTGTCGCGCCTGAAGCTGCGCGACGAGTACACCTACATGCACTCGGTGGCGGTGTGCGCGCTGATGGTGGCGCTGGGCCGCCGGCTCGGCCTGGACGCCGAACTCGTGCGCGAGGCCGGCCTGGCCGGGCTGCTGCACGACATGGGCAAGGCGCGTACGCCGCTCGATGTGCTCAACAAGCCGGGCAAGCTCACCGACGCGGAATACGCCATCGTTCGCGGCCACCCGGTGCAGGGGCACGCGTTGCTGGTCGAGTCGGGCATCGCGCTGCCGGGCGTGCTCGACGTGTGCCTGCACCACCACGAGAAGATCGACGGTGGGGGCTACCCGCACCGGCTCAAGCACGACGAGATCTCGTTGCTGGCGCGCATGGGCGCGGTCTGCGACGTCTACGACGCGATCACCTCGAACCGACCCTACAAGAGCGGCTGGGAACCGGCCGAATCGCTGCACCGCATGGCGCAATGGCAAGGGCACTTCGACCCGTTCGTGTTCCAGACTTTCGTGAAGACGGTGGGCATCTACCCGACGGGCTCGCTGGTGCGCCTGTATTCCGGGCGGCTCGCGGTGGTCACCGAGCAGAACCCGGCGCACCTGACGACGCCGCAGGTCAAGGTGATCTACAGCACGCGGACGCAGCAGCGGCTGGTGCCCGAGACGATCGATCTGGCGGCGCCGGCCTGCGGCGACAAGATCAGCGGCAGCGAATCGCCCGAGGCCTGGGGTTTCACCGAGCTGGAATCGCTGTGGGCAGGCGCCCGCGCCGCGGCCGCCAACTGATCGGCATCACGAAGGTCGCGGCGCGAAGGTGTTGCAGTCGTCCGGGCTGCCCGACGCGAAGCCGCGCTTGAACCAGCCGACGCGCTGCGCGCTGCTGCCGTGGGTGAAGCTCTCGGGCACGACCTGGCCGCGCGACTTGCGCTGCAGCGTGTCGTCGCCGATCTGCGAGGCCGCGTTCAGCGCGGTTTCGATGTCGCCCGGCTCCAGCCGCCAGCCCTGCTCGGCCTGCGAGCGCTTGGCCCACACGCCGGCGAAGCAGTCGGCCTGCAGTTCCAGGCGCACGCTCATCGCGTTGGCCTGGGCCTCGGTGCCGCGCTGGCGCGCGGCGTCGACCTTGGCGCTGATGCCCAGCAGGTTCTGCACGTGGTGGCCAACCTCGTGCGCGATCACGTAGGCCTGCGCGAACTGCCCAGGCGCACCCAGGCGCGTGTCCATCACCTTGAAGAAGCCCATGTCGAGGTAGACGATGCGGTCGGCCGGGCAGTAGAACGGGCCCATCGCGGCGTCGCCCTGGCCGCAGCCGGTCGGGTAGCTGTTGCTGAACAGGCGCAGCTTCGGCGGCTCGTAGCGCTGGCCGGCGGCGCGGAACACGTCGCCCCAGACCACCTCGGTGCTGTGCAGCACCTGGGCCACGAAATGCTTTTGCGGATCGTCGGCCGCCGGCCGAGCGGACGGTGCCGGGGCAGTCTGCACGGTCTGGCCACCGCCGCTGCCGCCGCCGTTGAGCAGTCCGAGCACGGTCAACGGGTTGATGCCGAAGACCCAGCCGGCCACCAGCGCCACCGCGATCGTGCCCAGGCCGATGCCGCGCCCGCCACCGAAGCCGAATCCGCCGCCCCCCCCGCCACCGCCACCGCCCGAACCGCGCACGTCTTCGACGTTCGCGCTCTCGTCTTCGCCTTCCATGCGCATGGTGTCGGTCCTCAGGTCTTGGGCAGCGTCACGCCGCGCTGGCCCTGGTACTTGCCGCCGCGGTCCTTGTAGCTGGTCTCGCAGACCTCGTCGCTCTCGAAGAACAGCACCTGCGCACAGCCTTCGCCGGCGTAGATCTTGGCCGGCAGCGGCGTGGTGTTGCTGAATTCGAGCGTCACGTAGCCTTCCCACTCGGGCTCGAACGGGGTCACGTTGACGATGATCCCGCAGCGCGCGTAGGTGCTCTTGCCCAGGCAGATCGTCAGCACGTTGCGCGGGATCCGGAAGTATTCGAGCGTGCGCGCCAGCGCGAAGCTGTTGGGGGGGATCACGCACACATCGGCGTGGATGTCGACGAAGCTCTTCTCGTCGAAGTTCTTCGGGTCGACCACGGTGCTGTAGATGTTGGTGAAGACCTTGAACTCGGGCGCGCAGCGAATGTCATAGCCATAGCTGCTGGTGCCGTAGCTGACGATGCGCTGGCCCTCGGCGTTCTGGCGCACCTGGCCGGGCTCGAACGGCTCGATCATCCCGGTGGTCTCGGCCATGCGGCGGATCCATTTGTCGCTCTTGATGCTCATGCGGTGCGGGCCTCGCGGAAGTTGCGCGATTGTAGGGAGCGCGTGGCGTTGCCCGCAGCGTGAATCACGAGTGGGCCGGTGGCGTGCCGAGGGCGATTGACCTACCATTGTTGCGAGCGTTCACCCCCTACCCGGAGACCGACCATGCGCGCTGCCACCGACCTGCTGAGCCAGTACGCCGCGTACCACCGGGACCAGCGCAACATCGCCAGCCATTTCATCGGCGTGCCGATGATCGTGTTCGCGGTCGGTGTGCTGCTGGCACGGCCGGCGTTCGTGCTCGGCGGCCTGGCGCTCAGCCCGGCCTGGATCGCCTTCGGGCTCGCCGCGGCGTGGTACCTGACCCGCGGCAGCCTGATGCTCGGCCTGGCCGTCAGCGCCTGCGTGGGCGTCCTGATGCTGGCTGCGCACCGGGTCGCCTACGGCGGCATCGGCTCGTGGCTGGGCTGGGGCGTGGGCATGTTCGTGGCCGGCTGGCTGATCCAGTTCGTCGGCCACTGGTACGAAGGCAAGAAGCCGGCCTTCGTCGACGACCTCGTCGGCCTGCTCGTCGGCCCGATGTTCGTGACCGCCGAGGCGATGTTCATGCTCGGCTGGAACAAGCGGCTGCTGGCCGAGATCGAGCGCCGCACCGGGCCGACCGTGCTGCGCGACCTGGCCAAGATCGCCTGACACCGCCGTGGCCGCCGCTGCCGCCGCGTGCAGCGCGGCGTCCGGCCGGTGCCGACCTCAGCCGCCGGGCTCGCGGTAAATCCGGCCGACCACCGGCTCGGCGGTCCGCGCCGCGCCGCCATCACCCGACAGCGCGCCCGCAGGCGCGCGGTACGCGAACCGGGCGCCGCTGTGCAGCAGGAAGGCCGCCACGGCCTCGGGGTCGTTCAGGTCGAGCACGGGCAGTTCGGTCGGCTCGGGCAGCGCGGCGGCGCTGTCGGTGCAGACGGCAACGATGTGCGCGTCGAGCGGGTACTGCGCCGGCCGGCCGGTCGCAGCGCGCCAGATCTCGATCTTGGCCAGTGCGGCGCGCTTGAAGCCCTCGACCAGCACCCAGTCGCAGTCGTACAGCTCGGCGATCAACTGGTGCACCGTGGGCTCGGTGCGAAGCTCGAACTCGCGGATCTTGGCCAGGCGCCGGTCCGACGCGATCACCACCTCGAACGCCCCCGCCTGCCGATGCCGCCACGAGTCCTTGCCTTCGTGGTCGATGTCGAACGCGTGGTGCGCGTGCTTGACCACCGACACGCGCTGCCCGGCGAGCTTGAGCCGCACGATCAGTTGCTCGACCAGCGTGGTCTTGCCGGAGCCGGAGTAGCCGCAGAAGCCGATGACGTTCATGGAGGGGTCGGAGTGCTCGCGCCTGTTCGGGACGAGAAGTGGATCGACACGCGATGCACCGCTCACATCCTGACGAAGTACGGAATCGCCATCAGCGCCAGGCCGACGATGACCAGCAGAAACGAGTTGGAGATGAAATACGGAAAGACCATCAGCGCCAGCCCGCAGACCAGCGGCACGAGCGCGCGCTGCTTCTTGCCGTAGACGAAAAAGCCGACCCCGATCGAACCGAACAGGACGCCCCAGAGCAGCGATGAGGTGGTCAATGCAATCTCGCAATCGTCGTCACGCGTGAACGGCCGCCAGAGTGTATTCGCGACACGAAGCCCACGGCTCCGATAATCGGCCGCACGCCAATGCCAACGCGCCGAGCTTTCCGGCGCTTCACCCCCCGATCCGCATGCAAGACTTCTGGCCCGCCAGCGGCTACGCCCACCTGGAACGCACGCCGCGCGGCTGGTTGCGGCCGACCGACGCCTACCTGCGCGTGTTCCTCGCGTTGCCCGAGCTGGCGCTGGTCGCCGAATCGTGCCCGGCCGAAATCGCGCTCCACGACGCGCTGCTTGCGCAGCCCGCGCGGGCCGTGACTCCCGTCGAACTGGCGGCGTTGCAGGATGCCGACGCGCGCTCCAACTACGCGATGTTCCTGGCGTTTCGCGACGCGCTGCTGGCTGCGGGCTCGCTGGAGGCGTACTACCTCGCGCTGATGCGCAGCGGCCGCGTCGATGTGCCGCCGCTGTTCGTCGAGCGCATCGTGCAGGCGATCGTGCGCCAGCTGCTCGACGATGGCCAAGACGCGTTCGAGGCGCGTGCGGCCGAACTGCTGTTTCGGCCGCAGCGCCTGTCGCTCACCGACGGGCGCATGCTCGCCGCCGACCTCGCGGCGGCCGACCTGCTGCGCGAGACCGGCGGCCTGGGCGACATCGGCCGGCTGCTGGTGCAGGGCAACGCGCCGATGCCGGCGCTGAAGATGGCCGTGCTCACCGCCGACAACGCCGCCGAGTACTGGCCGCGCAGCGACCGCCACGCCTTCGTGCTCGACCTCACCCATGAGGTGGCCAACGACCTCGGCCACGGCCTGAGCTTCACGCTGACGCGCGCGCACTCGGGTCTGAAGGCGCTGGCCCGTGTGCTCGAGCGCTGGGTCGCGCACCTGCTCGGCGTCAGCGTGGCGATCACGCCGCTGCAGCGGATCGACGACGCGGCGTGGCGCTGGCATGTCGGGCTCGATGTCGAATCGATGGCGCTGCTCAACGACCTGTACGAGGAGCGCAGCGTCGACGCGCAGCGCATGCGCCAACTCGTCAGCCTGTTCCGGCTCGACTTCGCCGAGCCGCGCGAGATGCGCGCCGACCTGGCCGGCAGCCCGGTCTACCTCGGTCTGGCGATGGCTGCCGACGGCGTGCTCAAGCTCAAGCCGCAGAACCTGCTGCTCAACCTGCCACTGGCGCGCGCGATGTAGCGCGGCGTGGCGCCGTCGAGTCCCTCAGGGCTTCGGCTTGCGATAGCTCCACCACGGCAGCACCTGGCGCAGCGACAGCACCTCGCCGCAGCGCTCGGCGCGATGGCCGGGGATCGCGTCGAGCACGGCGCGCCACTGCGGCGTGCGCAGCGCGTCGAGCAGGCTCAACACATGCGGGTGCGCAAGGTGCGCCGCCAGCGTGACGAGGAAATACTGCTCCTGCGCCAGCGCGACGAAATGCAGGCCCTTGGCCTGCGCCGCCGGTTCGATGCCGAAAGCCGCGTCGGCGCTGCCGCTGGCCACCGCCTCGGCGGCGGCCTGGTGCGAGCGCTCCAGGCGATCGAAGCCGTCGATGCGGCCCGGCGCGATGCCTTCGCCGGCGAGCAGCTCGTCGAGCACGACGCGGGTGCCGGTGCCGTGCGGGCAGTTGATGAAGCGCACGCCGGGTCGCGCCAGGTCGTGCAGCGAGCGCAGGGCGAGCGGGTTGCCGGCGGCGACGATCAGGCCCTGGGCGCGCCGCGCAAAGCCGATCAGCTTGTGCCGGCCGGGCTTGAGCATCGGCCGGTAGGTGCGCGCGGTGGGCGATCGCAGCGGCGCCTGCGTCAGCGCATGAAAGCCCGCCAGCAGGCAGCGCCCATCGTTCAGCGCGGCCAGCGCGTCGACGCTGCCGGTGAACTCGATGTCCAGGTGCAACTGGTGGCGCGGGCCGACCCAGTCGCGCAGGCGCGGCAGCGCCTCGTCGTGGCTGGCGTACAGCGTGACCACGCCGGCGCTGTCGTCGAAGGCGAGTGCGAACGCACGCTCGAGTTCGCTGCGCAGCGCCTCGATCTGCGGCGCCAGGCGCGCCAGCGCACGCCGTTCGGCCCACAGCAGCTTTTCGCCGAACGGCGCGAGCAGCGCAGGCTGGCCCTTGGCCCAGTGCACGAGCGGGTGGCCGAGCTGCGCCTCCCAGCGCTTGAGCTCGCCCCAGACGTGGCGGTAAGACAGATCGAGCTGGCGCGCCGCGCCCGAGATCGAACCGCTGGTGTGTACCGCCGCGAGCATCGCCAGCAACGGGTGGTGCAGTGCGCGCGCCGAATCGGGCTCGTCGGACAGTGTGTAGGCCAGTTGCACCCTATGCATGGGGATTCATATCGCGTCGGATCGCGCGCGCCATTGAGAATGGCGCAAGTATGAGAGATGTCCGTTGAGCGCCTTCGCCGAGAGTCTGGGCACCGCCGTGGCGCTGGTGCTCGACGCGGACCCGGTCTTGCTGCACACCGTCGGGCTTTCATTGAGCGTGAGCACCAGCGCCTGCGTGGCGGCGGCCGGCGTCGGCCTGGGCGGCGGCGCCTGGCTCGCGGTGGCGAGCTTCCCGGGCCGGCGCGTGCTGGTGGCGGTGCTGAACACGCTGCTCGCGTTGCCGTCGGTCGTGGTCGGCCTGATCGTGTACCTGCTGCTGTCGCGCAGCGGCCCGCTCGGCGCCTGGGGCATCCTGTTCACGCCGGGCGCGATGGTGATCGCGCAGACCTTCCTGGTGCTGCCGCTGGTGGCGGCACTGGCGCGCCAGCTGGTCGCCGACAGCCTGCGCGATGGCGGCGACCAGTTGCGTTCGATGGGCGCGGGCGCGCTGACCGGCGCGCTGCTGATGCTGGTGCACGAGCGCTGGGCGGTGGCCACGATCCTGTTGACGGCCTTCGGGCGCGCGGTCTCGGAGGTCGGCGCGGTGATGATCGTCGGCGGCAACATCGACGGCGTGACGCGTGTGATCACCACCACCATCGCGCTCGAAACCAGCAAGGGAAACCTGCCGCTGGCGCTCGCGCTCGGGCTGGTGCTGCTGGCGATCGTCGGCGTCGTCAATGCGGCGATCATGCTGGCGCAGCGTGCACAGGGCGCCGGCCTGGCGGGGGCGCGGTGAACACCCCCACCGCGATGGTGAGCCTGGCCGGGCTGGGCGTGCGCTACGGCGCGGTCACCGCGCTGCGCGGCGTCGACCTGCGCGTGAACCGCGGCGACTTCATCGCGCTGGTCGGCGCCAACGGTTCGGGCAAGACCACGCTGTTGCAGGCGCTGCACGGCATGGTGGCGCACACCGGGTCGCGGGTGGTGTCGGAGCTGGCGGCGGCGCAGGTGATGGTGTTCCAGCGCCCGTTCGTGCTGCGCCTGTCGGTGGCGAACAACCTGCGCCTGGCGCTGTGGCTGGCCGGCGTGCCGGCGCGCGAGCGCGCGTTGCGCGCCGCGCAGGCCCTGCAGCGCGCCGGGCTGGTGGCGCTGCGCGACCGTCCGGCGCGCGCGCTGTCGGGCGGCCAGCAGCAGCGGCTCGCGCTGGCGCGGGCCTGGGCAATCCGCCCCGCGCTGCTGTTCCTCGACGAGCCGACCGCGAATCTCGACCCCTCGGCCAAACGTGAGATCGAAACGCTGCTCACTGGTTTCAAGGCCGATGGCATGACGCTGGTGATGAGCACCCACAACCTCGGCCAGGCCAAGCGCCTGGCCACCCGCGTGGTCTACCTCGAGCGCGGTGACATCCGCGCCGATCTGCCCACCGCCGACTTCTTCGCCCAGCACGGCGACGGGCGAACCGAACAATTCTTGAGAGGAGAGCTGAAATGGGACATCGAATGACGATTGCGAACCTCGGCCGCCGCGCCGCACTGGGTTGGGCACTGGCGGCGCTGATGGCGGTCGCGCTGCCCGCCAGCGCACAGGACAAGTTCATCGTGATGGCCTCGACCACCAGTACCGAACAGTCGGGCCTGTTCGCGCACCTGCTGCCGGCCTTCAAGAAGGCCACCGGCATCGACGTGCGCGTGGTCGCGCAAGGCACCGGCCAGGCGCTCGACATGGGCCGCCGCGGCGACGCCGACATCCTGTTCGTGCACGACCAGGCGGCTGAGGAGAAGTTCGTCGCCGAAGGCTGGGGGCTGGCGCGCCGGCCGGTGATGTACAACGATTTCGTGCTGATCGGGCCCGCCTCCGATCCGGCCGCGGTGAAGGGCAACGACATCGTCGCGGCGCTCAAGAAGCTGGCCGCCTCGAAGTCCACGTTCGTGTCGCGCGGCGACCGCAGCGGCACCAACGCCGCCGAGTTGCGCGACTGGAAGGCGGCCGGCATCGACCCCACGGCCAAGGTCGTGGGGCAGGCGTTCGTGTACGAGGCCTGCGGCTGCGGCATGGGCCCGGCGCTGAACATCGCATCCAGCACCGATGCCTACTTGCTCGCCGACCGCGGCACCTGGCTGTCGTTCAAGAATCGCGGCAAGCTCGAGGTGCTGGTCGAGGGCGACAAGCGCCTGTTCAACCAGTACGGCGTGATCGTCGTCAACCCGGCCAGGCATCCGCACACCAAGACCGCGCTGGCGCAGGCGTTCTCCGACTGGGTGGTCTCGCCGGCCGGGCAGTCCGCAATCGCGAGCTACAAGATCGGCGGCGAACAGCTGTTCTTCCCGAACGCGCAGCCGAACTGACCGCGGCTGCGCGGCCGGCACCGGCGCGGGCGCGCGCCGTGCCCGAGTCGGGCCAGAATCACGGCTCCGACTCCGGCAGCACAGCATGATCGAAACCCAAGACATCACCGGCCTGATCCTCGCCGGCGGCCGCGGCAGCCGCATGGGCGGGGTCGACAAGGGCCTGCAAAAGCACCACGGCATGCCGATGGCGATGCACGCGCTGCTGCGCCTGGCGCCGCAGGTCGGCCAGCTCATGATCAACGCCAACCGCAACCTCGGCGCCTACGAGTCGATGGGCGTGCCGGTGTGGCCCGACTCGCTGCCCGATTACGCGGGGCCGCTGGCCGGCTTCCTAACCGGCCTGGAACACTGCGAGACGCCTTATCTCGTGACCGTGCCGTGCGACTCGCCGCGGTTCCCCACCGACCTGGTGCAACGCCTGGCGCACGCGCTCGAGGCGGCGGGTGCCGAGATCGCGATGGCCGCCACGCGCGACGTCGCCGCGGTCGACGCAGCCGGCGCGCCGCTGCAGGTGCAGCCGGTGTTCTGCCTGATGAAGACCGAGCTGATCGAAAGCCTGGTGCGCTACACGCAGAGCGGCCAGCGCAAGATCGACCGCTGGACCGCGCTGCACCGCTGCGTCGAGGTGCCGTTCGACGACGCGCAAGCGTTCGCCAACGCCAACACCACCGATGAACTGCGCGAGCTGGAACGTCATGGCTGACGCGCTGCCCCCGTCGTTGCAGGAGATCGCCGAGCGGGTCGCCGGCTACGACCCCAAATCGCTGCCGGTGGCGCAGGCGCGCGAGTTCATCGACCGTCTGGTGCCGCGCGTGCAGGCGGTCGAGATGCTGGCGCTGCGTTCGGCGCTGGGGCGCGTGCTGGCCCGGGACATCGTCAGCGACTTCGACGTGCCAGCGCACGACAACTCGGCGATGGACGGCTACGCGCTGCGCGGCGCCGAGCTCTCGGCCACCGCCGCCACGGTGCTGCAGGTGGCGGGCAGCGGCTTTGCCGGTCAGGCCGACCTGGCCAGCGCCGCCCCCGGCCAGTGCGTGCGCATCATGACCGGCGCGGTCATGCCCCCGGGCCTGGACACGGTGGTGCCGCAGGAGTTCGTCACGCTCGATGGCGATCGCATCAGCGTTGCGCCCGGCGTCGTGCGCAGCGGCGACAACCGGCGCCTGGCCGGTGAAGACCTGGCCCGCGGCGAGGCCGCGCTGGCCGCCGGGCGCGTGCTGCGGCCGGCCGATCTCGGCTTGCTGGCGTCGCTCGGCCGGGCCGAGGTGCCGGTGCTGCGCCGCCTGCGGGTGGCGTTCTTCTCCACCGGCAACGAGCTGCGCTCGATCGGCGAGCCGCTCGATGCCGGCTGCGTCTACGACAGCAACCGCTACACGCTGTGGGGCATGCTGCAGCGCCTGGGCGTCGAGCTGATCGACATGGGCGTGGTGCGCGACGACCCCGTCGCGCTGGCAAGCGCGTTCGGCGCCGCCGCGCGCGACGCCGATGCGGTGATCACCTCGGGTGGCGTCAGCGTCGGTGAGGCCGACCACACCAAGCAGGTGATGGCCGAACTGGGCGACGTGCTGTTCTGGCGCATCGCGATGCGCCCGGGCCGGCCGATGGCGATCGGGCGCATCGCCACCGCCCCCGGCGCACGCGGCCACCACGCGATCCTGTTCGGGCTGCCGGGCAACCCGGTGGCGGTGATGGTGACGTTCTATGCGCTGGTGCGCGACGCGCTGCTGGCGATGAGCGGCGCCACCGCGCAGCCGTTGCCGATGCTGCGCGCGGCGAGCCTCGAGGCGATCCGCAAGAAGCCCGGGCGCACCGAGTACCAGCGCGGCATCGTCGCGCGCGCCGCCGACGGCGCCTGGCAGGTGCGCATCACCGGCTCGCAGGGCTCGGGCATCCTGCGCAGCATGAGCGAAGCCAACGGGCTGGTGGTACTGCACCACGCGCAGGGCGACGTGGCGGCGGGCGAACTGGTGGACGTGCTGCCGTTTGACGGCCTAGTCTGAAGCGCGGTGATCAGATCGCCCGCGCCGGCTCGGGCTGCGAGTCGAAGCGCGCCTGGCCGCTGTAGCAGATGAAGTGCCGGTTGGTCGCGCGCCCGAACAGCGCCAGGCCGAGCTGCACCGCGAGCTGGTGGCCCATCTGCGTGACGCCGCTGCGCGAAACGATGATGGGCACGCCCATCTGCGCCGCCTTGATCACCATCTCGCTGGTCAGCCTTCCGGTGGTGTAGAAGGTCTTGTCTTCGCCGCCCATGCCGCGCAGCCACATCCAGCCGGCGATGGTGTCGATCGCGTTGTGGCGGCCAACGTCTTCGACGAACATCAGCAATTCGTCCTGCCGGAACAGCGCGCAGCCGTGCACCGAACCGGCCGACTTGTAGGTGCTTTCCTGCACCCGCATCGCGTTCAGCAGGCCGTAGAGCGTGCGCTGGCTGATGCGCGCCGAGGGCTCGTCGGCAGCGGGCAGCCGGATCGAGGCGAGGTCGCCCATCAGGTCGCCGAACACCGTGCCCTGGCCGCAGCCGGTGGTAACGACACGCTTGGCGGTCTTCTGGTCGAAGTTCTCGATGCCGGCGCGGGTCTTCACGGCAGCGGCCTGGACGTCCCAGTCGACCGTGATCGAGTCGATGTCGTCGATGCTTTGCACCAGCCGCTGGTTGCGCAGGTAGCCCAGCACCAGCAGCTCGGGCGCGGCGCCGAGCGTCATCAGCGTGACGAGTTCGCGGTTGTCGACGAACACCGTCAGCGCACGTTCGGCGGGTATCGCGATGCGGCGCGTGGCACCGAATTCGTCGAGCACGTCGAGTTCGTGCGTCAGCGGCGCGGTGGCGGCGGTCAGGCGGGGCGAGCGTTTCATCCGGCCACTGTAGGGCATGGACGCCGCGCCCGGTCGGCGCGTGTCAGGCCGGGCGGCGCAAAGTGGCCTGCGGCAAACCCCGGCGCGTCACTTCTTGGGGTGCGCAGCAGTCGCGGCAACCGCCGGCGGCGTGCCCGACGCGGCGGGCGCGGGAGCAGCGACGTAGGGACCAGGATTCACGCAGGCGGGCGTCTCGACGGGCGGCGGCGCCGTCTTGCCGGCCAGCTTCTCGGTCGTGCGGTATTCCTGCGCCGCGCGGTCCATGGCCAGGCACAACTGATAGGCATCGACCTTGCCGGCCCAGGCGGCCTTGGCAGCCGCCGCCGCGGCCTTGGCCTTGGCCTCCTCGCTCAAAGGCGGCAGCTTGGCCAGGGCCGGCACGGCCAGCAGGGCGGCACAGGTCAAAGCGAAGCAGGAGATGGCAGTGCGCATGGTGGGTGGGTCCTGGTCGGTCTCAGTGCCGGACTGCGGCGGGTCCGGTCGGCGCGGGCGGTGGAGTGCGCTGCGCGGGGATCTTGCCGGCGCGCACGTCGTCGGCCCAAAGCGCATGGTGTTCGCGCGCCCAGCCTTCGTCGACATAGCCGGTCTTCATCGCGCGGTAGGCGTCTTTCATGCCGATGGTGCCCATGTAGATGTGGCCGAGGAACATCGCCATCATCAGCACGGTGGCCACGCCATGGACCATGTTGGCGATCTGCATGTCGCCGCGCAGGTAGGCCAGGCCGGGGATCAGCTGGTCGAGCACCAGGCCCGAGACGACGACGACGATGCCAAGCAGGAACACCCCGCCCCAGAACACGATCTTCTCGCCGGCATTGAATCGCCCGGAAGGAATTTCGTGGTCTCCCAGCATGCCGCCGCCCTTGCGCAGCCATTGCAGGTCGGCGCGGTTCGGGAAGTTGTCGCGTACGAAGGTGATGAACACCACCACCAGCGACACCGCGAACAAGGGCCCGGCAAAGTTGTGCGCGGTCTTCAACGCGTAGGTCAACCAGCCGAACAGCGAGCCGCCGATCAACGGCCACAGCAAGAACTTGCCGAACGCCATCACCAGCCCCGAGACCGCCAGCACGCTGAAAGCGATCGCATTGCTCCAGTGCGCGGCCCGCTCGAAGTAGGTGAAGCGCTCGATCAGGCGGCCGGTGTACGGCACGTGCCCGCCCAGCGGGCCCTTCGCGAAATAGAACAGCGCCAGCGCCAGCACCGTGATGACCACCAGCGAGCCGCCGTACGGAATGATCCAGTTGTTGCGCACCTGGCGCCAGGCCTCGCCGGCGTTGGTCACGCGTGAGCCGGGGTATTGCACGAACGGCTGAATCAGCACGCCCTTCTCGGCGCCGGGCAGGCTGGTGATGCCCTTGACCACGCCCGAATCGCGCACGCCGCGCCAGAACGGCGCGTTGTTGCCGGGTTGGCTCTTGGCGCGCTGCGCGTTGGTGTCGTCGGCCTTGGGCTCCGCGGGTGCCACGAACCCGGCCGGCGCACCGACCAGCGCCGACGACGCTGCGCCAGCTTCGGGTGCAACCTGAGCCACCGCCGCGACCGGTACTGCAATCAGCAGCGCGAGCGCCAAGGTCAGGCCCGCGTACAGGCGAGGGATCAGGCTTCGCATCGCTATTCCCCTGCCGCCTCAGCGCGGCGCGTAGTCGTTTTGCGACTGATTGCGCTGGCGGATTTCGGCTTCCCAGGACGCCTTGTCGCCGGCCTTCCAGCCCGACGCTGCGAACCCGGGGTTGGCCGCGCTGTGCACCGCCCAGGGCTCGGACTGGTACTTCTTGGCCGACGCTTCGAGCGTCTGCGGCTTCTCGCCGCAGCCCGCCAACGCCACTGCGGCCGCCACCGCGAAGCCGAACACGATCGCGCGGGCGCTCACTTCTTCACCTCGGCGGCGGGCGCCACAGCACTGGTCTGCGTCGGTTTGCCGTAGGCCGTGCCCCAACCCCAGACCTCGCTGCCCTTGCCTCGGTGGAGCACGCGGGTGCGCAGGATCTCGGCGACCACGTCGCCATCGCCACCGAGCAGCGCCTTGGTGGAGCACATCTCGGCGCAGGCCGGCAGCTTGCCTTCGGACAGGCGGTTGCGCCCGTATTTCTCGAACTCGGCATGGGAACCGGTCGGCTCGGGGCCGCCGGCGCAGAAGGTGCATTTGTCCATCTTGCCGCGCAGGCCGAACTCGCCGTTGCTCGGGAACTGCGGCGCGCCGAACGGGCAGGCATACGAGCAGTAGCCGCAACCGATGCAGATGTCCTTGTCGTGCAGCACCACGCCCTGGTCGGTGCGGTAGAAGCAGTTGACCGGGCACACCGCCATGCAGGGCGCGTCGGAGCAGTGCATGCACGCGACCGAGATGCTCTTTTCGCCGGCCACGCCATCGTTCAGCGTGACCACGCGGCGGCGGTTCACGCCCCACGGCACGTTGTTCTCGGCCTTGCAGGCGGTGACGCAGCCGTTGCATTCGATGCAGCGTTCGGCGTCGCAGATGAACTTCATTCTTGCCATGGGTGACTCCGGTACACGGTGGATTCAGGGTTGGGTCAGGCCGTGGCCTTCTGGACCTGGCACACCGTGGTCTTGGTTTCCTGCATCATCGTGACGCTGTCGTAGCCGTAGGTCGTGGCGGTGTTGACGGCCTCGCCGCGCACGACGGGGTGGGCGCCTTCGGGGTAATACTGCAGCAGGTCCACACCCTGCCAGCGGCCGGAGAAGTGGAACGGCAGCCACACGGTCTCGCGGTCGACCCGCTCGGTGACCATCGCCTTGACGGTGATCTTCGCGCCGGTGGGCGTCGTGACCCAGACGTCTTCGCCGTCGCGGATGCCACGGTCGTTGGCCGCGGCGGGGTTGATCTCGACGAACATCTCCTGCTGCAACTCGGCCAGCCACGGGTTCGAGCGCGTCTCTTCGCCGCCGCCTTCGTATTCGACCAGCCGGCCCGAACTCATGATCAGCGGGAAGGTCTTGACGATGTCGATGTTCTTGTCCTGGATCGTCTTGTAGAGCGTGGGCAGGCGCCAGAAGACCTTCTTGTCGTCGTAGGTCGGGTATTTGGCGATCAGGTCGGGGCGGGTCGAGTACAGCGCCTCGCGGTGCTGCGGGATCGGGTCGGGGAAGTTCCACACCACCGCACGCGCCTTGGCATTGCCGAACGGGTGGCAGCCGTGCGCCATCGCCACGCGCTGGATGCCGCCCGACAGGTCGGTTTTCCAGTTCTTGCCGTCGGCGGCCTTCTTCTCGGCGTCGGTCAGGTCGTTCCACCAGCCGAGCTTCTTCAGGAAAATGTGGTCGAACTCGGGGTAGCCGGTGGTGATCTCGGCGCCCTTGGAGTACGAGCCGTCTTCGGCCAGCAGGTTGACGCCGTCGCGCTCGACACCGAAGTTCGCACGGAAGTTGCCGCCGCCTTCCATGACGCTCTTGGAGGTGTCGTACAGGTTGGGCGAGCCCGGGTGCTTGAGCTCGGGCGTGCCGTAGCACGGCCACGGCAGGCCGAAGTAGTCGCCGTCGAGCTTGTAGCCGGTTTCCTTGTCGATGCCGCCGTTGGCGCGCAGCGTCTTGACGTCGAAGACGTTCATGTTGCGCATGTGCGCCTTCAGCCGCTCGGGGCTCTGGCCGGTGTAGCCGATGGTCCAGACGCTGCGGTTGATCTCGCGCAGGATGGACTCGGGTTCGGGCTCCATCATGCCGGCCTTGCCCGCGACGAGCTTGTGGCTCTTGGTCAGCTCCTTGTCGAAGCCGAGCTTCTGTGCGAACTGGTACATGATCATCTGATCGGTGCGCGACTCCCACAGCGGCTCGATCACCTTCTCGCGCCACTGCAGCGAGCGGTTCGACGCGGTGCACGATCCGCTGGTCTCGAACTGGGTGCAGGCCGGCAGCAGGTACACGGCGCGGTTCGGGTTCAGGTCTTCGGGCTTGCCGGGCATCGCCGCCATGGCGGCGGTCGCCGAGGGGAACGGATCGACCACGACCAGCAGGTCGAGTTTGTCCATCGCCTTCTTCATCTCCAGGCCGCGGGTCTGCGAGTTCGGGGCGTGGCCCCAGAAGAACAGGCCGCGCAGGTTGCTGTCCTGGTCGATCAGGTCGTTCTTCTCGAGCACGCCGTCGATCCAGCGCGACACGGTCATGCCGGGCTTGGTCATCATGCCCGGCGCGAACTGCTTCTTGATCCACTCGTAGTCGACGTCCCAGACCTTCGCGTAGTGCTTCCAGGCGCCTTCGATCAGGCCGTAGTAGCCCGGCAGCGAGTCGGGGTTCGGGCCGACGTCGGTCGCGCCCTGCACGTTGTCGTGGCCGCGGAAGATGTTGGCGCCGCCGCCGCTGACTCCGACGTTGCCGAGCGCGAGTTGCAGGATGCACGACGCGCGCACGACCGCGTTGCCGGTGGTGTGCTGGGTCTGGCCCATGCACCAGACCACGGTGCTGGGGCGGTTGTCGGCGAGCGTCTTGGCGGTCTTGTAGCAGGTGGCTTCATCGACGCCGCAGGCCTCGAGCACCTTGTCGGGCGTCCATTTGGCCATGATCTCGTCGCGCACCTTGTCCATGCCGTAAACGCGATCGTGGATGTACTTCTTGTCTTCCCAGCCGTTCTTGAAGATGTGATACACGAGGCCGAAGACGAACGGGATGTCCGAGCCCGAGCGGATCCGCACGTAGTCGTCGGCCTTGGCGGCGGTGCGCGTGAAGCGCGGATCGACGACGATCATCTTGCAGCCGTTTTCCTTGGCATGCAGCATGTGCAGCAGCGACACCGGGTGCGCCTCGGCGGCGTTCGAGCCGATGTACATGGCCGCCTTCGAGTTGCGCATGTCGTTGTACGAATTGGTCATCGCGCCGTAGCCCCAGGTGTTGGCGACACCGGCAACCGTGGTCGAGTGGCAGATGCGCGCCTGGTGGTCGCAGTTGTTGCTGCCCCAGAAGCTGACCCATTTGCGCAGCAGGTAGGCCTGCTCGTTGCTGTGCTTGCTCGAGCCGACGATGAAGACCGAATCGGGCCCGCTCTGCTTCTTGAGCTCGAGCATCTTGGCGCTGATCTCGTTCAGCGCATCGTCCCAGCTGATCTTCTGGTACTTGCCGTTGACCAGCTTCATCGGCGCGCGCAGCCGGTACTCGCCACTGCCGTGTTCGCGCAGCGCAGCGCCCTTGGCGCAGTGGGCGCCGAGGTTGATCGGCGAGTCGAACACCGGCTCCTGGCGCACCCAGACGCCGTTCTCGACCACCGCATCGACCGCGCAGCCCACCGAGCAGTGGCTGCACACCGTGCGTCGGACGACGACGCTGCGCGCCGCATCGGCGGCGGGCGCATCGGCGGCGCGCACCGACTTCTGCACCAGCGTCAGTTGCGCGGCGGCCAGACCCGCGCCCAGCCCCATGCCGGAGCGGCGCAGAAAGGCCCGGCGGTCCATCGTCGGGATGGCCCGAGACATGCCGCGCGCCAGGCTGTTGACGAGGCCGGACGAGACCGGGTTCGAGCCGGTGGAAGTGGATTTGCGCGTGAGCAGCATGGGTTCTCCAGCGGGCCGAAGGCCCGTCTATGCGTCGATCCGCCAATCAGGCGCGAGCGGTTTCGTAGTAGCGCAGCACGTGTGGCGTGAGTTGGTAGCCAGCCGTGCTGTCGATGGCGGCTTTTGCGGCGACCACGGGGGCGACCACCGGCGCGGCGCCGGGCACAGCCCTGGCGGCGAGCACCGCGGCACCCGCAGCCCCGGCACCCAGCAACAGCCCGCGGCGCTTGAGCGGCTGGGGAACGAGGCTCGGATTGGGTGGACTGGCCTTGTTGCTCATGGGTTCGACTCCGAAAAACGCATTGCTGAAGCCAACGCTTGCGGTCGAACAAATCGAACCGTTGCGGTGCACTGTATGCAAATTACTTCATAGCGGCATCAGGGTGATTCCGTAATCGTTTCGACCCTTCCGCCACGCCCGGCGTCAGCTTCGCGCAAGCAAGCTCACTGCGAATCCAGCAGATCGAAGCCCTGCGTCTCGACCGCAAGGAAGTCGCGGGTGAAGCCCGCCAGTGCCCGATAGAACTCGGCGCGCGGATGCGCCGCGATCGCGTCGCAGAGCCGCTCGGTCCAGCCGCGCAGATGAGCGTTGAAGAAGCGCTGTTGCACGGCCAGGTTGCTCACCCCGGCGTCGTCGCCGGCGATCAGGTAGCGCATCACTTCGCACAGGCCGGCGATGTGGTCTTCGGTTTCGAGCACCGCGGGAGGCCGCTCCAGGCCGAGCGCGGCGAGGTCGCGGCGCAACTCGACGAGCGGCCGGTCGTTCAGGCGCCCGGCAATGAACCACGAGCCGTACAACAGGATCTCGGGCTTGCCGACGCCGCCGAACAGGCCCACATACTCGCCGCTCACGTCGTCGAGCGACAGCCGCCGCGCCGCGCCGACCACCTCGGACCAGCTCGATTCGAGGAACGCGCCGGGCGCCGGCGCTTCGGTCACCGCGACCCGCAGTTGCTCGTACAACTCGTACGAGGGCGGCGCGTGGTACAGGCTCGCCAGCAGCCCGTAGAGCTCGGCGCGGGCGAGTTCCTCGCGGTCGTCGGGCGGGCTGAAACGCAGGGCGTCGGCGGCGTCAGACATCGCGCGGGGCACGTCGATCAAACATCGGTGATCCTCACTTCATTCGGGTTGCCGTGCATGTCGATCACGCGGCAGTCGCCGCACATCTTCAGGCGATCGGCGCCGGCGCCCTGGAACATCGGGTGCGCGCCGAGCTTGGCGATCATCAGGGCGACCGCGTTCGGCGTGCTGAAGGGCTTGGCGCAGCGGATGCAGCGGTACGGTTCGACCTCGCTCAGCACGCGCAACTGCTTGCGCGCCTTGCCCGCGTCGGCCAGCCACAGCCGCGGCTCGAGCGTGATCGCGGCTTCGGGGCAGGTGCTCGCGCACAGCCCGCATTGCACGCAGTTCTTCTCGATGAAGCGCAGTTGCAGCTTGTCGGGGTTGTCGGCCAGCGCGGCTTCGGGGCAGGCGCTGACGCAGCTCAGGCACATCGTGCAGCGGTCGGGGTCGACGTTCACGCTGCCGAACAGGCGGCCGAAGGCCGGACTCGCCGACACCGGCAGCGCGATCGCGTCGGGCACCCGGCTGGCCTGCAGCAGCAGATGCTCGATGGCGAGGTCGAGCGTGGCCCGCTTGTCGGCCTGCACCGTAAAGCCGGCCGGGTGCTTGACCGTTGCCGCCGGCTCGGCCTGCAACGCGGCGTCGAGCGTGCGCACGTCGGTCGCCTCGACGATGCGCAGGTGCACCCCGAGCCAGCCCAGCCCGCTCAGGATGGCCTGCGCGAGCCGCATCTGAGCGGCCACCGCCGCCCGGTATTCGGGCGCCTCTTCCGCGGTCATCAGCACCCAGACCTGCGACGCGCCGAATGCAATCGCGGCCAGCCACAGGTCGATGCCGGTGGAGGCGGTGTGCCACACGTCGAGCGGCAGCACGCGCGCCGGCACGCCGCGCACGGCGGCATCGGTGCGGGCCGCGCGACCCAGGTCGCCGATGAGTTGTGCGCCCGCACCCCGGCTGTGCACCAGCAGCGCCGCCGGACCCGCAACCGCGTTGCCTCCGGCACGCTGGTAGGTCGACAGCAGCGCGCGGATGCGCCGACCCTGCTCGTGCGGCCCCGGCGTGGCGTAGCTGATCGCGCCGCTCGGGCAGACGGTGGTGCAGGCGCCGCAGCCCACGCACAGGTGCGGCTCGACGATGATGCCGGCCAACGTGGCGCCGCCCGCCTTGCCCTTCATCGACGCATCGCTGCGGATCGCGCGCGCCGAGCACACGTCGATGCACGCGGTGCAGCCGATCTTCTCGTTGCGGCTGTGGGCGCAGATCTTCTGCTTGTACTGGAAGAACTTCGGCTTCTCGAATTCGCCGACGCTCTCGCGCAATTGCAGCACCGCCGCCATCAGCGCGCGCTCGTCGGCAGCGTGGAAGTAGCCCTGCGGCGGCTGGTGCAGCGTGAGGATGGGCGTGGCGCCCAGGTCGAGCACGAGGTCGAAATGTTCGCTCAGCGCGCGCGGCGCACGCTCGAAGTCGATCGCGCCGGCGGCCTCGCACACGCGCACGCAGTCGCGGTGGCTGCGGCAGCGGGACAGGTCGATCTGGTAGCTGAAGTCGATCGCACCTTCGGGGCAGACCTCGATGCAGGCATTGCAGCGGGTGCACAGGTCCGGGTCGATCGGGTTGCGTTGGGTCCAGTTCACCTCGAACGCGCCGAGCCAGCCGCTGATGCTCGTCACCACGCCAGCGTGCACCGCCATCGTTCGCGGCTGCGCCAGCGTGCCGCCGGGCGCCGCGTCGGCCTGGTTCAGCAGCAGGCTCACGTCGAGCTTGTCGGCCAGCATCCGGGCGGCGTGGCCCGCGCGGTCGGCGCCGCCGATCACGAGCACGCGGCCGCCCGAGCGGTAGCCGACGGTCGTCACCGGCTCGGCATCGGGCAATTGCGCGAGCGCGATCAGCGCGGCGATCTTCGGTGTCGCCGCATTGGCGTCTTTCGACCAGCCGCCGGTCTCGCGGACGTTGACGAAGCGGATCGGCCGCTCGGCCAGCCCCGCCGCGCCTTCGGTCTGCTCGTTCAGTTCGAGGAACAGCCGGCTCTCCTGCGTGCAGGCCACGAGCAGGTCTTCGCCGCTCTTGGCGGCGCGCTGGAACGCACCGGCCTGGCGGCGGCACAACAGCGTGTGGACGGTTTCGAGCCCGGCGCCGGCCTCAGGCCCCAGCGCCTTGATCAGGCCCGGGCCGTCCAGTGGCATCGTCTTGTTGCAGTCGCAGATCAGGGTCGTCATCGGGTGGCTTCAATGGTTCGGTGGCGGTGGCGGTGGCGGTGGCGGGGGCGGGGGCAACGGTGGCATCGATCAGCGGCACGGGCTGGTCGTGGTCGCCTTCGTCATCGTCGAACAGCCGCAGGACCTTGGACTGGTTCATACGCCGCAGCATGTCGAGCGGGATCGGATCGGGCCGACCGTAGTCGTCGATGTAGGTGTCCAGGCCATCCATCACATTGAAGTGCGGATCGGCAAAGAGCTTCTTCATCGCGGCACGCTTCACGCCCTCGTCGACGCCGCCGGCAACGAAGCGCGAATAGTCGGAGGCGTGCCCGAGCAGCGCCACGTCGGCCATCGTCGGTGCCGGATCGGTGGCGGGCGCGATGCCCACGGGCTGCGCAGCGAGGTCGGTACCATCGGCCGCCGGTTCCGCGACCACGGCAGGCGCCATGCCTTCGGGCATCGGCGACGGCGTCGGCGTCGTCGCCAGTGCGGCCGGCTCGGGCGCGAGCGTTGCGCCGGCACGCGCCGCCTCCTTGCGCCGCGCCCAGCGCGACAGAAACCCGCCGGCTGCGTCGGCCATCAGCGCGCCCGGTCGGGCGGCAGGAACGACTGCGGGCGGTGCCGCTGTTTCGGTTCGGGCCGGTAATGCTCATCGGTGTAGGCCTGCAGCCATCGCACCAGCTCGCCGGGGAGCGGCACGTTGTCGACGCGCTCCTGGGCGTCGAGCCAGCGGCCGGCCTCCGTGTACGACACGCTCACGGTCTCGGGCCAGGCGCGGTCGGGCTCGTCGTCGTCGACGCGCCACATCACGAACCACACCGGCGCGCCCGAACTCAGGTTCAGGTAGTAGCCCTCGGCTTCGTCGCGAAACAGTTCGAGCAGGAAGTTCGGGTACAGCGTGCGCCGGCGCTTGCCATCGTCGCGCAGCACGCGCGCATCGAGACCGAAGCCGTCTTCGTGCGGCACCACGTCGACCAGCCTGAAGCGCCAAGCCTGCCAACGGTTCGGATTCGCCTCGCGCTCCATGACCACCGCGACGCGCACGGCGGGTCGGACGGGAACGGTCACGTTGGAAGTGGCTTGCATAGGTGCAAGTCTAGACGCAGCGACAGCGCGTTCGTCGATCCGCACGTCGCGATCAGGGAATGCCCGGGGCGCGCCTCGGGCGGCAACCGATCAAGTGTCTTTGGAGATCGAGATGCTCGGGAACTTGGACGAGAAATCCTTGGCGCGCTGCGCGATCTTCACCGCCACCTGGCGCGCCACGCTCTTGTACAGGCCGGCGATTTCGCCGTCGGGCTCGCTGACCACGCTGGGCCGGCCGCTGTCGGCCTGCACGCGGATCGACAGGTTCAGCGGCAGCGCGCCGAGGTAGTCCATGTTGTATTCGGCGGCCAGGCGCTTGCCGCCCTCCTCGCCGAAGATGTGCTCGACATGCCCGCACTGCTCGCACACGTGCACCGCCATGTTCTCGACGATGCCCAGGATCGGCACGCCGACCTTCTCGAACATCTTGATGCCCTTCTTGGCGTCGAGCAGCGCAATGTCCTGCGGCGTGGTCACGATCACCGCACCGGTCAGCGGCACACGCTGGCTCAGCGTGAGCTGGATGTCGCCGGTGCCGGGCGGCATGTCGACGATCAGGTAGTCGAGCTCGGCCCAGTTGGTCTGGCGCAGCAACTGTTCGAGCGCCTGCGTGGCCATCGGGCCGCGCCAGATCATGGCCTGGTCGGCATCGACCAGGAAGCCGATCGACATGACCTGCACGCCGTAGTTCTCCATCGGCTCCATGGTCTTGCCGTCGGCCGACTCGGGTCGGCCGGTGATGCCCATCATCATCGGCTGGCTCGGCCCGTAGATGTCGGCGTCGAGGATGCCCACCGTGGCGCCTTCGGCGGCGAGCGCCAGCGCCAGGTTCACGGCCGTCGTGCTCTTGCCCACGCCGCCCTTGCCCGACGCGACCGCGACGATGTTCTTCACCTTCGGCAGCAACTGCACGCCGCGCTGCACCGCGTGCGGCGTGACCTTGGTGGCCAGGTTGACGCTGACGTTCTCGACTCCCGCGACGGTGCGCGTCGCCGCGATCAGCGCCTTGCGCAGCCCCGCGATCTGGCTCTTCGCCGGGTAGCCGAGCTCAATGTCGAAGGCGACGTCGCCGCCTTCGATGCGCAGGTTCTTCAACTGGCGCGTCGAGACGAAGTCCTTGCCGGTGTTCGGGTCGATCACGGACTTCAGGGCGTCGAGCAGCGTGGATTCGGTGACGGTCATGGGGAGTGCGCGCGGTCGGTGGAAAGGCAGTCAGGCAGTCTAGCGCAGGGCCGTTCTCCCTCTGGGCGCCGCCTAGAATCGCGCCATGACCCGCAAGCTTTTCGTCACCACCGCCCTGCCCTACGCCAACGGCCCGTTTCATATCGGACACATGATGGAGTACATCCAGGCCGACGTCTGGGTGCGGTTCCAGCGCATGCTCGGTCACGAGGTCCACTTCGTCTGCGCCGACGACGCCCATGGCGCGCCGATCATGATCGCCGCCGAAAAGGCCGGCAAGACACCGCAAGCCTTCGTCGCCGAGATCGCCGCAGGCCGCAAGAAGTACCTCGACGGCTTTCACATCGGCTTCGACAACTGGCACTCGACCGACGGCCCCGAGAACCACGAACTGGCGCAGGACATCTACCGCGCGCTGCGCAAGCAGGGGCTGATCGCGCAGCGCACGATCGAGCAGTTCTACGATCCCGTCAAGGGCATGTTCCTGCCCGACCGCTACATCAAGGGCGAGTGCCCGAAGTGCGGCACCCGGGACCAGTACGGCGACAACTGCGACAACTGCGGTGCCGTCTATGCCCCCACCGATCTGAAGAACCCGTACTCGACGCTGACCGGCGCAACGCCGGTGATGAAGAGCAGCGATCACTACTTCTTCCAGCTCTCGTCGCAGCGCTGCATCGACTTCCTGACCGAGTGGACGGCCACGCCCGGCCGCCTGCAGCCCGAGGTGCTGAACAAGATCAAGGAATGGTTCGCGGTCGACGAACACGGCCACGTCGGCCTGAACGACTGGGACATCAGCCGCGACGCGCCCTACTTCGGCATCGAGATCCCCGACGCGCCGGGCAAGTATTTCTACGTCTGGCTCGACGCGCCGGTGGGCTACCTGGCGTCGCTGAAGAATCACCTCGCCAAGATCGGCGTCGATTACGACGCTTTCATGGCCGAACCCGAGGTCGAGCAGGTCCACTTCATCGGCAAGGACATCGTCACCTTCCACACGCTGTTCTGGCCGGCGATGCTGCACTTCAGCGGCCGCAAGGTGCCGAACCACATCTTCGTGCACGGCTTCCTGCAACTCAGCGGCGAGAAGATGAGCAAGAGCCGCGGCACCGGCATCTCGCCGCTGACCTACCTCGAGCTCGGCATGAACCCGGAATGGCTGCGCTACTACATCGCGGCCAAGCTGAACGGGCGCGTCGAGGACATCGAATTCAACCCCGACGACTTCATCGCCCGCGTCAACAGCGACCTCGTGGGCAAGTACATCAACATCGCGAGCCGCGCCGCCGGCTTCATCGCCAAGCGCTTCGACGGCGTGCTGTCGGCCGACGTCGGCGTCGAGGGCCGCGCGCTGCTCGACGGCCTGCGCGCGCAGCGCGGCACGGTCCAGGCGCTCTACGAGGAACGCGAGTTCGCGAAAGCGCTGCGCGAGGTCATGCTGCTGGCCGACCGCGTCAACGAATACGTCGACCAGAACAAGCCGTGGGAACTGGCGAAACGGGCCGGACACGAGGCCGTGCTGCACGACGTGTGCTCGGTGTGCATCGAGGCGTTCCGCGTGCTGACGGTCTACCTCAAGCCGGTGCTGCCGGCGCTGGCGGCGCAGGTCGAGGTCTTCCTGCGTGTCGAGCCGCTGCGCTTCGGCGACGCCGCGCGTGCGCTCGGTGCGCACACGATCGGCGAGTACAAGCACCTGATGCAGCGTGTCGACGCGAAGCAGCTCGACGCCCTGCTCGAACCCCCGGCCACCGAACTGCCCCCGCCCGGCGGCGAGCCGCTCGCGGCCGAGATCAACGTGCTCGACTTCGCCAAGGTCGACCTGCGGATCGCGCGGATCGTCGAATGCGCGCCGGTCGAAGGCTCGACCAAGCTGCTGCGCCTGACGCTCGACGTCGGCGAAGGCCGCCTGCGCAACGTCTTCAGCGGCATCCAGTCCGCGTACACGCCGGCCGACCTGGTCGGCAAGTTCACCGTGGTGGTGGCCAACCTCGCGCCGCGCAAGATGAAGTTCGGCGTCAGCGAGGGCATGGTACTGGCCGCCTCGCACGCCGACGAGACGATTGAGCCCGGGCTGTACCTCCTCGAGCCCGGGCCCGGCGCCAAGCCGGGCATGCGGGTGCGCTGACCTCGATGGACGTGACCCCGCTACGCGAGTTCCCCGACACGAGCTGGGGCGACGACGGTCCGACGCGCGGCGTCGAAGCCGTCGTCGAGGCCGGCGCGGTGCTGGTGTTCCCGAACCTGCCGTTCGCGTTGAGCGACGACGAGCGCAAGTTTCTCGACCCGCGCTGGGCCGACGGCCATGCCAAGAACATCTCGCTGCGCTGGCCGGCCGGCGAGATGCGCGGCGCCCGCGGCGAGGCCGCCGACCTGGCAGCGCTGCAGGCGATGATCACGCGCTACGCCGCGCAAAGCGAGGCGCTCGCGCTGCGGCTGTTTCCGCACTATCGCGGCCACCTGCTGCGTGGCAACAGCTCGTTGCGCCCGGTCGACGTGGCCGGCCGCCAGACCAGCTGGCGCAAGGACGACACCCGATTGCACATCGACGCGTTCCCGTCGAACCCGATGCACGGCACGCGGCTGCTGCGCGTGTTCTGCAATGTCAATCCGCAGGGCCAGCCACGGCGCTGGCGCGTCGGCGAGCCGTTCGAGGCACACGCCATGCGCTACCTGCCGGCGATCCGCCGCCCGCTGCACGGCTCGGCCTGGCTGCTCGAGAAAGTGGGCATCACCAAACGCCGCCGCACCGAATACGACCACCTGATGCTGCAACTGCACGACCGTGCCAAGGCCGACGTGCAATTCCAGCGTGACAGCCCGCAGGCCCGGGTCGACTTCGCGCCCGGAACGACCTGGATCGTGTTCAGCGACCAGGTGCTGCACGCTGCGATGGGCGGCCAGCACATGCTCGAGCAGACCTTCTACCTCGATCTGCAACACCAGCTGCAGCCGCAGGCTTCACCGCGCGCGACGCTCGAGCGCCTGCTCGGGCGCGAGTTGCGCTGACCGTCGGTCAGTCACGCTTCCAGTAGCGCTCGACCTTGCCGAACGCCTTGAGCTGCGGCGCGGCCGCCGCGATCAGCTGTTCGCGCCGGCCGGCCAGCCAGCCGAGCGCGAACATCGCACGCGGGTCGCCATCGCGATCTGGGTCGCGATCGGGCGCGAACGCCTGCATCGCCATCACGACGTCGCCGAGCGCGCCGAGCCGCTCCTGCAGCGCACGCAGCCGGCGCAGATAACGCCGCAGCGCGCGCCGTTCGAACAGCGCGGCGCTGAACTCGGCGGCGTAGCGCAGGCGCTTCGCGCGCTTGCGCAAACGGTGGCGGCCGGCGTCGTCCAGTTCGGCAAAGCGTTGCGTGTCGGTGACCACCTCGCGATGCCAGCGGTTCAGGCGCCGCGCGAGCCGCTGGCGCAGCGCCAGCGCGGGCTCGGGCCCGGGCTCGGGAACGGGCATGCGGTCGTGCACGCGGGCGGACGGATCGGCAACCACACTGCGTTCGCCTTCGCTGTCGCGTTGGCGTTCGCTCTGGCTCGCGTCGGTGCCCGGTGCATGACACGCCGCCAGCAGTTTGAGCAGCAAGGTCTGGCTCGAGCGCTCGCGCAGCACCTCGGTGGGCGGGACATGGGCGTGCGCCGGCGCGGCCACGGGCGCGTCGCCCGCAACACCGGCGGCGCGCATCGCGGCGAGCAGCCCGGCCGCGAACTCGCCTTCGATCACGACCTGGTCGCGTGCGCTGCCGAGCCGGCGAAACAGGGTTGCCGCCGGCTCGGCCAGTGCCGCGTCCGCGCCCAGGCCGTCGAACAGGCGCAGCGCACTGCGCAGGCGCCGCAGGCCGACGCGCAGCTGGTGCACGTGCTCGTCGCCGTGCTCGCCCGAGGCGATCTGGCTGGCGTTGGCGGTGATCTGGTCGGTGCACGACCGCAGCACCGCCTGCCAGGCCTGCGCCGCGGTCATCTGCGGTGTGAGCCGCACCGCCGAGGCCAGGCGCGGTGGCGCGATCGACGCACCGCGCGCCAGCAGGTCGCCGCGCTCGGCCTTGCTGCGCACGTCCAGCCACAGGTCGAAGCGCGCCAGCCAGCGCCGTGCGGTGTCGAACACGGCCCGCGGAGACCCGCCGAGCAGTTCGATCTCGAGCTCGAGCACGCCGGCCTTGCGATCGCCGGCGTGGATGCTGCCGGCATCGAAGGCGAGCTCGACGCGGCCCTGCGGGGTGCGCAGCGCGCGCGCGCGGCGCCGGATGTCGGTTCGGTAGACCACCGCGAGCGCCGGTGCGTCGCGGCCCGCCAGCAGCGCCAGCAGCGCCTCGCCGACCGGTGTTGCGGCATGCAGTTGCGGGTCGACCGGTGGCATTGCCGCGGCACGGCCGCGCGGCACGTTGTGTTCCAGCCGCGTGATGCTGTCGTCGGTGGCACCTTTCAGCGTCTGCACCCACAGCCGGCCCTCGCGCCGCAACCGCAGCGCCAGGCCGGCTTTGGCGAGCGTGCGCTCGGCGGTGTCGTGGTAGGCGGCCTGCAGGCGCGTGCGTGCGGGCGGCGCACGGCCGGCGACCGCGGCGTCGACCGCGCTGCGCTGGGCTGGGCTCACCTGGAACTTGATCTCGATTTCGTGCATCGTGGTGGTGCGGTGTCGATCGCCTGCCCGGGGGTGGCGCGCCCGCTAAAATCGACCATCCGACTCTAGCGCCTGCCGCGCGGCGCCCTCCCCATGCCACTGTTCTGGAAAGCCTACACCTCCGACGTCACCTCGTTCATCGAGCAGCTCAAGGCCAACAAGCCGACGCTCGAAGACGAGCAGCGCCAGGGCCGCAACCTGCTCTGGGACAAGCGCGTCGACCGCGAAGCGCAGGCCGAGTACGCGCAAGCCAGGGTGCCGCAGCAGCCCTACGTCTACCAGACCCGGCGTTGACGCCCCGCGGCGTTCGATGAGCGACGACGTCGCCTTGCCCGAGCTCGACGCGGTGTCGCCCGAGGTGCCGGACGGCGCGGCGCCGGGCCCGGCCGTCGTCGACGCCGTCGCGCTGGCCCGCCTGTACGGCGAGCCGCTGTTCGCGCTGCCCACCGATCTGTACATCCCGCCCGACGCGCTCGAGGTGTTCCTCGAGGCCTTCGAGGGCCCGCTCGACCTGCTGCTGTACCTGATCCGGCGCCAGAACTTCAACATCCTCGACATCCCGATGGCGAGCGTGACGCGCCAGTACCTGGCCTACGTCGAGCAGATCCGCAAGACCAATCTCGAACTCGCCAGCGAGTACCTGCTGATGGCGGCGATGCTGATCGAGATCAAGTCACGCATGCTGCTGCCGCCGAAGAAGAGCGCCGACGGGCAGGACGTCGAAGACCCGCGCGCCGAGCTGGTGCGCCGACTGATCGAATACGAGCAGATGAAGCTGGCGGCCGCACGCATCGACCAGCTGCCGCTGATCGGCCGCGACTTCCTGCGCGCCCAGGTGGTGATCGAGCAGGCGCTCGCGCCGCGCCTTCCCGAGGTCAACGCCGACGACCTGCGCGCAGCCTGGGGCGACATCCTGAAACGCGCCACGCTGAACCAGCACCACATGATCACGCGCGAGCAGCTCAGCGTGCGCGAGCACATGAGCATCGTGCTGCGGGCCTTGCAAGGGCGGCGCTTCGCGCTGTTCGAAGAACTGTTCGACGTGAGCCGCGGGCCGCAGGTGCTGGTGGTCACGTTCATCGCGATGCTCGAGCTGGCGCGCGAGCACCTGCTCGAAGTGACGCAGGCCGAAGCGTTCGCGCCGATCTACGTGCGGCTGGCCTACACGCCGGCCTGAGCGCAGGCAAGAGCCAGAGCCCGCGGCAGCGGCCGGGCCGGCGCCGACGCCCACCACTTGAAGCGACAATCCCCGCCCATGTATGCCCTCTTCGAAGACGCCGGAAAGTTCCACGCCGGCCGCGTGATGCAGGAGTCCGACAGCTCGCTGCAGGTCGAGCTCGACTCGGGAAAGCGCGTGAAGGTCAAGGCCGCCAGCGTGTTGCTCAAGTTCGAGCAGCCCCAGCCCACCGCGCTGATCGCCGCCGCGCAAGGCATCTCGAAGGAGATCGACCTCGACCTGGCCTGGGAATTCGCGCCCGATGCCGAGTTCGGCTTCGCCGATCTGGCGCGCGAATACTTCAACGCCGGCGCCGGCATCGAACACCAGGCGGCTGCGCTGTTCCGGCTGTTCGAGGCACCGCACTACTTTCGCCGGCTCGGCAAGGGCAACTTCAAGAAGGCGCCCGAGGAGATCGTCAAGGCCGCGCTGCTCGGCATCGAGCGCAAGAAGCAGCTCGCGGCCCAGATCGACGCCTGGGCCGGCGAGCTGGTGCAGGGCCAGTGCCCGGGCGTGGTTCGCGAGCAGCTCTACAAGCTGCTGTTCAAGCCCGACAAGAACGCCCCCGAATACAAGGCCGTGGTCGAGGCCGCGCGGCGCTCGCAGAAGGCGCCGCTCGATCTGCTGAAGGCCGCCGGCGCGATCGATTCGCCGTACCAGTTCCACTGGCGCCGCTTCCTGTTCGAGAACTTCCCGAAGGGCACGGCGTTTGCGCCGCTGCAGGCGCCGGCGATCAAGGAGACCTTGCCGGTCGCGGCGGTGCGCGCGTTCTCGATCGACGACTCGGCCACGACCGAGATCGACGATGCGCTGTCGGTGCAGGGCCTGGGCAGCGGCACGGTCACGTTCGGCGTGCACATCGCGGCGCCGGCGCTGGCGTTTGCGCCCGACACGCCGATCGACAAGGTCGCGCGCGAGCGCTTGTCCACGGTCTACATGCCGGGCCACAAGCTGACGATGCTGCCCGACGAGGTGGTGCAGGCCTACACGCTGATCGCGGGCAGCGAGTGCCCGGCCGTCTCGCTGTACCTCACGATCGACGAAGCCACGCTCGCGGTCACCGCCAGCGCGACGAAACTCGAGCGCGTGCCGATCGCCGCCAACCTGCGCCATGACCAGCTCGACAGCGTGATCACCGAGGCCGCGCTGCTCGGCCAGGAGCCGGCGCCCTACGAGTTCGCGGCCGAACTGGCATTCGCGTTTCGCCTCGCACGCCACCTGAAGGCGCAGCGCGAGGTGGTGCGCGGCAAGCCCGAGATCTTCAACCGGCCTGACTACAACTTCCGCCTGGAGCGCGACGACACGGGCGCCGGCGCCGCGGCCACCGAGCCGCGCGGCACCGAGCGCGTGCTGATCAGCGCGCGCCGGCGCGGCTCGCCGCTCGACCTGATCGTGGCCGAGGCGATGATCCTGGCCAACAGCACCTGGGGCGGTTGGCTCGCCGACTGCGGCGTGCCAGGCATCTACCGCAGCCAGGCCAGCATGGCGCCGGGCGTGAAGGTGCGCATGGGCACCAAGCCGGCGCCGCACGCCGGCATGGGCGTGGCGCAGTACACCTGGGCGACCTCGCCGCTGCGCCGCTATGTCGACCTGGTGAACCAGTGGCAGATCATCGCCTGCGCACGCCATGGCCGCACCGCGGCACTGGCCGCGCCGTTCAAGCCGAAGGACGTGCAGCTGTTCGCGATCATCTCGGCGTTCGATTCGGCCTATGCCGAATACAACGGCTTCCAGCAGGGCATCGAACGCTACTGGACGCTGCTGTGGCTGGCGCAGAACCAGATCACCGAGCTCGACGCCGTGGTGATGAAGGACGGCCTGGTGCGTGCCGATGCGCTGCCGCTGGTGTTCCGCGCCCTGGGCGCCGAGGGCCTGCCGCGCGGCGCGCACGTGCGCGTGCGCATCGCCGGCACCGACCTGCTGACGCTGGACGTGCACGCCAGCGTATTGGTGCGACTCGACGACACCGCCGCGGCCGATGCGGCGCCGGCGGATGCCGACCTCGACGAGGGCGCCGACAGCGCCGGCCCGCTGACGCTGGCGATCGACGTGCAAGGCGACGGCGCAGCCGCCGAAGCGCCGCAGACGGCCGACGCCGCGCCCACCGTCTGACCCGCCGCGCATGCTGCGCAAGCTCTCGACCCTGCACATCGCGCTGATCGTGTCGTTCGGCGTCCATGCCGCGCTGCTGGCGGTGCGCATCGTCGCTCCCGAACAATTCAACCGCATCTTCCAGGACACCCCGCTCGAGGTGGTGCTGGTCAACTCGCGCTCCGGCGAGCCGCCCGAGAAGGCGCAGGCGATCGCGCAGGCGTCGCTGGCCGGCGGCGGCGAGGCGCAGCACGGGCGCGCCACGTCGCCACTGCCGCCGTCGGCGGTGGTCGAAACCGGCGAGTCGAACGAGGAGGCGCGCAAGCGCATCGAGCAGTTGCAGGAGACGCAGCAGCAGTTGCTCGCGCAGATCCGCCGCGAGCTGGCGCTGCTGCCGATGCCCGACCCGCAGCGCGACCAGGGCAACCCCGAAGAGCAGGCCCAGGAGGAGCGCCGGCGCCAGTTGATTCAGCTGCTCGCGGAGATCGAAAAGCGCATCAACGAGGAGAACGCGCGGCCGAAGAAGCGCTACATCAGCCCGGCCACGCGCGAGGAGGCCTATGCGATCTACTACGACCAGTTGCGGCGCAAGATCGAGCAGCGCGGCACGCGTGACTTCCCTGAGAGCCAGGGCCGCAAGCTGTACGGCGAGCTGACGATGAACGTGACGCTCGATTCGCAAGGGCGGGTGCTCGAGATCGAGGTCGTGCGTCCTTCGAACTCGAAGGTGCTCGACCGGCGCGCGGTGGCGATCGTTCGGGCATCGGCGCCGTTCGGGCGGTTCACCCCGACGATGCGCCGCCTCGCCGACCAGATCGTCATCACCTCGCGCTTCAAGTTCACGCGCGAGGAGAATCTCGAAACCACCCTCAGCGCAACCCCGTCCAACTGATCGCCATGGACCGCTACGTCGTTGCCGGCAACCCGGTCGAGCACAGCCAGTCGCCCTTCATCCACGCGGAGTTCGCGCGCCAGACCGGGCAGGCGATGGCGTACGACCGGCTGCTCTGCCCGCTCGACGCCTTCGCCGAGTCGGTGCGTGCCCTGGCGCACGGCGGCGCCAAGGGCTGCAACATCACGGTGCCGTTCAAGTTCGAGGCGTTGCGCCTCGGCCAGCGCGCGACCGAGCGCGCGGCGCTGGCGCAGGCCGCCAACGTGCTGCGCTTCGATGCCGACGGCTGGCTGGCCGACAACACCGACGGCGCCGGGCTGGTCGCCGACATCGAGCGCAACGCCGGCGTGGCGCTGGCGGCCACGCGCGTGCTGCTGATCGGCGCCGGTGGGGCCGCCGCGGGTGTGCTCGGGCCTTTGCTGGCGGCGCACCCTTGGGAGATCGTCGTCGCCAACCGCACCCTCGACAAGGCGCGCGTGCTGGTCGAACGGCATCGGCACGTGGCCGGCGCCGTGGTGCTGCGGGCAAGCACGCTGCAGGGCTGCGGCACCGGGTTCGACGTGGTGGTCAATGCCTCGGCGAGCAGCCTGCAGGGTGCGGCGGTGCCGGTCGGGTTTGATGTGCTCGCGCCCGGTGCGCTGGCGCTGGACATGATGTACGGTGCCGCGGCGCAGCCCTTCCTGGACTGGGCCGCCGCGCATGGCGCGCGCAGTCGCGACGGGCTGGGCATGCTGGTGGAGCAGGCCGCCGCGGCGTTCGAACTCTGGCGCGGCGTGCGCCCCGACACCGCGCCGGTGTTGCAGGCACTGCGCCTGCGCATGAACCGCACGCAGGCGACCCGATGAAGGCCTTCTGGGGCATGTTGGCGCGCCTGCTCGCGCTGCTGCTGGTGTCGGTGCTGGCGCTGCAGCTGTACTTTGCGGGCCGCGTCGCGCTGATGCGCTTCGTCGACCCGCAATCGACGACCTTCCAGCGCTCCGAGGTCTGGCGCCTGGTGAACGAGAAGCATGCGCTGGCGTGGAGCCAGCAGTGGGTCGACTACGCCCACATCTCGCCGAACCTCAAGCGCGCGGTGATCGCCTCCGAGGACGCCGGTTTCGTCGAGCACAGCGGTGTCGAATGGGACGCGGTCGAGAAGGCCTGGGAGCGCAACCAGAAGGCCGAGGCGCGGGTCGAGAAGATCAACGCGCAGCTCGAACAGCGCCTGCACAAGCCGACCTCGCAACGTGCCGCACGCCCCAGGCCGATCGTGCTGGCGCACGCGAAAGTGGTCGGCGGCTCGACCATCACCCAGCAGCTGGCGAAGAACCTGTTTCTCGACGGCGAGCGCAGCCTGCTGCGCAAGGCGCAGGAGTTCGCCATCACCTTCATGCTGGAGGGCCTGCTGTCCAAGCAGCGCATCCTCGAGATCTACCTCAACAGCGTCGAATGGGGCGAAGGCGTGTTCGGCGCGCAGGCCGCGGCGCGCCACTATTTCCGGGTCGATGCAAGCGGCCTGAGCGCAATGCAGGCGGCCCAACTGGCGGTGATGCTGCCGGCGCCCAAGCGCTTCGAGAAGCGGCCCGGGTCGGCGTACGTGGTCGGCCGGGCCGCGACGATCACCGCGCGCATGGGCGCCGTGGAACTGCCATGAACAGCGGGTCTGCGGCGGCGAACCGAAACGCCGGGCGGTCGCTGATACCCAGAACCTGCGGGAGACTTTCATGAGCCGAGCCTGGACCGAAGAGATCGCCGCCACGGCCGCCCGGCTGGTGGTCGAAGAAGGCATGGAATACGGCCCGGCCAAGCGCCGCGCGGCGCGTGTGCTCGGTCGGCAGGCGGCGCGCGCGGCCGAACTGCCCGGCAACGATCTCGTCGAGGACGAAGTTCGCAGCTACCTGGCGATCTTCTGCGCCGACACGCAGCCGGCTGAGCTCGCGGCCCTGCGCGCGGTGGCGATGGTCTGGATGGAGCGCCTGGCGCCATTGCGCCCGCACCTGGCCGGCGCGGTGTGGCGTGGCACCGCGACGCGCCTGAACAGCGTCCACCTCGAACTGTTCTGCGACGACTCCAAGGCCGCCGAGCTGGCGCTGATCGACCAACGGGTCGACTACGAGGTCGGCAGCCGCACCGGGCCGCGCGGCGAGCCGATCGACGTGCTCAGTGTCACCCACCCCAGCGCGGCGCTGGGCGAGCGGGTGACGCTGCACCTGAGCGTGCTCGACCACGACGACCTGCGCGGTGCGCTCAAGCCCGATGGCGGCGGGCGCACGCAACGCGGCGACCTGGCCGCCTTGCGCAAGTTGCTGGAGGCCGCATGAGGCGCCGCATCGCGCTGGCGGCCGGAGTGGCCGCGACGGCGGCCGCGGCGGGCGTGGGCAGCGCGTGGTGGCACTTGCGCCTGGCAGCGCCGGGTGCGACGGACGAGTTCTGGCCGCTGAACTTCGAGACGCCGCAGGGCGGTCGCCTCGAACTGGCAGGGCTGCGTGGCAAGCCGCTGCTGCTGAACTTCTGGGCCACCTGGTGCCCGCCGTGCGTGCGCGAAATGCCCTTGCTCGACCGCTTCTCGCATGACCAGCGCACGTCCGGCTGGCAGGTGCTGGGACTGGCGATCGACCACCGCGACCCGGTGCTCGAGTTCCTGAGCCGGCACCCGGTCGGCTACCCGATCGGGCTGGCCGGCGCGGACGGCGTCGGGCTGGCACGCAGGCTCGGCAACACGCAGGGTGCGTTGCCGTTCTCGGTGATCTTCGACCGCGCCGGCACCATCGTCGACCGCAAGCTCGGCGCGATCCAGCCCGAAGATTTCACGCGCTGGGTAGCCACCGTGGGCTGACATGGCGTGTTTCGGCAGCCGCACTGCGCAAATGCCGGACCGAGATTCCGCGCTTGTCAATTGCCGGCAACGCACCGCAAGTCGCGTAAAGTACGCGTCTTCTTCATTGCAACAAGTGCGAGAGTGCCGAGTCGGCAAACCACGGGAAACCGCCGATCGCGATCGTCGAGCGTGTCCGCGGCAGGAAGGGATCGCGGCGTTGAAGATGAAGATCGATGCAGAACCCGGCCGAATTCGCGCAGTTGAGGTCGGCCGACCGGTACCGCCTCACCTTGCCTTGTACACCGCCCGATCGGCGGCCTATCGACAGGACTCGAACACACCATGGACCTTCGCAAGCTGAAGACGCTGATCGACCTCGTTTCGGAATCGAACATCTCGGAGCTCGAAATCACCGAGGCCGACGGCAAGGTGCGCATCGTCAAGGCGGACGCCGCTGCGCCGGCTCACGCTGCACCACCGGCAGGATTCGCACCTGCGGCGCCCGCCGCATCCGCTGCGCCGCCCGCGCCGGTGGCGCAGGCAGCGCCGGTCGACCCGGGCCACACGGTGAAGTCACCGATGGTCGGCACCTTCTATCGCTCGGCCAACCCGGGCTCGAAACCGTTCGTCGAGATCGGCGACGAGATCAAGGAAGGCGCGCCGATCTGCATCATCGAAGCAATGAAGATCATGAACGAGATCGAGGCCGACCGGTCGGGCAAGGTCACGCGCATCCTGTGCGAGAACGGCCAGGCGGTGGAGTTCGGGCAGCCGCTGTTCATCATCGAATAGGGCGCCTCGTATGTTCAAGAAACTTCTGAGCGCCAACCGAGGCGAAAACGCCGCCGGCGGCGTTTCGGCGCAGCCACATCGCGCCGCGAGTGCAGCTCGCAAGGGCGATTGAGCCGAGGCACCATGTTCAAGAAAATTCTCATCGCCAACCGAGGCGAAATCGCCCTTCGCATCCAGCGCGCCTGCCGCGAGCTCGGCGTCAAATCGGTCGTGGTCTATTCCGAGGCCGACCGCGACGCCAAGTACGTGCGCCTGGCCGACGAGGCCGTGTGCATCGGCCCGGCCGCCTCGGCGCAGAGCTACCTCAACATGCCGGCGATCATCTCGACCGCCGAAGTCACCGACGCCGAGGCCATCCACCCGGGCTACGGCTTTCTGTCCGAGAACGCCGACTTCGCCGAGCGCGTCGAGCGCAGCGGCTTCACCTTCATCGGGCCGACCTCGGCATCGATCCGGCTGATGGGCGACAAGGTCTCGGCCAAGCAGACCATGATCAAGGCCGGCGTGCCGTGCGTACCGGGCTCCGAAGGCGCGCTGCCCGAGGACCCGAAGGAGATCATCAAGGCCGGTCGCGCGGTCGGCTACCCGGTCATCATCAAGGCCTCGGGCGGCGGTGGCGGGCGCGGCATGCGGGTGGTGCACACCGAGGCGGCGCTGATCCACGCGGTGCAGACCACCCGTGCCGAGGCCGGCGCGGCGTTCGGCAACCCGGCCGTGTACATGGAGAAGTTTCTCGAGAACCCGCGCCACATCGAGATCCAGGTGCTGGCCGACGAGCACAAGAACGCGGTCTGGCTCGGCGAGCGCGACTGCTCGATGCAGCGCCGGCATCAGAAGATCCTCGAAGAGGCGCCGGCTCCTGGCATCGCGCGCCGCGTGATCGAGCGCATCGGCGAGCGCTGCGCGGCGGCCTGCAAGAAGATGGGCTACCGCGGCGCCGGCACGTTCGAGTTCCTGTACGAGAACGGCGAGTTCTTCTTCATCGAGATGAACACGCGCGTGCAGGTCGAGCACCCGGTCACGGAGATGGTGACCGGCATCGACATCGTGCAGATGCAGATCCGCATCGCCGCGGGCGAAAAGCTGCCGTTCACGCAGCGCAACATCCAGATGCGCGGGCACGCGATCGAGTGCCGCGTCAACGCCGAAGACCCGTACAAGTTCACGCCCTCGCCGGGGCGCATCACGATGTGGCACCCGCCCGGCGGCCCGGGGGTGCGGGTCGATTCGCACGCCTACACCAACTACTTCGTGCCGCCCAACTACGACTCGATGATCGGCAAGATCATCGTCCACGGCGACACCCGCGAGCAGGCGCTGGCGCGCATGCGCATCGCACTGTCGGAAACGGTGGTCGAAGGCATCCTGACCAACATCGCGCTGCACCGCGAGTTGATGGTCGACGCCAAGTTCATCGAAGGCGGCACCAGCATCCACTACCTCGAAGGCTGGCTCACCCAGCACAAGCGCTGACGTGGTCGAGTTGCTGCTGCTGGCGCCGCAAGACCGCGTCGAATCCGTCTCCGACGCGCTGATCGACGAGCTCGAGGCCTTGTCGGTTTCGGTCGAGGACGCCGACGCCGACACCGCGGCCGAGCAGCCGCTGTTCGGCGAGCCCGGGATGCCCGCGCCGGGCCCCGGCTGGCGCCGCTCGACGCTGCGCGCGCTGTTCGCCGACGCGGCGCTGGCCGCCGACGCCGCGACGCTGCTGCTCGCCCAGGACTGGGCGGCCGACGTGCACGTGCAGTCGATCACCCCCGTGGTCGAGCAGGACTGGGTGCGCCTGACCCAGGCGCAGTTCGCGCCGGTGCCGGTCACGCCCGAGTTCTGGATCGTGCCGAGCTGGCACGAACCTCCCGCCGAGGCGGTGCGCGTGATCCGCCTCGACCCCGGCCTGGCCTTCGGCACCGGCACCCACCCGACCACCCGCATGTGCCTGCGCTGGACTGCGCGCCAGGATCCGGCCCGCCGGGCGCGCTGGACGCGCGTGCTCGACTACGGCTGCGGCTCCGGCATCCTGGCGATCGGCGCGGCACTGCACGGCGCGAGCGGAATCGATGCGGTCGACATCGACCCGGCGGCGGTCGAGGCGACGCAGGCCAATGCGCGCACCAACGGCGTCACGCTCGACGCCGGCCTGCCCGACGCCGCGCACGGCGCCTATGCGCTGGTCTACGCCAACATCCTGGCGTCGCCGCTGAAGCTGCTCGCGCCGTTGCTGTGCGGGCATGTCGCCGCCGGCGGCGACCTGGTGCTGGCAGGCATCCTGGACCGCCAGGCCGACGAACTGATGGCCGCCTACGCGCCGTGGCTGGCGCTGCAGGTCACCGACACCGAAGACGGCTGGATCCTGATGACGGCCCGCCGACCCGGGTGACGTGACGCGCGAGTCGACCATGAGCCTGGCCACCCGATGCACCGCCTGCGGCACCGTCTTTCGGGTGGTGCAGGACCAGCTCAAGGTGTCGGAAGGCTGGGTGCGCTGCGGCCGCTGCAACGAGGTCTTCAACGCGCTGGAAGGCCTGTTCGATCTGGAGCGGGACACGCCGCCGCAAGAGGTTTCGGGCGCTGCGTCCGCGCCGCGATCCGCAGCGGTGCAGGCCAGCGCAGAGCCGTTCGACATCGAGGCCGACATCGCAGCGGCGGCCACCGCCGGCGACCCGTCTCTGATCGACAAGATCGACGCCCAGTTGCTGGCGCCGCGGCGAAGCGAAGCCGGCTCGACCCCCGCCACCCGCATCGGCGAGCGCGACCGGCTCGAGTTTCCGGATGCGCAATTCGATCCTGAATCGCCCACCGACGATACGGCGGTCGATGCCGACGACGCGCCGGTCTGGTCCACGCCGTCCACGCCCGAGTCGACGGAACCGACCGCGCCTGCCGCAGCGCCGGAATTCGTCCGTCGAGCCCAGCGCGCGGCGCGATGGCAGCGCCCAAAGGTGCGCGCGGCACTGGTCGGGGTCGCGCTGGTGCTGGCGGTTTCGCTGGCACTGCAGGCCGGGCACCATTTTCGCAACCTGATCTCGGCGCGCTGGCCCGAAACCCGGCCGTTGCTCGCCGCGTGGTGCGCTGCGCGCTCGTGCGCGATCGAGGCACCGCAACGCATCGACGACGTGTCGGTCGAAAGCACGGCGCTGACCCGCGCGTCCGCGCCCGATGTCTTCAAGCTGTCGGTGGCGCTGCGCAACCACGGCGCATTGACGGTCGCGTTGCCGTCGGTCGACCTGAGCCTGACCGATCCGAACGGACAGCTCGTGGCGCGGCGCGTGCTGACGCCGCGTGACTTCGGCGTTGCGCTGGCGCGTCTGCAGCCCGGTGGCGACGCGAATCTTCAACTGCTCCTGACGGCCGGTGGCGAGGCACAGGTCACCGGCTACACCGTCGAGATCTTCTACCCGTGACAGTCGCGTTCGCGCTGTGCGGGCCCCGTCGTTTTTCAACCTTCACTCCGGAGAGTCCATGTCGGCCTTGATTTGCGGTTCGCTCGCTTTCGACACCATCGCGACCTTTCCAGGCCGCTTCGCCCAGCAGATCCTGCCGGAGCAGTTGCACATCCTGAACGTCTCGTTCCTCGTGCCGACCTTGCGGCGTGAGTTCGGTGGCTGCGCCGGCAACATCGCCTACTCCCTCGGCCAGCTCGGCGGCACGCCGCTCGTGATGGCCGCCGTGGGAACCGACGGCGACGAATACCTGCAGCGCATCGAGTCGTGGGGCGCGAGCACCGCGTTCGTGCGCAAGGTGCCGGACAGCCATACCGCGCAGGCGATCATCATCACCGACAGCGACAACAACCAGATCACCGCATTCCACCCCGGCGCGATGCAGTCCGCGCACCTGACGCCGGTGCCGCCGCGCAACGACGTTTGCGTGGCCATCATCGCCCCCGACGGGCGCGACGCGATGCTTCAGCACGCACAGCAACTCGAACAAGCAAAGATCCCGTTCGTCTTCGATCCAGGCCAGGGCTTGCCGATGTTCGATGGCGCCGAATTGAAGCGCTTCGTCGCCCAGGCGACGTGGGTCGCCGTCAATGACTACGAGGCGCAGATGCTGTGCGAGCGCACCGGCGAGTCGCTTGAATCGCTGTCGAGTTCGCACCTGCGCGGGGTCGTCGTCACGCTCGGCGCGCAGGGATGCGACGTCTGGCAGCAGGGCGTACGCACGCACGTCCCCGGCGTCGCTGCCGGCGCGATCCTGGACCCCACCGGATGCGGTGACGCCTTCCGGGCGGCGCTTCTGTACGGCATCGAACAGGGCTGGACGCTCGAGCGCTGCGTCAAGCTCGGCAACCGCGTCGGCGCGATCAAGATTGCCTGCCGGGGCGGCCAGAACCATCGGCTCGATCGCGCGTTGCTCGATCTGTGACGCGAACGGGTGCACCGAGTGCGCCCGTGCCGGGCGCACCATAAAAAAACCCGGCCGAAGCCGGGTTGTCTGAGTCAAGCTCTAGCGATTACGGCTTGCTTCCCGTCGGGAAGGGCCATGCCGCTTGCGGGCTCAACGTGGTCTTCGCGGGCGCAGCCGGCGCGGCGGGTGCCGCGGCCTTCTTCGCGGCAGGCGTTTTGGCCGCCTTCTTTGCCGGAGCCTTCTTCGCTGCCGCCTTCTTGGCCGGGGCCTTCTTCGCTGCCGCCTTCTTGGCCGGAGCCTTCTTCGCTGCCGCCTTCTTGGCCGGAGCCTTCTTCGCTGCCGCCTTCTTGGCCGGAGCCTTCTTCGCTGCCGCCTTCTTGGCCGGAGCCTTCTTCACGGCGACCTTCTTGGCCGGAGCCTTCTTCGCAGCGACTTTCTTGGCCGGAGCCTTCTTGGCCGGAGCCTTCTTTGCAGTTGCCATTTCGTTTCTCCTTGATCAAGTTGCAAAAAGAACTGCTCCGCGCCGGCAACCGCCGGAGCGCAACAGCTATTCAAGGTCCGGAGTCTGCCCAGGAGGGACGCCCCAGTACGATGAATTCGGTCGCGACCCGAGTGCTTCGCTTCTGTGTCGAAGCATCACGCATCGCATATCTTGATCTCTCAGTGGCACTCGCTTCGAAACGCACGAAGCTCGAGCCCACACCGGCGCAAACCCGAGGTCTTCAGTCCCAGGACAGCGCGCCACCACTTTGATACTCGATCACACGGGTCTCGAAGAAGTTGCGTTCCTTCTTCAGGTCGATCATTTCGCTCATCCAGGGGAACGGGTTCTCTTCGTTCGGGAACAGCGCTTCCAGGCCGATCTGGGTGGCCCGCCGATTGGCGATATAGCGCAGATAGCCCTTGAACATCGAGGCGTTCATGCCGAGCACGCCGCGCGGCATGGTGTCTTCGGCGTAGCGGTACTCGAGTTCGACGGCCTTGAGAAACAGCGCCTTGATCTCGGCCTTGAAGGCTGCTGTCCAGAGTTGCGGATTCTCGAGCTTGATCTGGTTGATCAGGTCGATGCCGAAATTGCAGTGCATCGATTCGTCGCGCAGGATGTACTGGTACTGCTCGGCCGCGCCGGTCATCTTGTTCTGGCGGCCCAGCGCCAGGATCTGCGTGAACCCGACATAGAAGAACAGGCCTTCCATCAGGCACGCGAACACGATCAGCGACTTGAGCAGCGTCTGGTCGTTCTCGGGGGTTCCGGTATGGAAGTTCGGGTCCATGATCTCGCCGATGAACGGGAGCAGGAACTGGTCCTTGTCGCGGATCGACTGGACCTCGTTGTAGGCGTTGAAGATCTCGCTCTCGTCCAGACCGAGCGACTCGACGATGTACTGGTAGGCGTGGGTGTGGATCGCCTCTTCGAAGGCCTGGCGCAACAGGAACTGGCGGCACTCGGGTGCCGTGATGTGGCGGTAGGTGCCCAGCACGATGTTGTTGGCGGCGAGCGAATCGGCGGTCACGAAGAAGCCGAGGTTGCGCTTGACGATGCGGCGCTCGTCGTCGGTCAGGCCGTTCGGGTCTTTCCAGGTCGCGATGTCGCGCGACATGTTGACCTCTTGTGGCATCCAGTGATTGGCGCAGGTGGCGAGGTATTTTTCCCACGCCCACTTGTACTTGAAAGGCACCAACTGGTTGACGTCGGTCTGGCCGTTGATGATGCGCTTGTCGGCGGCCTTCACGCGTCGCATGGTCGCGGCCGGCTCGATCTTCGCAGCCGTGGTCACAGAGGCTGCAGGAACCTGGACTTCGTTGATCGAGGCGATCGACGCTGGCGACAGATGAACCGGTTGCGCGAACGACGGATGGCTCTGCGCAAGGCTCGCGGCGTGAACTGTCGAGGGTTTAACTTCTTCTTCCCAAACCAGCATGGTGAGATTTTCCTGTGCGTTCCAATTATGAGAGTGTTGCGTGCGAACCCCAAGCACTTCTTGACATGCGCGCGCGTTGGATGTTGCGGTACCGCATCGACGGATCGTGACGACGGCTCATGAAACGCGCCTCACTGACACGCTTCGCAATCGGGGTTGTCGATCGCGCAGAACTTCATGTCGGTCGCAGGCTCGACATGGCTCACGCTCATCGAGGCATCGATCGCAGTGATGCCGATCGCTGCAGGGTTCATCGACATGAGCGCCGACCCACCGTCGGTGTCGCTCGACACCGAGTTCATGTGGCCGGCTTTCACGGTCGATTTTTCGGCGTGCGTCGCGCCGACGGTGCGCAGGTAGTAGGTCGTCTTCAGGCCGCGCAACCAGGCGAGCTTGTAGGTCTCGTCGAGCTTCTTGCCCGACACGCCGGCCATGTAGATGTTGAGCGACTGCGCCTGGTCGATCCATTTCTGGCGCCGCGCCGCGGCCTCGACGAGCCACTGCGTTTCGATCTCGAAGGCGGTCGCGTACAGCGACTTCAGCTCCTCGGGCACGCGGTCGATGCGGCGCAGCGAGCCGTCGAAGTGCTTCAGGTCCATGACCATCACGTCGTCCCACAGGCCCAGGCGCTTGAGGTCGCGCACCAGGTACTCGTTGACGATCGTGAACTCGCCCGACAGGTTCGACTTGACCGACAGGTTGCCGAACGACGGCTCGATCGACGCGCTCACGCCGATGATGTTCGAGATGGTCGCGGTCGGCGCGATCGCCACGCAGTTGGAGTTGCGCATGCCGTGCTCGCGGATGCGGTTGCGGAGCGCGTCCCAGTCGAGCGAGACGCTGCGGTCGACCTCGACATAGCCGCCGCGTTGCTCGGCCAGCAGCTCGAGCGTGTCGATCGGCAGAATGCCGCGATCCCAAAGCGAGCCGCGGTAGCTCGAGTAGCGGCCGCGCTCGGCGGCGAGCTCGGTGCTGGCCCAGTAGGCGTGGTAGCACACCGCTTCCATCGAACGGTCGGCGAATTCGACCGCGGCCGGCGACGCGTAGGGCACACCGAGTTCGTACAGCGCATCCTGGAAGCCCATGATGCCCAGACCCACCGGGCGGTGGCGCAGGTTCGAGTCGCGCGCCTTCTTCACGGCGTAGTAGTTGATGTCGATCACGTTGTCGAGCATGCGCATCGCGGTCGCGACCGTCTTCTTCAGCTTGGCGTGGTCGACCTGCACGACACCGCCCTCGCGCGTCAGGTGGTGCACCAGGTTCACCGAACCCAGGTTGCACACGGCGATCTCGGTCGCGCTGGTGTTCAGTGTGATCTCGGTGCACAGGTTGCTCGAGTGCACCACGCCCACGTGCTGCTGCGGCGAACGCACGTTGCAGGCATCCTTGAAAGTGATCCACGGGTGGCCGGTCTCGAACAGCATCGAGAGCATCTTTCGCCACAGGTCGCGCGCCGGCGTCTTCTTGAACAGCTTGATCTCGCCGCGCGCGGCCCGGTCTTCGTAGGCGGTGTAGGCGGCTTCGAAGGCCTGGCCGAACTTGTCGTGCAGGTCGGGACACGTGCTGGGCGAGAACAGCGTCCAGTCGGCGCCCTCCATCACCCGCTTCATGAACAGGTCGGGAATCCAGTTGGCCGTGTTCATGTCGTGGGTGCGGCGCCGGTCGTCGCCGGTGTTCTTGCGCAGCTCGAGGAATTCTTCGAGGTCGAGGTGCCAGGTCTCGAGGTAGGCGCAGACCGCGCCCTTGCGCTTGCCGCCCTGGTTGACCGCGACCGCGGTGTCGTTGACGACCTTCAGGAACGGCACCACGCCCTGGCTCTTGCCGTTGGTGCCCTTGATGTGGCTGCCCAGCGCGCGCACGTTGGTCCAGTCGTTGCCCAGGCCGCCGGCGAACTTGGACAGCAGCGCGTTCTCCTTCAGTGCCTCGTAGATGCCGTCGAGGTCGTCGGCCACCGTCGTGAGGTAGCAGCTCGACAGCTGCGAGCGGCGCGTGCCGGCGTTGAACAGCGTGGGCGTGCTGCTCATGAAGTCGAAGCTCGACAACACTTCGTAGAACTCGATTGCGCGCGCCTCGCGGTCGATCTCGCCCAGCGCCAGCCCCATCGCCACGCGCATGAAGAACGCCTGCGGCAGCTCGATGCGCGCCTCGTCGATGTGCAGGAAGTAGCGGTCGTACAGGGTCTGCAGACCGAGGTAGTCGAATTGCAGGTCGCGATCGGCGCGCAGCGCCGCGCCGAGCCTGGCGAGGTCGAACTGCATCAGCTTCTCGTCGAGCAGCTCGGCCTGAACGCCTTGCTTGATGAAGCCCGGGAAGTAGTCGGCATAGCGTGCATGCATGTCGGCCTGCAGCACCTCTTCGCCCAGGATCTCGCGGCGGATCGTGTGCAGCAACAGGCGCGCCGTGGCGCGGCTGTAGCCGGGGTCCTTTTCGATCAGCGTGCGCGCCGCCAGGATCGAGGCCTTGTGCACTTCATCGATCGGCACGCCGTCGTACAGGTTGCGCCGGGTTTCGGCCATGATCGGATCGGGCTTCACGTCGACGCCCAAACCGGCGCAGGCCGATTCGATCACCGTTTGAAGGCGCGCGAAGTCGAGCGGCACGCGCACGCCCCGGTCGGTGACGTTGAGCGTCGGCTCGGCCGCCGCCACCGGATGGCCCTGCTTCGAGCGCTCCTGCGAACGGCGTTCGCGGTACAGCACATAGGCGCGCGCCACTTCGTGGTGGCCGCCGCGCATCAGGCCGAGTTCGACCTGGTCCTGCACGTCTTCGATGTGGAAGGTGCCGCCGCCCGGGCGCGAACGCAGCAACGCGCGCACCACCGATTCAGTCAGGCCGTCGACCGTCTCGCGCACGCTCGCCGACGCCGCACCCTGCGTGCCGTGCACCGCCAGAAAGGCCTTCATCAGCGCCACCGCGATCTTGTTCGGCTCGAACGACACGACCGCGCCGTTGCGGCGAATGATCTGGTAACCCTGGTACACGGACGGCGCCGCCGACGGCGTGGTGGCGGGAGTGCGCGGTGCGGCGGTGGACGAATGGGTGGCGCTAACGGCTTGCATGAGTGAGTGGCCCTCGATGGACGGTCGGGTGGATCGCTTGCGCGATCGCGAAATTGCTGATTTCAGGACGCTGGATTCAAAACGCCGGATCGGCGGCTTGGCGGCAGCGGGCTGCGGCACCGGGTGCTGACGCCAGCGCCCACCGGCCAGCCCTTCGGGCGGGCCATCCACGGCAACTCATCGGTGACGCGATGGGCGCTTTGAAGTGACGAAATGAGGACAGGAGAGTAGCACGAGAAGACACTATATCTGGGGTCTGATCGCCATACAAGCACTAGCCGTAGCGTATCAACCCTGATTCACAGCAGTGCGCAGACCGGCTCGAAAATACCGATCCGCGATCGATCGGCGCCGCTCACGGTGCCGGGCACACGCCTGGCGCAAAGACCGGTGGCGCGGCACCGAGCATCGAGCGCAGCAGGGTCCATTCGAACCCGGCGCCGGGGTCGTTCTTGCGCCCCGGCGCAACGTGCTCGTGGCCGGCAATCGCGGCGATCGGGTAGCGCTGCGACAGCGCGCCGATCAGCCGGGCCAGCGACGCGTACTGCGCCGCCTCGAAGCGCTCGCCCTCCAGCCCCTCGAGTTCGATGCCGACCGAGAAGTCGTTGCAGTCGGCGCGCCCCCGCCACATCGAACGACCGGCATGCCAGGCGCGGTCATCGCACGAGACGAACTGCGTCGTCGCGCCGTCGCGCCGCACCAGAAAGTGGGCCGAGACTTCGAGTCCGCGAATCTTCTGGAAGTACGGGTGGGCGTCCCAGTCGAGCCGGTTCGTGAAGAGCTGCTCGATCGCGTCGCCACCGTACTGCCCGGGCGGCAGGCTGATGGAGTGGATCAGCACCAGATCGACGACGGCGGTCGCGCTGCGCGGCCCGAAATTCGGCGACTCGCAGCGCCGCACGGTTTGCAGCCAGCCCGCGGCCCAGCCGCCGATGGCGTCGCGCACCCCGTCACTCCCGATCGAAACCGTCGCCGCCCACGTTCACGCCCAAGCGCGCCATGCGGTAGCGCATCTGGCGCAGCGACAAGCCCAGGCTCGCTCCGGCCGCGGTGCGGTTGAAGCGATGGCGCTCCAGCGCGCGCACGAGGATGTCGCGCTCGACCGCGTCGAGGTGCGTCTCCAGGTCGTCCGGCAGCGGCTCCTCGATCGGCGCCATCGGCACCAGCTGGCGCGCCGCCTGCAGCGCGTCGTCGTCGGTGTTGCCGGTGATCAGGTCGAGTTCCTGCGCCGCACTGTCGGTGAACACCGACTCGGGCAGCCCGAGGTCGTAGACGTCGATCGGGCCGCCGCCCGACAAGGCGACGGCGCGATGCAGCAGGTTCTCGAGTTCGCGCACGTTGCCGGGGAACGGGTAGCGCTCCAGATGCACCAGCGCGTCGCGGGTCAGGCGCGGCGCGGGCGACACGCCGGCGTCGCGCGCGATGCGCTCGAGCACATGCTCGCTGATTGCCACCAGGTCTTCGAGCCGCTCGCGCAGCGGCGGCACGCGGATCTCGATCACGTTGAGCCGGTAGTACAGGTCCTGCCGGAACTGGCCGAGTTGCACCTCGGCCGCCAGGTCCTTGTGGGTGGCGCTGAGCAAGCGCACGTTGACCGGCACCTCGGCCACCGCACCCACCGGCCGCACCGAGCGCTCCTGGATCGCGCGCAGCAGCTTGGACTGCATGGCCAGCGGCAGGTCGCCGATCTCGTCGAGGAACAGCGTGCCCGAGTTGGCGGCCTGGAAGAAGCCCTCGCGATCCTCCATCGCGCCGGTGAACGCGCCCTTGCGGTAGCCGAAGAATTCGGCCTCGAGCAGTTGCTCGGGGATCGCGCTGCAGTTCACGGCCACGAACGGCTGGCCGCTGCGCACGCTGACCTCGTGGATCGCGCGCGCGACCAGTTCCTTGCCGGTGCCGGACTCGCCGCTGACCAACACCGGCGCCATGCTGCGCGCGACCTTGTCGACCATCGAGCGGACCTGCTGCATCGCCGCCGAAGCGCCCGCCATCCGCGTCAGCGCCCGGCTCACCGGCGCGGCCGGCGGCGGCGCAACCACCACCGCCGGGCGCGGCGCAGCAGCCGCCGGCGCGGCCGCGTTTTGCGACGGCAGGCTCGCCGGGTCGACCGTGGGCGCGCCCAGCGAACCGGCGCGGCCGAGCGCGGACGCCACCACGGCACGGAACTGCTTCAGATCGACCGGCTTGGTCAGGTAGTCGTAGGCGCCGGCCTTCAGCGCCTCGACCGCGTTCTCGGCCGAGCCGTAGGCGGTGATGACGATCGTCTTCTCGCGCCGGCCGCCTTCTTCCAGCCAGCGCAGCACGTCCAGGCCGGTGCCGTCGGGCAGCCGCATGTCGGTGATGACGGCGCTGTAAGTGCGGTCTTTCAGGTGCAGCAACGCGTCTTGAACCGAGCCGGCGGTTTCGATGTCATAGCCTTCGCGCAGCAGGGTCAGCTCGTAGAGCGTGCGCAGGTCGGGTTCGTCGTCGACGACGAGCAGGCTGAAGTGCGAAGCGTTGGTCATGAATTCAGGAGAGGTCTGGCTTCGGCGGTACCGAGCTCGCGGCGCTGCATGTCGACGTAAAACTCGTTGCGCTGGCCCTCGCCGATGGCCCGCAGCCGGTAGTCGATGGTGGCGCCGTAGCGCTGGCACAGCTCGCGACAAATATACAGGCCCAGGCCGGTGCCGCGGCTGCGCGTGGAGAAGAACGGCTCGAACAGGTAGGGCTCCACCTCGGGCGGGATCGGCGCGCCGTCGCTGGCCAGGCTCAGAAAGGCCTGCGATGCGTGCCGGGAGTCCAGGCGCAGCCGGATCGCGCCCGGCGCCTTGCTGGCGTGGCGATGCGCGTTGTCGAGCAGGTTGACGAGCACGCGGCGCAGGTGCTCGGCGTCGAACAGCACCCCAACCGGCTCACCCGGCAGTTCGACCTGCAGCACGCCGCCTTCACCCAGCGCCACCCCGGCTGCGCGCGCCCACTCGTTGCACACCGCCGCCACGAGCGCGGTCGCGTCGATCACGCCGACGTCGGGCGCCACGCCGGGCGCGACCTCCATCACGTCGTCGACGATGCGCTTGAGGCGCGCGACGTTTTCGCTGACCATGCGCATGAGCTGGCGCTGGCCGGGGTCGGTCGCGTCTTCCGAAAGCAATGCGTTGGCCTGCGAGATCGCCGCCAGCGGGTTGCGGATCTCGTGGGCGATGCCGGCCGAAACGCGCCCCATCGCGGCGAGCTTTTCCTGACGGCTGCGGGCCTGCATGTTGCGCACGTCTTCGAGAAACAGCACGCAGAATTCCTCGATCACCTTGGGCTCGCGCTTGCGAGTGAAGCGCACGCGCACGCGCAGGGTGCGCTGCGCGGCGCGCGCGTTCGTCGCGGCGGTGTCGAACTGCAGCACCACGTCGCGACCGGATTCGGGCCAGGCCGCCTCGGTGAACGCGCGCTCGACCGCTTTCACGAGCGCGTCCCAGGCCTGCACGCCACGCAACTGGAACGGAGCCGGCCGACTCATGCCGCTGGGGGCGAGCAGCCGACGTGCCGCCGGGTTCGCCGCACGCACCCGCCCGCGCCGATCGACGACGAGCACGCCGTCCTGCATCTCCTCGATCACCAGCCGGTTCAGCTGGGCCTGCTGGCGCGCCATCTCGAGGCTGCCCCGCGCGGACAACTCCTCGCGCGCGAGGCGCCCGGCGAGTTCGTTGGCGAGCACCGTGATCACGAACGAGCCGGCACCGGCCAGGCCGGCCTGCGTCATCTGCAGCGTGCCCTCCGCGCCGGCGACCCCCGTCAGCCAGGCCGAGCCGAGCAGCGCCAGCGTGACCGCGGCTGCGGTGGCCAGCGCCATCGTGCGCGGCGTGAGCATGCCCGCCATCAGCACCGGCAGCACCAGCAGCGCGACGTAGTTCAGGCTGGAACCCGGCGCCAGCACGTGCAGCGCGGTGAAGCACAGCAGGTCCACACCGATGGTGGCAAGCCACTGCCGACTGCGCAAGTGCGTCAGCGCCGCGAACGCCGCCGGGCGCCGGTAGCGCGGCAGCACCCACATGCCGATGGCCAGCGCCGCGTACGTCACGCTGAGCAGCGTCACCGCAAGGTTCGGACGCAGCCCGAACAGCCCGCCCACCGCCATGGCGGCCACCAACGCGGCGCCGAGCGCGGCGCGCGCGGCGATGAAGGCGCGGTAGATGCGCTCGAAGGCGGTCTGCCCCGACTCGACCACGCGCGCCGCGGTGCCCGACAAGAAGCGCGAGTCGGCCGGCTTGTCGGGCTTCGGGGTCGCGGCCGCCTCGTGCGGCGAAGCGGGTTCGGTCGCCGACGCGCCGTGGCGCGCCAGTTCGTCGTCACGAGACTGTGTATCGCCTTCGGAGCTGAACGCGCCGAAAAACGATTCATCGGCCGCCGCCGGCCGGCGCGAGCGGCGCCGGTCGGCCGAGCGCCGCTCGAACGAGCGCTCGGCGCGGTTCATGACTCGGGGTGCGACTTTTCGAACGCGGCGCGGTGCGCGTCATCGCAGAACACGCCACCGCGCCCGGGCAGGGCTTCGTCGCGCGGCAGGTGCGTACCGCACAACGCACATCGCAGCATCGGCTGCGGCGCAGGCGGCGCGGCCGCCTTGCCGCGTGGCGGTGGCATGCGGCGCTGCACACTGCCGCGCAAGAGCCACAGCAGTACCAGCACGGCCAGCAGCACGAGCAGGAACTTCATGGGTTCATCCGCCGCAGACGTTCATGCCGGCGCGCGGTGCAACAACACCTCGAGCACGAAGCGCGAGCCCACATACGCCAGCAGCAACAGGGCGGCACCGGCATAGAGCCACCGCGTTGCCGCCGGGCCACGCCAACCGAATGCCCGGCGCCCGACGAGCTGGCCCGCAAAGACAAACCAGGCGAGCATCGAAAACACCGTCTTGTAGTCCCACCGCCACGGGTTCGCGAACCACGCGCCCAGCAGCAGCGCAGCCGACAGCACGACGAAGCCGGCACCGACGAAGCGAAAGGTCATGCGCTCGAGTTGCAGCAACGGCAGCCCCTTGTGGGAACCCATCGTGCCGGCCGAGGTGGGTCGCATCAGGCGCTCGGCGCGGTTGAGCATCGCAGCGTGCAGCACGGCGGCACCGAACAGCCCGTAGGAGGCGATGCCCAGCGCCCAGTGCAGGGGCGCCCAGCGCGGCACCACCTGCGGCAACGGCTCGCCCGGGAACAGCCATGCCAGCACAATGACGACGATGCCGAGCGCAGCCAACGTGCGGCGCGCGCCGGGCAACGGCACGAACCGGCTCTCGATCACATACACCGCGAGCACCAGCCACAACGTCATCGACAGTACCGGCGCGAAGCCGAAGCGGGCGGTGACAAGGTCGCTGCCGACGCCCGCGATGTCGACCCCGATCGCCAACCCGTGGGCGACCCATCCGATCAGCAACGCGGCACGCAGCGCGGTGGCGTGGCGCTCGCGCAGCAGCGCAGCGCAGGCATAGGCGACGAGGGCCGACAGGCTCGGCAGGCCGAGTGCCCAGGCAAAATTGGACGTTACAGCGCTGGCAGGTGCGAACGATAGAATCATCCAAGCAGTGTACTTTCGCGCCTGACGCCCGATGCAGGCCGCGCCCCCTCGAATGGCTTCCACTCTCACCGACCGGCTGAGTCGCCTGGTCAAGACCATGCGCGGCCAGGCCCGCATCACCGACAGCAACGTCCAGGAAATGCTGCGCGAAGTGCGCATGGCCCTGCTCGAGGCGGATGTGGCGCTGCCGGTGGTGCGCGACTTCATCGCCCGCGTGAAAGAAAAATCGCTCGGCGCCGAGGTGGTGGGTTCGCTGTCACCCGGACAGGCGCTCGTGGGCATCGTCAACCGCGAACTCGCCGCGACGATGGGCGAAACCGACCCGGCCACCGGGGCCATCAAGCCCCCCGCCGACATCAACCTCGCCGCGCAGCCGCCGGCCGTGATCCTGATGGCCGGCCTGCAGGGTGCGGGCAAGACCACGACCACCGCCAAGCTCGCCAAGCACCTGATCGAGAAGCGCAGGAAGAAGGTGCTCACGGTGTCGGTCGACGTCTACCGCCCGGCCGCCATCGAGCAGCTCAAGCGCGTCACCGTGCAAGCCGGCGCCGAGTGGTTCCCGTCCAGCGGCGACGACCAGCCGCTGGCGATCGCACTGGCCGCGCTCGACTACGCGCGCAAGCACTACATCGACGTGCTGCTCGTCGACACCGCCGGGCGCCTGGGCATCGATGAAGCGCTGATGCGCGAGATCACCGAACTGCACGCCGCGCTCAAGCCGGTCGAGACCCTCTTCGTGGTCGACGCGATGCAGGGCCAGGACGCCGTCAACACTGCCAAGGCGTTCACGGATGCGCTGCCGCTCACCGGCATCGTGTTGACCAAGATGGACGGCGATTCGCGCGGCGGCGCGGCGCTGTCGGTTCGCCAGGTGACCGGCGCGCCGATCAAGTTCGCCGGTATCAGCGAGAAGATCGACGGCCTCGAAGTGTTCGACGCGCAGCGCCACGCCGGCCGCGTGCTCGGCATGGGCGACATCGTCGGCCTGGTCGAGGAGGTGCAAAAAGGCGTCGACATGGCGGCGGCGCAAAAGCTCGTCGACAAGGTCAAGTCGGGCGACAGCTTCGACCTGAACGACTTCCTGTCGCAGATCTCGCAGATGAAGAAGATGGGCGGCCTGTCCGGCCTGATGGACAAGCTGCCGTCGCAGATGACCGGCAAGGCCGCCAACCTGGGCCCCGCCGACATGGACCGGGCCGAGCGCGACATGCGCCGCATGGAGGGCATCATCTGCTCGATGACGCCGCTCGAACGCCGCAAGCCCGACCTGCTCAAGGCCACCCGCAAGCGCCGCGTCGCGGCTGGCGCCGGCGTGCACGTTCAGGAAGTCAATCGGCTGCTGAACCAGTTCGAGCAGATGCGCGACATGATGAAGAAGATGAAGGGCGGCGGCATGCTGAAGATGATGAAACGCATGGGCGGCATGAAGGGCCTGGGCGGCCCCGGCGGCCCGCGCTGAAGCACCGCAACCGGTCCGACATGGCGAGGATCGCGGCGCGAGCCGCGGCGCAACGAAAGCGCATGATCGGGCACGGGTCTCGTGCGGACCGGACTTGGGACTGACCCATGACTACATTGCAGATTGCCCTCGGGCTGGTACTTCTGGTGCTGGTGGCGTGGCTGTGGATGAGCCGCCGGGCCACCCGCCCGGACGCCGACGAGATCGACCGCATCGACACCCTGATCGGCTGGCCACCGCAGGCCACGCGCGTTCTCACCACGCAGGAGCGCGTGGCCTTCGCCACGCTGGTGAAGGCGCTGCCCGAGTACATGATCCTGGCGCAGGTGCCGCTGGCGCGATTCGTCAGTGTGCCCAAGCGCAATTCATACGTCGACTGGCTGCGCCGGCTGGGCTACCAGTGCGCCGACTTCGTGGTCTGCGACATGGCGGCCCAGGTGGTCGCGGTGGTCGAAGTGCAGCCGTCGCAGCCCACCGAGCGCGCGCGCAAGCGGCTGGCGCGCATGGCGCGCACGCTGAAGGCAGCACACATTCCGATGCAGGTCTGGAGCGAGCGCTCCCTGCCTTCGGCCAGCGCTGCCCGAGACGCGCTGCTGCCCAGACCGGTGGCCACGCCAAGCCTGGTGCCGGCGACCCGCGCCGCCGCTGCCGGGGCGGCGATCCCCGCGCTGCCTTCGAGCCCCTTCGACGACTCGCACCGCGATTCGGCGCACGACGAACGCATCGAGCTGCTCGAGCCGCCGCCCTCGACCTGGTTCGACGACCTCGACTCTGAACCGGTGCCGCTGCGCAAGTCGTAGCGGGTGGTCAGCGCGTTTGAGCGTCAGCTCAGCAGCGCCTGAGCGAACTCGCGTGCATTGAAGGTCTGCAGGTCTTCGAGCTTTTCGCCCACACCGATGAAGTAGACCGGCAGCGCGGGCGCGCCATCGCGCGCGCGCTCACGCGACCACAGCGCGACCGCGGCGAGCACACCGCCCTTGGCCGTGCCGTCGAGCTTGGTGATGATCAGGCCGGTGAGTTGCAGCGCGGCGTCGAAGGCCTGCACCTGCGTCAACGCGTTCTGCCCGGTGTTGCCGTCGACCACCAGCAGCACCTCGTGCGGTGCGCCTTGCTGGGCCTTGGCGATGACGCGGCGGATCTTCTTCAGCTCGTCCATCAGGTGCGCTTGCGTCGTCAGGCGCCCGGCGGTGTCGGCGATCACCACGTCGCAACCCCTCGCCTTGCCGGCCACCACCGCGTCAAACGTCACCGCGGCCGGGTCGCCACCCTCCTGGCCGACGATCTCGACGCGGTGCTCGGCGCCCGTGGCCTGCGCATCCGAACGCCGCGCCCACACCGCGAGCTGCTCGCGTGCAGCAGCGCGAAAGGTGTCGGCCGCGGCCAGCAGCACCTTCTGCTGCGCGTCGGCCAGATGGCGCGTGAGCTTGCCGATGCTGGTGGTCTTGCCCGCGCCGTTCACGCCGACCACCATGATCACCGTGGGCTGGTGCGCCCCCACCTGCAGCGGCCGCTCGAGCGGCGCGAGCAGGTCGGCGATCGCGTCGGCCAGCAACACCTTTACAGCAGCCGGATCGGTGGCCTTGGTCTGCTTGACGCGTCGCTTCAGGTCGGCGAGCAGGAACTCGGTGGCCTTCACGCCCGCATCGGCCATCAGCAGCGCCGACTCGAGCTCCTCGTACAACGCATCGTCGATCTGCGCGCCGATGAAGACCTGCGCGATGCTCGAGCCGGTCTTGCGCAAGCCGCCGCGCAGCTTGTCGAGCCAGCCACGGCGATCGGCCTCGATGGGCGCTGCCGCTGGCTCCGCCTCCGGCGCGGGCGGTGCCTCGGCTTCGGGCGCGGTCAGCGGCGCGGCCGGCTCGGCCGGCATCCCGCGCAGTCGATCGAGCCAGCTGCGCCGCTCGCTGTCAGGCGCCGGCGCATCGAGCGCCGGCGCGGAGGCTGCAGGCTCGGTGGAGGGCGGCTTCTTCTTGAGGAAACTGAACATGCGGGCAGGTCGGGCCGAGTAGGCGAGGGAATGGTTGCGCCCCCTTGGCCCGCCGCGTGACGCGGTCGCGAAGGGCCGCGGAAGCGACGCTATAATTATGGGCTTAGGCGCTTTAGCTCAGTCGGTTAGAGCGACGGAATCATAATCCGCAGGTCCGGGGTTCGAATCCCTGAAGCGCCACCAAAACAACGGAAGCCCGCATGAACACTCGTTCTGCGGGCTTTTCCATTGCCCGCCCAGTTGTGCCGAAAGACACGCTTTGCATGCAATGCCCGTTGCGATGATTCGAAGGCGCGGCGCTCCTTCTCAAATCACCGCTCGCCGGCCATCCGGGCGGCTCAACCGCGGGTATGCTAGGACGTACATAGCGAACCGTGGCATGGAATCTCCAAAGGGGCCAACACCCACAACCCCGCGCGACGACGCCGAGCAATTGCGGCTGATCGCCGACAACGTGCCGGCGATGTCGATCGCCTACGACAAGCACCTGCACTGCCTGTTCGCGAACCGGCGCTTTGCCGAGTTCTTCGGGTTCACCACCGCCAGCATCGTCGGCAAACACCTGCGCGAGGTGATCGGCGAGGGCCCGTACCAGGAAGTCAAGTGCCACTTCGACCAGGTACTCGCGGGCACGCGTGCCACCTACCGGCGCACGCGCACCCTCGGCAGCGGTGAGTTGCGCCATCTGGAAGTGGAGTTGATCCCCCACATCGGTCCGGACGGCCACACGCAGGGGCTGTTCGCCGTGACCACCGACGTGACCGAGCGCGAGCGCACGCTGGCGCAGTTGCGCGATAGCGAGGCGCGCTTTCGCTGCCTGACCGACATGTCGTCCGACTTCTACTGGGAGAGCGACGCCGAACACCGGATCAGCATGCTCAATGCGGGCGGCGGTGCCAAGGGCATGCCGGCATTGCGGCGCTCGCCGCAGATCGGCGAACGCCGCTGGGAAATTGCCTACCTTTCACCGGACGAGGCGGGCTGGCAGGCGCACCGGGCCGTGCTGGACGCGCACCTGCCGTTTCGAGACTTCAGGTTCTCGCGCCCCGGCGTTGACGGCCGCGAGCGTCATCTGTCGATCAGCGGCGATCCGGTGTTCGATCCAACAGGCGCTTTCGAGGGCTACCGCGGCGTGGGTTCCGACATCACCGCCAGCAAACTGGCCGAGCAGGCCTTGCGCGAAAGCGAACAGGAGTTGCGCCTGTTCGCCGACAACGTTCCGGCGATGACGGTCTCGTACGACCAGCATCTGCGCTGCCGCTTCGTGAACAAGGCCTACCTGGCATTCTTCGGTTTCGCCGCCGACAGCATCGTGGGCATGCACGTGCGCGAGGTGATCGGGGACGAGGCCTACCGCGAGGTCGAGGGCCATTTCGGCACCGTGATGCGAGGTCGTGCGGTCACCTACCAGCGCACGCACACGCTGGCGCACGGCGAACCCCGCCACCTCGAGATCAAGCTGCTGCCGCGCGTCACCGACTCCGGCAGTGTTCTGGGCTGTTTCGCGGTTGCGACCGACGTAACGCAATACAAGCTGGCCGAGGAACGCATCCGCCGCGTCGCGCATCACGACGGCCTGACGGGCCTGCCCAACCGCTTGCTGTTCAACGACCGCTTGAACCAGGCGATCAGTCTGGCCAAGCGCGAGGCGCGCCAGCTTGCACTGCTGTACCTCGATCTCGACAAGTTCAAGCCCGTGAACGACACGCTCGGGCATGCCGCAGGCGACGAACTGCTGCAGGCCGTCGCGGCCAGACTGCGCCAGCAGGTGCGCGAGTCCGACACGGTCGCTCGCATCGGCGGCGACGAGTTCGCTGTGATCCTGCCCGGCGTCTCCCGGCGCGACGAGGCGCGCCGGGTCGCCGACAAGGCGCTCGCTGCGCTCGCGACGCCGTTCCGGCTGATCGGCCAGGGTCAGACGATCGACATCGGCGCCAGCATCGGCGTCGCGATCTACCCCGACGACGGTGCCAGCGCCGACGCACTCGTGAAGGCGGCCGACAACGCGATGTACAGCGCCAAGCATGCCGGCGGCGGGATTCGGTTTCTCGAACACTGAGCGCGCCGCACCGGGTGCGGGGCTACCATTTGAACCGTCGAACGAGCAGCCGCAACGACCCGCCAACCCGCCCGAAGGATCCCGATGAGCCCGCCCAAAGTCTTCGCCAGCCAGGCCGACCTCGACCAGAAGGTGGTGAGCTTCACCCGGCTGTCCGACAACGCCTACGCCTACACCGCGCAGGGTGACCCGAACACCGGTGTGATCGTCGGCGACGACGCGGTGATGGTGGTCGACACCCAGGCCACGCCGGTGATGGCGCGCGACGTGATCCGCCGCATCCGCGAGGTGACCGACAAGCCGATCAAGTACGTGGTGCTCAGCCACTACCACGCGGTGCGCGTGCTCGGCGCCAGCGGCTACGAGCCCGAACACATCATCGCCAGCCGCGACACCTATGACCTGATCCGCGAGCGCGGCGAGGCCGACAAGGCCAGCGAGATCGGCCGCTTCCCGCGCCTGTTCCAGGCGGTCGAGTCGGTGCCGCCCGGGCTGACCTGGCCGACCATCACCTTCACGGGCCGCATGAGCCTCTGGCTCGGCCAGCTCGAGGTGCAGCTGATCCAGCTCGGCCGCGGCCACACCAAGGGCGATACCGTGGCCTGGCTGCCCGAGCAGAAGATCCTGTTCTCGGGCGATCTGGTCGAGTTCGACGCCACGCCCTACGCCGGCGACGCGTACTTCAAGGACTGGCCGCAGACGCTCGACAACCTGGCCGCGTTGCAGCCGCGTGCGCTGGTGCCGGGCCGCGGCGCCGCGCTCACGACGCCGGACCAAGTGGCGCAAGGCCTGGCCGGCACGCGCGCGTTCATCAGCGACCTGTACGCCAGCGTGCGCGCCGGCGTGGAAGCCGGCAAGGACCTGAACACGGTCTACCGCGAGACCGTGGCGCGCTTGCGGCCAACCTACGGCCACTGGGTCATCTTCGACCACTGCATGCCGTTCGACGTGACGCGCGCCTACGACGAAGCCACGCAGTACCCCGACCCGCGCGTCTGGACCGCGCAACGCGACGTCGAGATGTGGAACGCGCTCGAATCCTGAGCACCTCGGCGGGACCCCGATGAAGCCCGGCGAGCTCGAGGCACTGCGGCGCGAAGGCGTCGACTTCCGGCGCCTGACGTTCGACCTCGTGCGCAGCGCCGACCAGGGCGCCACGCCGCCGGCGCGCCACCCGGTCGTGGTGGTCGGCGCCGGGCCGGTCGGGCTGGCGCTGGCGATCGACCTGGCACAGCGCGGCATCGCGGTCGTACTGCTCGACAGCGACCGCACCTTGTCGAACGGCTCGCGCGCGATCTGCTTCGCCAAGCGCACGCTCGAGATCTTCGACCAGCTGGGCTGCGGCGAGCGCATGGTCGCCAAGGGCGTGTCGTGGAACGTCGGCAAGGTGTTCTTCCGCGATGCGCAGGTCTACCGCTTCGACCTGCTGCCCGAACCCGGCCACGAGCGCCCGGCGTTCATCAACCTGCAGCAGTATTACGTCGAGGGCTTCCTGGTGCAGCGCGCGGCCGAGTTGCCGCTGATCGACCTGCGCTGGCAGCACAAGGTCGTCGGTGTCGAGCGCCACGCCGACCACGCGCTGCTGACCATCGAGACGCCCGACGGCGCGTACCGGCTGCGCGCCGACCATCTGGTGGCCTGCGACGGCAGCCGCTCGACGGTGCGCGAACTGATCGGCGAGCACAGCCAGGGCCGGGTCTTTCGCGACCGCTTCCTGATCGCCGATGTCAAGATCGAACTGGACCTGCCGGCCGAGCGCTGGTTCTGGTTCGACCCGAGCTTTCACCCCAACCGCAGCGTGCTGCTGCACCGGCAGCCCGACAACGTCTGGCGCATCGACTTCCAGCTCGGCTGGGACGCCGACCCCGAGGCGGAGAAAAAGCCCGAGAACATCATCCCGCGCGTGCGCGCGCTGCTTGCCCATTCAACGCTGAAGGATGTGCCCTTCGAGCTCGAATGGGCCAGCGTCTACACCTTCGCCTGCACGCGCATGGCGCGGTTCCGCCATGGCCGGGTGATCTTCGCCGGCGACGCCGCGCACGGCGTCTCGCCGTTCGGCGCGCGCGGCGCCAATTCGGGCGTGCAGGACGCGCAGAACCTGGCCTGGAAGCTCGCCTTCGTGCTGCGCGGCCAGGCGCCGGACGCACTGCTCGACAGCTACGCCGACGAGCGCGAAGCCGCGGCCGACGAGAACATCCGCCACTCGACCCGCGCCACCGACTTCATCACCCCCAAGAGCGAGATCAGCCGCATGTTCCGCGACGCGGTGCTCGATCTCGCGCGGCACTTTGCCTTTGCGCGCACGCTGGTCAACAGCGGGCGGCTGTCGGTGCCGGCCACGCTCGATGGCTCGCCACTGAACACGCCCGACTGCGCGGCGTTCGACCTGCGCTTGCGCCCCGGCGCGGCCGCCGCCGATGCGCCGGTCACGCTCGCCGATGGCCGCGACGGCTGGTTGCTGCGTCAGCTCGGCGACGGCTTCACCGCGCTGGTCTACGACGCTGGCGACATCGCCGACGCGGTGGCGGCGACGCTGCGATCGGCCGCTGGCAACGTGCCGCTGCGGGTGCTCGACGTGCGCGCCTGTGGTGCGACGGCGCGCGCCGACGCGCCCGACCGCCTGATCGACCGCGACGGCCTGATCGCGGAGCGCTACGACCTGCTGCCCGGCTCAACCTATCTGCTGCGGCCCGACCACCATGTGTGCGCCCGCTGGCGACAACCCTCGGCCGACGCGCTGCGCAGCGCGATCGATCGCGCGCTCGCGTTGCCACAATCGCCTGCCGTTTTTCCTCCCGATGCCGCTTGCCCGGATTGCCCGCGATGAACCTCATCACCGAGCCGCACCTGAGTGCCCCCGACGACTTCTACGAGGCGCTGATCGACGCGCACCGCGACCTGACGTTCGAGCAAAGCCAGGCGCTGAACGCCCGCCTCGTGCTGCTGCTGGCCAACCACATCGGTACGCTCGATGTATTGAAAGAAGCGCTCGCCGCCGCGCGCAACAGCGCCGCTGTGGGTCCCCAAGACAACCGCTGAGCGACCACCGAGCCACCCATGAACCCGACCTCGACCCCGCTCGCCTACCAACGCGGCTTCGGCAACGAATTCGCCTCCGAAGCCGTGCCCGGCGCGCTGCCGCAGGGCCGCAACAGCCCGCAGCACGCGCCGCTCAACCTGTACCCGGAGCTGCTGTCGGGCACCGCGTTCACGGCGCCGCGCGCCGCGAACCGGCGCAGCTGGCTGTACCGGCGCCAGCCCTCGGTGGTGGCGGGCCGTTATGCGGCGTACGCGCAAGCGCACTGGTGCACCGGCGCCGGCCGCGACGCGGTGCTGGCGCCCGAGCCGCTGCGCTGGAACCCGTTCCCGATCGAAGCGGCCGACTGCGACTTCGTCGACGGCATCCGCACCTTGTGCGCCAACGGCGACGCGCAGGCGCAGACCGGTATCGGCGTGCACATCTACCTGGCGAACCGCTCGATGCGCCGCCGCGCGCTCGTCAATGCCGACGGCGAGATGCTGATCGTGCCGCAGTTGGGGCGGCTGCGGATCGTCACCGAAATGGGCGCGCTCGAGGTCGGGCCCGGCGAGATCGCGCTGCTGCCGCGCGGCGTGGTCTTCAAGGTCGAGTTGCAGGGCGACGACGGACAAGAGGGCCCTTCCCGCGGCTACCTCTGCGAGAACTACGGCGCGCACTTTCGCCTGCCCGAGCTCGGGCCGATCGGCTCCAACGGGCTGGCGAACCCGCGCGACTTCCAGGCGCCGGTGGCGGCCTTCGACGCCGAGGCGACGGGTTCGTTCGAGCTGGTCAAGAAGTTCGCCGGCCGGCTCTGGCGCGCGCCGCTGCGCGGCTCGCCGTTCAACGTGGTCGCGTGGCACGGCAACCTCGCGCCGCTGAAGTACGACACCGCGAACTTCATGACGATCGGCTCGATCAGCTTCGACCACCCCGACCCGTCGATCTTCACGGTGCTGACCTCGCCGAGCGACACCCCCGGCACCGCCAACTGCGACTTCGTGATCTTCCCGCCGCGCTGGCTGGTGATGGAAGACACCTTCCGCCCGCCCTGGTACCACCGCAACGTGATGTCCGAATTCATGGGCCTGGTGCACGGCGAGTACGACGCCAAGCCCGAAGGCTTCAAGCCGGGCGGCGCGAGCCTGCACAACAGCATGGTGCCGCACGGCCCCGATGCCGACGCGTTCGAGCGCGCCAGCAGCGCCGCGCTGGCACCTCAAAAGCTCGACGACACGCTGGCGTTCATGTTCGAGAGCCGCTACGCGCTGGTGCCGACCGACTACGCGCTGACGAGCCCGCAACTCGACGCGCGCTACGCCGACTGCTGGGCCGGCTTGGACGACCGGTTCGCGTGCTGACGCGCGCCGTCGTGGCGGCTCAGCGCGACAGCGCCAGCTTGACGCCGAAGCCGATCAGGAACACCCCCGCCAGCTTGTGCAACGAGCCCGACACCCGCGGGCTCGCGCGCAGCCGCTCGGCGAAGCGGTGCGTCAGCAGCACCACGATCAGGCCGTAGGCGAAGGTCAGCGTGGCGATGGTGGCGGCCATCACGCCGAAGGTCAGCAGGCCGCGGTGGCGCACCGGGTCGACGAACAGCGGGAAGAACGCCATGTAGAACACGATCGCCTTCGGGTTCAGCAAGGTGATCAGCAGCGCCTGGCGGAAGTAGTGGTGCGGCTTGATCACGAGCACCGGCTTGTCGCCGGCCTTGGCGATCAGCATGCGCGCGCCCAGCCAGGCCAGGTACGCGGCGCCCAGCCACTGCACCGCGTGGAACGCCGGCGGCCAGGCGGTCAACAGCGCAGCCACCCCGGCCACGGCCAGCCACATCAGCACCTGGTCGCCGGCGATCACGCCGAACGTACAGGCCAGCCCGCCGCGCCGCCCGCCTTTGCCGGTGGAGGTGATCAGCGCGAGGTTGCCCGGCCCCGGGATCATCAGGAACACGATCACGGCGACGACGAACGAGGGGTAGTCAGCAATGCCGAACATCGGAACTCCGCAGACAGGATGGACGCCGCCGGTGCGGCGGGAGCGCATCGTACGTCAGCCGGGGTGGCACGGTAAAATTCGCGCCCTTGCCCACTGCGACGACCACCGAATGAACACCCCGTACCGCGCGGCGTTGCGGCTCGCAAACCGGGCCCGACCATGAGCCTGCCCGGCCGCCCGAAAGGCGGATTCGCCGCGGCGCGAAGCACGGAGGGTGCCCAATGAGCACCGCGGACCCGAGCCCGGCCCCGGTCGTCGTCGCGCCGCCCGCCGGCAAGAAGGTCTACATCAAGACCTTCGGCTGCCAGATGAACGAGTACGACTCGGACAAGATGGCCGACGTGCTGCGCGCCGCGCAGGGCTACGAGCCCACCGGCGACGTGAACGAGGCCGACCTGATCCTGTTCAACACGTGTTCGGTGCGCGAGAAGGCGCAGGAGAAGGTGTTCAGCGACCTCGGCCGCGTCAAGCACCTGAAGGCCAAGGGCGTGCTGATCGGCGTGGGCGGCTGCGTGGCGAGCCAGGAAGGCGCGGCGATCATCGCCCGCGCACCGTATGTCGACGTGGTGTTCGGCCCGCAGACGCTGCACCGCCTGCCCGAACTGCTGAACCAGCGCGCCGCGCAGAGGCGCGCGCAGGTCGACATCAGCTTCCCGGAGATCGAGAAGTTCGACCACCTGCCGCCGGCTCGCGTGGACGGCGCCAGCGCGTTCGTCTCGATCATGGAGGGCTGCTCCAAATACTGCAGCTACTGCGTCGTGCCGTACACGCGCGGCGAAGAGGTCTCGCGGCCGTTCGACGACGTGCTGGCCGAGGTCGCGGGCCTGGCTGAGCAGGGCGTCAAGGAAGTCACGCTGCTCGGCCAGAACGTCAACGCCTACCGGGGCCGAATGGGCGCTGCGGATCGCAGTGGCAAGGGTGGCGCCGAGATCGCCGACTTCGCGCTGCTGATCGAGTTCGTGGCGCAGATCCGCGGCATCGAGCGCATCCGCTACACGACCAGCCACCCGAACGAGTTCACGCAGCGGCTGATCGACGTCTATGCCAAGGTGCCCAAGCTGGTGAGCCACCTGCACCTGCCGGTGCAGCACGGCAGCGACCGCATCCTGATGGCGATGAAGCGCGGCTACACCGCGATGGAATACAAGAGCACGGTGCGCAAGCTGCGCGCGGTGCGCCCGGGCATTTCGCTGTCGAGCGACTTCATCGTCGGCTTTCCGGGCGAGACCGAAGCGGACTTCGCGCAGATGATGAAGCTGATCGACGATGTCGGTTTCGACGACAGCTTCAGCTTCGTCTTCAGCCCGCGCCCCGGCACGCCGGCCGCCAACCTGGCGGACGACACACCCCAGGTGGACAAGCTCGCGCGCCTGCACCAGTTGCAGAAAGCGATCACCGAAAGCGCCCGGCGCATCAGCGAGTCGCGTCTAGGCACGGTGCAGCGGCTGCTGGTGGAGGGACCGTCACGCAAGGACCCGGACGAGTTGACGGGCCGCACCGAATGCAACCGGATGGTCAACTTCAAGGGCCCGACGCGGCTGATCGGGACGATGGTCGATGTATTGATCACCGAGCTGAACTCGCATTCGCTGCGGGCCGAAGTGGTTCGGCGCGACGACCCGCCGCTCGCGGCGTGAACGGTGCCCGGTGGCGTTCAGCGCCGCCGCGGTCCGAAGCCGACCCACCACAGCGTGAGCGCGCAAATCGCCACCATCGCGGTGTAGGTCGCGAACTTGCCGTCGTGGCCGAAGACGACCAACCCGGCGACGAGCACGACGGCACAGCCGGCGCCGCACCACGCACTCAACCGGGCCCAGCCCACACGCGCCAGCTCCCGGCGCCACAGCAGCTTGGCCAGCGCGGTGGCGATCAACCCGACCCCACACGCGGGGGCGAAGAAGTTCAGCAGGTGCCAGAAGGCGTCGACGGGGCCCAGAAGATGTCCTTGGTGAGGCTCGCACCGGGAAAGCGCTTGATGCAGATCAATCCACCGCCCGGCGACCGTGGATCGATTGCGCCCCACGCGAGCGCCGCGGATTTTATAATCGGCCCATGAGTGTTTTCGCTCTGGGCCTGAACCACCACACTGCGCCGGTCGATTTGCGCGGTCGATTCACGTTCACGCCGGAGCAGCTTGCACCCGCCTTGCGCGCGTTTCGCGAGCGGCTGCAGCGGGTCAGCGAGGTCGCGATCGTCTCGACCTGCAACCGCACCGAGTTGTACGTGGGCGCCCAGCCGGGGCTCGTCAGCCCGGCGGTCGACTGGCTGGCCGGCGTGGGCGGCGTTTCCAGTCACACGATGCGCGAGCACGCCTACGTGCTCGAAGGCGGCGCCGCGGCGCGGCACGCGTTTCGCGTCGCCAGCGGACTGGATTCGATGGTGCTGGGTGAGCCACAGATCCTCGGCCAGTTCAAGCAGGCGGTGCGCCACGCGGAGACCGCGGGCACGTTGGGCGGCACGTTGCACCAGATGTTCCAGCGCTCGTTCGCGGTCGCCAAGGAGGTGCGCAGCTCGACCGAAATCGGCGCGCATTCGATCAGCATGGCAGCCGCTGCCGTGCGTCTGGCGTCGCAGTTGTTCGAAGACCTGCGCGAAACCAAGGTGCTGTTCGTCGGCGCCGGTGAAATGATCGAGCTGGTGGCAACCCACTTCGCGGCGCGCAACCCGCGCTCGATGGCGGTGGCCAACCGCACGCTGGAGCGCGGCGAAAAGCTCGCCAGCCGCTTGGGCGCGAAGGCGATGCATCTGGCCGACCTGCCGGCGCGTCTGGCCGAGTTCGATATCGTGATCTCGTGCACCGCGAGCCTGCTGCCGATCATCGGCCTGGGCGCGGTGGAGCGCGCACTCAAATCGCGGCGCCACCGGCCGATGTTCATGGTCGACCTCGCGGTGCCGCGCGACATCGAGCTCGAGGTCGCGCGGTTGTCGGACGTCTACCTGTACACGGTCGACGACCTTTCGACGCTGGTTCAATCGGCCGGCGACAAGCGCCAGGCCGCGGTCGAGCAGGCCGAGGCGATCATCGAAACCGGCGTGCAAAGTTTCGTGCACTGGCTCGGCCAACGCGGCTCGGTGCCGCTGATCCAGGCGCTGAACTCGCAGACCGCCGATTGGCGCGCTACCGAGATCGCGCGGGCGCGCAAGATGCTCGCCAGGGGCGATGACATCGACGCGGTGCTGGAAGCGCTGTCGCGCGGCCTCACGCAGAAGATGCTGCACGGCACACTGGCCGAGTTGCACGCCGCCGACGGCGAACAACGCGCGCAGCTGGCGCAAACCGTGTCACGTCTGTTCCTGCGCCAGAGCACGCGGCTGCCCACCGACCCCGCGCGTTAGCGGCGTTCAACCCCTCCGCGTCTTGCGGAGTTGTTGCGCGCGTTCCCGGCGTGCGGTGCTCCGTGGTTCCTGCATCGAGCACCCCCATGAAAGACTCACTTCGCCAGCAATTCGAGCGCCTCGCGCTGCGCCTGAACGAGCTCGACGCCACCCTTGCCGATCCGGGCGTGGCAGCCGACATGGCGCGCTACCGGCTGTTGACGCGCGAGCACGCCGAGGTCTCGGGCTTGGTCGAACGCTTCCGGCGCTTCGAGCAGCGCGAGCGCGATCTCGACGACGCTCAGGCCCTGCTCGCCGAGCCGGGCAACGCGCCCGACATGGTCGAGATGGCGCAGCAGGAAGCCGACAGCGCGCGCGCCGACATCGACCGGCTGCACCTCGAACTGCAGACCGCGCTGCTGCCGCGCGACCCCGACGACGCGCGCAACGCGTTTGTCGAAATCCGCGCCGGCACCGGCGGCGACGAATCCGCGCTGTTCGCCGGCGACCTGGCGCGCATGTACCTGCGCCACTGCGAGCGCCGCGGCTGGCGCAGCGAGGTGCTGAGCGAGAGCGTCAGCGACCTGGGCGGCTACAAGGAACTGGTGTTGCGCATCGAGGGCGACGATGTCTACGCGCGCCTGAAGTTCGAGTCGGGCGGCCACCGGGTGCAGCGCGTGCCCGTGACCGAAACGCAGGGTCGCATCCACACCAGCGCCTGCACCGTGGCGGTGCTGCCCGAGCCCGACGAAGCCGAAGAACTCACGCTCAACCCGGCCGAACTTCGCATCGACACCTTCCGCGCCAGCGGCGCCGGTGGCCAGCACGTCAACAAGACCGACAGCGCGATCCGCATCACCCACTTGCCCACCGGCATCGTCGCCGAGTGCCAGGACGACCGCTCGCAGCACCGCAACAAGGCCAAGGCGATGGCGGTGCTGACAGCGCGCCTGCGCGACAAGGAACGCAACGAGCGCGCCGCCAAGGAGGCCGCCACCCGCAAGGGGCTGATTGGCAGCGGCGACCGCAGCGACCGCATCCGCACCTACAACTTCCCGCAGGGACGGCTCACCGACCACCGCATCAACCTGACGTTGTACAAGTTGCAGTCCATCCTCGACGGCGACCTCGACGAGGTGACCGCGGCACTGCAGGCAGCGCAGGCCGCCGAGCAGCTCGCGACGCTGGAGAGCGGGCTGGCATGACGACCGATGCGACGACCGTGGCCGACATGCTGCAACGCGCGCGGTCAATGGGTGTCGAGCGGCTCGACGCACAGCAGCTGCTGGCGCACGTCCTGGCGCGCCCGCGCAGCTGGCTGGCCGCCCATGAGGACGCCGAGATCGACGGCGCGCTGTCGGCTGCGCTGGCAGCATCCTTGGTGCGATGCGCGGCCGGCGAGCCACTGGCCTACGTGCTCGGCGAACAGGAGTTCCACGGCCTGGTGCTGCGCGTGAACGCCGACGTGCTGGTGCCGCGGCCCGACACCGAGGCGCTGGTGGATTGGGCGCTGGAGTTGCTCGCAGGCGCGTTGGCGCCGGTGGTGAACCCGCGCGTCGTCGATCTCGGCACCGGCAGCGGCGCGATCGCGCTGGCGGTCCGGCATGCGCACCCCGACGCCTCGGTGCTGGCGACCGACATCAGCGCTGCCGCACTGGAGGTGGCGCGCGCCAACGCGACGCGGCTGGGGCTTCCCGTGTCGATGCTTGCCGGTTCGTGGTGGGGGGCGGCACCGCGCGATCGGCGCTTTCACCTGGCGCTGAGCAACCCGCCCTATGTCGCCGGCGACGACCCGCATCTGGCCGCGCTGCGGCATGAACCGATGCTCGCGTTGACACCCGGTGGCGATGGTCTCGCGGCGCTGCGCCAGATCGTGGGCGGCGCGGCCGAACACCTCGAGCCCGGCGGCTGGCTGCTGCTGGAGCACGGCCACGACCAGGCCGAGGCGGTGCGCGCCCTGTTGCGCGAACACGACTTTTCGGCGATCGAAACGCGCCGCGACCTCGGTGGCCGGCTGCGCTGCACTGGCGGTCGGAATTGAGCCGCAGCGGGTGTGAACCACGCCACACCGTCACGCGGTTCGGGGATCGAGCGTGCACGCAATCCCAACACGGCCGGCAGCGGACGGCGTAGCATGAATCGGCCGATTGCGCGGTTTGGCGCCGCCCGGCCGAGTTGCCGGACCTTGTGACCCGAAGGAGCCCGCGATGCGCACGACAGCCTGGACACTTGCGGGGGTTCTCGCCCTCGCCACGACGGCCGCGATGGCGGCCGATGACGCAAGCCTGTCGACCCACCCCGAGCCGATGCGCTGGGCGCGCTGGCAGGGGCGGTTGTCGCTGGGTACGCTGTCCTCCGCACCGGGCTTCATGCTCGGCGCCGACAGCCCGGCACTCAAGCTTGCCAGTGCCAGCCTGATGGCCGACTATTACCTCAGCCGTTCGCTGGCCGACACCGGGCCGATCGGCGGTTTTCGCGCCACCACCGGCCTGATCGTTGGGCCGCGGTCTGCTCTGGACACCGGTCAGGCCTACCTGCAGCCGGGCAGCGCCTTCAGCATCGGCAGCCGACCACTTGGCCGCGCGCCGATGCCCTACACCACCGATCCGGGGGGCGAAACGACCACGCTGCCCTACCTCGGGTTCGGCTACACGGGGCTCTCGCAGCGCAGCGGGTGGAGCTACAGCGCCGACCTCGGCCTGGTGGCACAAAGCCCCGGCAATGCGGTGCGCCTGGGCCGGGTGTTCAGCGGCGGGCAGAACCTGGACAGCGCGATACGCGACATGCGCCTGGCCCCGCTGTTGCAGGTCGGCGTGTCTTACGCATTCTGACTCCGGCCGGTTTTCCACAGTGGCCTGCGGCCGGTCCGCAGGGGCTTGTGCTTCGTCAGAAAACCGGCACCGCTTTGCCGTATAACCTCGCTTGTCTCACAAATTTCACGGGCAAGACCATCATGAGCGACGTTCAACAACGCATTGCCGACATCGTCAAGGGCCACCGTGTGGTGCTCTTCATGAAGGGCACGGCGCAGTTCCCGATGTGCGGCTTCTCCGGCCGCGCGGTGCAGGTGCTCAAGGCCTGCGGCGTGACCGACCTGACGACCGTCAACGTGCTCGAAGACGAAGGCATACGCCAGGGCATCAAGGACTACGCGCAGTGGCCCACCATCCCGCAGCTCTATGTCAACGGCGAGTTCGTTGGCGGCTCCGACATCATGATGGAGATGTACGAAGCGGGCGAGTTGCAGCCGCTGCTCAGCGCTTGAGCCTGCCGAACGAACTCTCCCGCGTGGCTTCGCACCGCCACCCGAGCGCGGCGCGATCCGCAACGGCGCCCCCCTCGTGACCCCTCGAATCATCGTGGGCGTCACCGGCGCCACCGGTGCGGTCTACGCGGTGCGTTTGCTGCAGCGCCTGAAGGCCGTCGGGGCGCAGACCCATCTGGTCGTGAGCCCGGCTGGCGTGCTGAGCGCGCACCACGAACTGGGCCTGGATCGCGCAGCCTTGGAAGCGCTCGCCGATCAGACCTACAACCCGTCGGACATCGGTGCAGCGATCGCCAGCGGCTCGTTCGCAACCGAGGCCATGGTGATCGCACCGTGCTCGATGCGCACGTTGGCGGCGGTGGCGCATGGCCTGTCCGACAACCTCCTGACCCGTGCCGCCGATGTCACGCTGAAAGAGCGCCGCCGTCTGCTTCTGATGGTGCGCGAGACGCCGTTCAACCTGGCCCACCTGCGCAACATGACGTTGGTGACCGAGATGGGCGGCGTGATATTCCCGCCGCTGCCGGCCTTCTACCACCGACCGCGCAGCATCGACGAACTGGTCGACGACACGATCGAACGCGTTCTGGCACTGCTCGGAGTGCCCGACGCCGTGCCGAAACCTTGGCGCGGACTGTGACGCCTTTTCAGGTCGGCTTGTAGCCCCACAGCCGCTGCGACGCGAGCACCGCGTTGGGGTACTCGGGCCGACCGCGGCTGCCGTTGTAGCGGCCCAGCGCCATGTACAGATCACCGCGCTCGAGGTCGAGGTAGTGGCGCAGGATGACGCAGCCGAAGCGCAGGTTGGTCTGCATGTGGAACAGCCGGCTGACATGACCGTCGCCGATCAACCGCGCCCAGAACGGCATCACCTGCGTGTAGCCGAGCGCCCCGGCCGGGCTGATGGCGTACTTTCGAAACCCGCTCTCGACCTGGATCAGGCCGAGCAGCAGCGAAGGTTCGAGGCCCGCGCGGGTGCTTTCGTACCACGCGGTCTCCAGGAACTCGACCCGACGCAGGTGCTCGGCCTCGCGTTTGCGCAGCCTCTCGCTCATCGCGCCGAGCCAGCGCAAGTAGGCGATCCGCCGCTCGATGGTGTCGAACGAGGGCCGTGGTGGAGCGCTGTCGCTGACCGCGGCCGACAACGCCGTGCGCACCGCGTTGGCAAGCGGCTCCTCGACCTGCGCGCCGGCGTGCGCCGGCGCCGGCAGCAGCAGCGCCAGCGGGCTCACTCGCAGCGTATTCAGCACCGCACTCGCGGCGACGGCACGCCGCGCTCTCCCGGTGCGGGAGAGTACTGGGCTCATCAGGCAATCCCCGTGCGTCGCACTTTGGTAAATATGCCCTTCAGGCGGCCGCGCCGGCTCATGCCAAGAGTTTGGCCTTCAACGAAGGCAACACGTCGGCCAGTGGCAGCGTCAATGCCTGGGCGTCGCGCCGGCCCTGGTACTCGGCTTTGCCGTCCTTGAGGCCCCGGTCCGACAGCACCACGCGGTGCGGCACGCCCACCAGTTCCCAGTCGGCGAACATCGCGCCCGGGCGCTCGCCGCGGTCGTCGAGCATCACGTCGATGCCGGCGGCTTGCAGCTCGTCGTGCAGCCTGTCGGCAGCCACGCGCACGTCGTTAGATCGGTCGTAGCCAATCGGGCAGATCACCACGGCAAACGGCGCGATCGCCGCGGGCCAGACGATGCCGCGCTCGTCAAAGTTCTGCTCGATCGCCGCGCCCAGGATGCGGGTGACGCCGATGCCGTAGCAGCCCATCTGCATCAGCTGCGGCTTGCCGGTTTCGTCGAGGTAGGTGGCATTCATCTTCTCGCTGTAGTACGAGCCGAGCAGGAACACATGACCAACCTCGATGCCGCGCTGGATCGCGAGCACGCCTTTGCCGTCGGGCGACGGATCGCCGGCGACGACGTTGCGGATGTCGGCCACGACGTCGGGCTCGGGCAGATCGCGACCCCAGTTGATGCCGGTGAGGTGGTAATCGGCCTCGTTGGCGCCGCAGATGAAGTCGCTCATCGCGGCCACCGTGCGGTCGGCGATCACCTTGACGGGCTGGCGCGGACCGACCGGGCCGAGATAACCTGGCTTGCAGCCGAAGTGCGCGTCGATCTCGGCGGCGGTCGCGAAGCGATAGCCACCCTGAAGACCCGCCACCTTGCCGGCCTTGATTTCGTTGAGCGAGTGGTCGCCGCGCACCAGCAGCAGCCACACGGTGGTGTGGCCCACATCGCCCGCCGGGTTCGTCTCGTCGGTGGCGAGAACGAGTGATTTGACGGTTCGTTGCAGCGGTACGCCGAGGAATTGCGCCACGTCCTCGCAGGTGCTCTTGCCGGGCGTCGGGGCCTTCGCCATCGACGCGACCGGCGCCGCGCGCGGTATTGCCGGGGCCACCGCTTCGGCCATTTCGATGTTGGCGGCGTAATCGGACGTCGGGCAGTAGATGATGGCGTCCTCGCCGGTGTCGGCGATCACCTGGAACTCGTGCGAGCGCACCCCGCCGATGGCGCCGTTGTCGGCCGCCACGGCGCGGAAGGTCAGGCCCATGCGCTCGAAGATGCGGGTGTAGGCCGCGTACATCTGGTCGTAGCTCTTGCTGGCGGCCTCAACATCACGATCGAACGAGTAGGCGTCCTTCATCGTGAACTCACGCCCGCGCATCACGCCGAAGCGCGGCCGGCGCTCGTCGCGGAATTTGGTCTGGATGTGATAGAAATTCTTCGGCAGCGCGCGGTAGCTGCGCAATTCCTGACGCGCGATGTCGGTGATGACTTCTTCGCTGGTGGGCTGGATCACGAAGTCGCGGTCGTGCCGGTCTTTCAGGCGGAGCAACTCCGGCCCGTACTTCTGAAACCTGCCGGTCTCCTGCCACAGCTCGGCCGGCTGAACGACCGGCATCAGCAGTTCGACCGCGCCCGCACGGTTCATCTCTTCGCGGATGATGTTCTCGACCTTGCGGATCACGCGCAGGCCCATCGGCATGTAGCTGTAGATGCCTGCACCCAGCCGCTTGATGAACCCGGCCCGCATCATCAGCTTGTGGCTCATGACTTCAGCGTCGGCGGGGGCTTCCTTCAAGGTGGAAATGAAGAACTGGGAGGCTTTCATGCAGCGTGCGCAGGGTTGGGACTGGGGGATCAGGAGTCGAGCCGGCACTGGCTCGATCCGGCGGTGAAACGCAATGCCCGCTGAGGGAAACCGCAGGGGTCGCAGGCCGTCACGCCGGTGTAATAATGAATTCAACGAATGAATTGGGGATGATTATGCTCGACCGTGAAGGGTTCAGACCCAACGTCGGCATCGTCCTGCTCAACCAGAGAAACCAGGTGTTCTGGGGCAAGCGCATCCGCACCCACTCCTGGCAGTTCCCGCAAGGGGGCATCAAGTACGGCGAGACGCCCGAGCAGGCGATGTACCGCGAGCTCCACGAAGAAGTGGGCCTGGTGCCCGAGCATGTGCGCATCGTCGCGCGCACGCGCGACTGGTTGCGCTACGAGGTGCCCGACCACTTCATCCGGCGCGATGCGCGCGGCCACTACCGCGGCCAAAAGCAGATCTGGTTCCTGCTGCAGTTGGTCGGCCGCGACAGCGACATGAACCTGCGCGCAACCGATCACCCCGAGTTCGACGCTTGGCGCTGGAACGAATACTGGGTGCCGCTGGAACTGGTGATCGAGTTCAAGCGCGACGTGTACCAGATGGCACTCACCGAACTCGCCCGGTTCCTGCCGCGCGGCACGCACCACAACCGGTACTTGCGCTCAGGCATGCGGCCGCATCATCGCGACGAAGACCCGCCGTATTGCGCGGAGGGCTCGCCGCAGCAGCTGGCCATTGACCCGGTCGTGCCAGCGCCGTCCGAGGGGCCGCCCAACTCGAGCTCGTCACAGCGCGACGCGACATAGGCGCGGCGCGCGGTACGCGTTCGGTCGCGCCTACGCCAGCACCAGGTTGTCGCGGTGGATCAGCTCGGGCTCGGCGGTGTAGCCCAGGAGCTTCTCGAATTCGCTCGACGGCCGGCGCGCGATCAAGCGCGCTTCGCCGCTGCCGTAGTTGGCAAGACCGCGGGCGAGTTCGGTGCCGTCGACGGCAAGCACCGCAATCACGTCGCCGCGGTGGAATTCACCCTGTACTTCGGTGACGCCGATCGGCAACAGGCTCTTGCCTTCGTCGCGCACCTTGCGCGCAGCGCCGGCGTCGACGATCACGCCGCCGCGCAGTTGCAGGTGGTCGGCCATCCACTGCTTGCGGGCGGCCAGCTTGGGTGTCGACGCGATCAGTGCCGTGCCGATGGCTTCCCCCGCGGCCAGGCGAATCAGCACGTCGGGCTCACGCCCGTAGGCGATCACCGTGCTGGCGCCGCTGCCGGCAGCGCGCTTGGCGGCCAGCACCTTGGTGATCATGCCGCCACGCCCGAGGCTCGAACCGGCGCCGCCGGCCATGCGTTCGAGTTCAGGCGCCCCGGCGCGAGCCTCGTCGATCAAGCAAGCGTTCGGGTCCTTGCGCGGGTCGGCCGAGTACAGGCCTTTCTGATCGGTCAGGATCACGAGCGCGTCGGCATCGACCAGGTTGGCAACCAGCGCCCCGAGCGTGTCGTTGTCGCCGAACTTGATTTCGTCGACGACCACGGTGTCGTTTTCGTTGATGACCGGAATCACCCTGTGCGAAAGCAGCGTCAGCAACGTTGATCGGGCATTCAGGTAGCGCTCGCGGTCGGCCAGATCGGCGTGCGTGAGCAACACCTGAGCGCTGCCCATGCCGTGCTCGCGCAGCTTGGTTTCGTAGATCTGCGCCAGGCCCATCTGGCCGACGGCGGCGGCCGCCTGCAACTCGTGGACCTCTCTCGGGCGAATCGCCCAGCCCAGCCGCTTCATGCCCTCGGCGATCGCGCCGCTGGACACCATGATGACCTCGCGGCCCTGCGCGGCCAGCGCGGCCATCTGGCGGCACCAGTTGCCCACGGCATCGGCGTCGACACCGCGGCCCTCGTCCGTCACCAGGCTGGAGCCGACCTTGACGACGATGCGGCGCGCGTTCCTGAGCGCCGCGCTCATGGAATCGAACTGACCGGCGCCGAGTCGAAGCGTGGGTCGGGATCGTCCGGCACCACGTTGCGCAGCGTCGCCACGTGCTTGTAGACGGCACGGATCAAGGGTTCGCAGCCTTCCCGTGTCAGCGCCGAGATCTGGAACACCGGGCCCTTCCATTTGAACCTCTTGACGAAGTCCTTGACGCGCCGCTCGCGCTCCTCGGCCGGGACCATGTCGATCTTGTTGAGCACCAGCCAACGAGGCTTGTCGTACAGCGCCGGGTCGTATTTCTTGAGTTCGGCCACGATGGCCCTGGCCTGCGCGACCGGGTCGACCGTGTCGTCGAATGGCGCAAAATCGACAAGGTGCAGCAGCAGGTGTGTGCGCTGCAGATGACGCAGGAACAGGTGACCCAGGCCGGCGCCTTCGGAGGCTCCTTCGATCAGCCCGGGGATGTCGGCCACCACGAAGCTCTGTTCCGGCCCGACCCGCACCACGCCGAGATTTGGGTGCAGCGTCGTGAACGGATAGTCGGCAATTTTCGGGCGCGCGTTCGAGATCGCCGTGATAAGAGACGACTTGCCGGCGTTGGGCATGCCCAGCAATCCAACGTCGGCGAGAACCTTCAGTTCGAGACGCAGCTTCTTCTGTTCACCCGGCCAACCTGGCGTCTTCTGACGCGGTGCGCGGTTGGTGCTGGTCTTAAAGTGCAAGTTTCCGAACCCGCCGTCGCCACCCTTGACGATCAACACCCGCTCGTCGGGCACGAGCAACTCGGCAATGACGTGATTGGTCTCGATGTCGGTGATCACGGTGCCCATCGGCATGCGCAGCACGATGTCCTCGGCAGCGGCACCATATTGGTCGGAACCGCGCCCGTTCTCGCCGCGGCGCGCTTCGTGCCGGCGGGCGTAACGAAAATCGATCAGGGTGTTGAGGTTGCGATCGCCCATGGCGTAGACGCTGCCGCCACGCCCACCGTCGCCGCCGTTCGGGCCACCGAACGGCAGGAACTTCTCGCGCCGAAAGCTCATGCAGCCGTTGCCGCCTTCGCCGGCCACGACATCGATGGTCGCTTCGTCAACAAATTTCATGGTGATGCTTCGAACGGGAAACGAATGGTAATGTGTCGTCGTGCCAGCGCACGAAACGACAAAGCCCCGGCGGGCCGGGGCTTTGTCGGACTGCGCACCACCGGTGCGGGTCGTTCGCTCAGGCCGCGCTGACGAACACCGTTTGGCGGTTGCGCGGCCCCTTGACTGCGTAGCTGACCACACCGTCGACCAACGCGAACAGCGTGTGATCCTTGCCGATACCGACATTCGTGCCGGCATGGAACTTGGTACCGCGCTGACGCACGATGATCGAACCGGCCGGTATCGCTTGGCCACCGAACACCTTCACGCCGAGCATCTTCGGTTGGGAGTCGCGGCCGTTGCGGGTCGAACCGCCACCCTTTTTCTGTGCCATGGTCTAGCTCCTTGACTTGGGATTGCAGCAGTTGTTGCGTTACGCGTTCACCGCGCCGATTTGAATCTCGGTGAAATTCTGACGATGACCTTGCCGCTTTTGGTAGTGCTTGCGACGGCGCATCTTGAAGATGCGCACCTTGTCATGTCTGCCATGGGCCACGACGGTGGCCACCACGCTTGCGCCCGCTACCAAGGGAGTCCCGACCTTCAGATCGGCGCCGCTGCCCACAGCCAACACCTGATCGATCGTGATCTCTTGGCCAACATCCGCAGCAATCTGTTCTACCTTGATCTTTTCGCCAGCAGCAACCTTGTATTGTTTGCCACCGGTCTTTATGACCGCGTACATATCAGCCCTTTCGATGCCGCTGCCCAAGGCAGCTTTTCACTTGACACGGTCTGCGGTGAAGCGACGCCACCACGCACCCGCCCTGCGCGTTTCACAGAGCCCGAGATTCTAGCATGATGCCTTTCGGCGACCCCTAACCGATTCGACGCGAAACGCACTTTCTATAATCCGACGCTTCGGAACGAGCCCAGCGTGCATCCCATTTCACCGCCCCCAACTACTTTGACAGTGGACGCAGTCGCGCCCAACGCGGCGATCCTGATGGCCCCGGACATGCGGGAAGTGGACGGCGTCATTCAGCGCCGACTGGCATCCGACGTGGCGATGATCAACCAGATCGCCAACTACATCATCAGCGCCGGCGGCAAACGCATCCGGCCAATGCTGGTGTTGTTGTTTTCGAGCGCGCTGGGCTATGTGGGCCGCGAGCGATTCGAGCTGGCGGCAACGGTCGAATTCATTCATACCGCGACCCTGCTGCACGACGACGTCGTCGACGAATCCGCACTTCGTCGCGGGCGGTCAACGGCCAATGCGCTGTTCGGCAACGCGGCGAGCGTGCTGGTGGGCGACTTCGTGTACTCACGCGCCTTTCAAATGATGGTCTCGGTGAACCGCCTGCGCGTGCTGGAGGTGCTCGCAGACGCGACCAACGTCATTGCCGAAGGAGAAGTACTGCAGCTGATGAACATGCACGACCCGGACCTGTCGGTGGACGACTACCTGCGTGTGATCCGCTTCAAGACGGCCAAGCTGTTCGAGGCCAGTGCCCGCCTCGGCGCCGTGCTCGCGGACGCTCGTCCCGAGGTGGAGGAGTCGTGCGCGGCCTACGGGCGCGCGCTGGGTACCGCGTATCAATTGATCGATGACCTGCTCGATTACGAAGGAGCCACCTCGGAACTCGGCAAGAACGTCGGCGACGATCTCCGCGAGGGCAAGCCGACGTTGCCACTGCTGTTGGCGATGGAGCGAGGAACTCGTGCCGAACGCGAACTGATCCGACACGTTATCGAGCACGGCGAGGTCGCGCGCCTGCCCGAAATCGTCGCGATCGTGCGACATACCGGGGCCATCGCCGCCACCCGGGAAGCGGCGCGCGCCGAGGCCATCAAGGCCGGGCAGGCCCTTGGCGTCATGGCACCCTCGCAGTTCCGAGAAGCTCTGCTAGAATTATCGATTCGTTCGGTGGAACGCTCGTCCTGAGCGCAACACCAGGGCTGCGTTGCGCAGTTCGAAAACGGGGTGTAGCTTAGCCTGGTAGAGCGCTACGTTCGGGACGTAGAGGCCGGAGGTTCGAATCCTCTCACCCCGACCAAATTTCCTTGTCTTGTCGACTTGTGCCGAATTGCTGGCCGCGTGAGCGTGTCACGGTGCAAGTCCAAGACGAGGTCGATGTGAATGTCCTTCTTTTACAACGCATGCTAAGCTGTTGATTAGTGGGGCGATAAGTCTTGCGCCCTGCACGTCGCCAAGGGCAATTTCGCGTCCGAATCTGGCCCACCATGGTTTCGATTTCAATCTGTTGCAATTGCTCGGAAAGGTGCGTGAATTGTTGGACTTGCATTGCCCGAGGCGCGATTACAGTGCGTGACCAATCGGCAATGATTTCGTTTTTTTCGACCATGGACTGAACCCGCGAACCGTGGACACACTGGTAGAAGCTCCGCAATCCGCTCTTTCCGGCGTCGCACGGGTGCTCGTGCATGCGGGGAAACTGAATGCCAAGGTCGCCGAAGACCTCGTCCGCAATTCCAAGGACAAACATAGCAGCTTTGTGGCGTCGGTGATTGCCGCCGGCGCGGTTTCTCCGGCCGATCTGGCCCACACGCTGGCCACGGCATTGGCCCTTCCGCTGCTCGACCTCTCGGCAGTAGATTCGCAGCGCCTGCCGCGCAACGTGATCGACGGCAAGTTGGCCTCGCAGTATCAAGTCGTCGTGCTGGGCAGGCGCGGCAATCGGTTGTTCATCGGTGGCGCCGATCCTACCGACCAGGAGGCTGTCGAGCGCATCAAGTTCGCGACACAGCTCACACCGGAGTGGGTGATCGTCGAGCACGACAAGCTCGCCAAGATTCTTGATGCCAACGGCGCCAGCGTGACGGAGACGCTCGAGTCGATGTCCTCGGGCGACTTCGAATTCGACGTCACCGACGACGTCACCAGCCCGCAGGAAACCGCCGACACAACGTCCGAAGTCGAAGATGCCCCGGTCGTTCGTTTCTTGCAGAAGATGCTGATCGATGCCATCAACGCACGCGCCTCCGACCTGCATTTCGAGCCCTACGAATACCACTACCGCGTGCGTTTTCGCGTCGACGGTGAGTTGCGCGAAGTCACGCAGCCACCGATCGCGATCAAGGACAAGCTGTCGTCGCGCATCAAGGTGATCTCGCGCCTGGACATCGCCGAAAAGCGCGTGCCGCAAGACGGGCGGATGAAGCTCAAGTTCGGCTCCAAGGCGATCGACTTCCGCGTCAGTACGCTGCCCACGCTGTTCGGCGAGAAGATCGTGATCCGGATTCTCGATCCGTCGAGTGCGAAGGTCGGCATCGAGGCGTTGGGCTACGAAAAGGTTGAAAAGGACCGGCTGCTCAAGATCATCCAGCGGCCTTACGGCATGGTGCTGGTGACCGGCCCGACCGGCAGCGGCAAGACGGTGTCGCTCTACACCTGTCTGAACATCCTGAACCAGCCAGGCGTGAACATCTCCACGGTCGAAGACCCGGCCGAAATCAACCTGCCCGGCGTCAACCAGGTCAACGTGAACGACAAGGCCGGACTCACCTTCGCCGTTGCATTGAAGTCGTTCCTGCGCCAGGACCCCGACATCATCATGGTCGGCGAAATCCGCGACCTCGAAACCGCCGACATCGCGATCAAGGCCGCGCAGACCGGCCACATGGTGATGTCGACGCTGCACACCAACGATGCGCCGACCACCCTCACCCGCCTGCTGAACATGGGCGTGGCGCCGTTCAACATCGCCTCGAGCATCTTGCTGATCACCGCCCAGCGGTTGGCTAGAAAGCTGTGCGAAACCTGCAAGGCGCAGGCGGACTACCCTCGCGAGGCAATGCTCAAGGCCGGTTTCAGCGAGGCCGATCTCGACGGCACCTGGCGGCCGTACCGGGCGGTGGGCTGCTCGGCTTGCAGCAACGGCTACAAGGGGCGCGTCGGCATCTACCAGGTCATGCCGGTCAACGAAGAAATCCAGAAGATCATCCTGAACGAAGGCACGGCCATGGACATTGCGGTGCAGGCCCAGCGCGACAACGTTCGCGACCTGCGCCAGTCGGGCCTGCTGAAGGTTCGCTCCGGTGTCACCACGCTCGAAGAGGTGATCTCGGTGACCAACGAATGAACCGCGGCTGACCCGCGAACGATCGAACACAACCGAAGGGACGAGGAGCACATCCTCGAAGGGCACCATGGCGACTGCAGCGGCCGCGAAACACCTGAAGGAACTTGTCTTCGAGTGGGAAGGCAAGGACAAGAACGGCAAGATCGTGCGCGGCGAGATGCGCGCGGGTGGCGAAGCCGTGGTCGGCGCCAGCCTGCGCCGACAGGGCATCCTCGTCAACAAGGTCAAGAAGCGCCGGATGAGTGGTGGCCGGGCGATCAAGCAGAAGGACATCGCCGTCTTCACCCGTCAGCTGTCGACCATGATGCGTGCGGGCGTTCCGCTGATCCAGTCGTTCGACATCGTCGCACGCGGCAGCACCAACCCGAAGATGACGCGCCTGCTGACCGACATCCGCTCCGACGTCGAAACCGGCACGAGCCTTTCGTCGGCCTTCCGCAAGCACCCGCTGCACTTCGACGCGCTGTATTGCAATCTGGTCGAAGCCGGCGAGGCTGGCGGCATCCTGGAGGCACTGCTCGACCGCCTGGCGATCTACCAGGAAAAGACGATGGCGATCAAGAACAAGATCAAGTCGGCATTGATCTATCCGGTGGCCGTGATGGTGGTGGCGTTCATCGTGCTCGCGGTCATCATGATCTTCGTGATCCCGGCGTTCGAGGACGTGTTCAAGTCCTTCGGCGCCGACCTGCCCGCACCCACGCTGGTGGTGATCGCGATGTCGAAATTCTTCGTCGGGTACTGGTACCTGATCTTCGGCATCCTCGGTGGCGGCACTTACTTCTTCCTGCAGTCGTGGAAGCGCTCGGTGAAGATGCAGAAGTTCATGGACCGGTTGCTGCTGCGCGTTCCCGTTTTCGGCGACCTGGTCAACAAGTCGTCGATCGCGCGCTGGACACGCACGCTGTCGACCATGTTCGCCGCCGGCGTGCCGCTGGTCGAGGCACTCGATTCCGTTGGCGGTGCTTCGGGCAACGCGGTCTTCCAGGAAGCGACCGAACAGATCCAGAAAGACGTCTCGACCGGCTCGGCGCTGACCACCGCCATGCAGACCACCGGGGTGTTCCCGACGATGGTGGTGCAGATGTGCGCGATCGGCGAAGAGTCGGGCTCGCTCGACGCGATGCTCGGCAAGGCGGCCGAGTTCTATGAAGACGAGGTCGACGAGGCGGTGAAGGGCTTGTCGAGCCTGATGGAGCCGTTCATCATCGTCATCCTGGGCGTTCTGATCGGCGGCATCGTGATCTCGATGTACCTGCCGATCTTCAAGCTCGGCCAGGTCGTCTGACGAATGCGGTCCTTCGCGTCGCATCGGTGCCGCCTCCCGCCGCGGCGGACCGCACCAGCGCCCATCGGTGGGCCGCTGCGGCCCAGCGCCACCTGAGGCGCCGATGGACCCGCAGCTCGTCGAAGTCTTGCTGTCGCCCGTCGTGCTGGCCCTGCTGGGCCTGTGCATCGGCAGCTTCCTGAACGTGGTGATTCATCGCCTGCCGCTGATGATGGAGCGCGGCTGGCGCATCGAAAGCGCCGAACTGCTCGGCGTGACGATCGACCCGCCGAAGCTGGTCACGCTGTCGACGCCCCGCTCGCGTTGCCCGGCTTGCGGCCACCCGATCCGCTGGTACGAGAACATCCCGCTGGTCAGCTACCTGCGGCTGCGCGGCAAGTGTTCGGCCTGCAACACGCCGATCTCACTGCGCTACCCCGCCATCGAGGTGCTCACGGCATTGCTGTTCGCAGTGATCGGCTGGCGATTCGGCGCCCACCCAACGGTGCTGCTGTGGTGCGGCTTGGTGGCCACGCTGATCGCACTCGCGTTCATCGACCTCGACACCCAGTTCCTGCCCGACGACCTGACCTTGCCACTGATGTGGGCCGGCATCGTCGCGGCCGCACTGGGCTGGATTCCCGTCACGCTCGGCGCGTCGGTGGGTGGCGCCGTGGTCGGCTACCTGTCGCTGTGGTTCGTGTTCCACGCCTACCGCCTGATCCGCGGCAAGGAGGGCATGGGCGCCGGCGACTTCAAGCTGCTTGCCGCGCTCGGTGCGTGGATGGGCTGGCAGCTGATCCCGTCGATCATCCTGCTGGCATCGGCGGTCGGTGCGATGGTGGGCATCGGCTTGATCGTGTTTCGCCGTCACGACCGCGACGTGCCGATTCCGTTTGGCCCGTACCTCGCCGGCGGCGGCATCGCCGCGCTGTTCTTCGGCGAGCAGCTGACGCGGTTGTGGATGCCCAGCGCCTGAATGCGCCGCGCTTGCGGATCGGCTTGACCGGCGGCATCGGCAGCGGCAAGAGCACCGTCGCGGCGCTGCTCGCGCGACGCGGCGCCACGGTGGTCGACACCGACCTGATTGCGCGACAACTCACTTTGCCTGGCGGCGCGGCCATCGGCGCGATCGCGGCCGCGTTCGGCGCCGGGTTCATCGACGCCAGCGGCGCACTGGATCGCGAGCGCCTGCGCAACCGTGTGTTTTCCGAGCCCGCGGCCCGGCGGCGGCTCGAAACCATCCTGCACCCGCTGATCGGAATCGAAACCGAGCGTCAGGCGTGCGCCGCGGTCGGCCCGGCCGTGGTGTTCGACGTGCCGCTGCTGGTCGAGTCCGGCCGCTGGCGCGCCCGGGTCGACAAGGTGTTGGTGGTCGATTGTCGCGAGGCCACGCAGATCGAACGCGTGGTGGCACGCTCCGGCTGGACGCCGCAGGCGGTGCGCGCCGTGATCGACCAGCAGGCCTCGCGCGATCGACGTCGGGCCTGCGCTGACGCGGTCATCTACAACGACGGCGTCACCGCGCAGGCGCTGGTCGATGAGGTGGCGTCGCTGTGGCGCCGCTGGCTTCGGCGCGCCGATCGAGACCTGGGCCGCTGACGCAGGCTGCGTGTGGAACAATCGCGCCTCGTCAGGCCCGCTTCGCCTGTACCGACCCGCGCACCGTGATCCTTTACGAATACCCGTTCAACGAAAGCATCCGCACGATGCTGCGCCTCGAGCACCTGTTCGACCGGCTCGGCCAGCTGATCGCGCGCGACACCGCGGTCGACCACCATTTCGCGCTGGCCACGCTGTTCGAGATCATGGACGTGGCCTCGCGCGCCGACCTGAAGTCCGACGTGCTGAAGGAACTGGACAAGCACAAGCAGCAGTTCAACGGCTACCGCGGCAACCCGTCGATCTCCGAAGCGGCGCTCGACGAGGTCACGTCCAGGATCGACCACGCCTTCGATCGCCTGAACCAGCTGCAAGGCAAGGCCGGTGCTTCGCTGACCAGCAACGAGTGGCTGATGAGCATCCGCAGCCGCATCAGCATCCCCGGTGGTACCTGTGAATTCGACCTGCCGGCGTACTACGCCTGGCAGCAGTTCGCAGCGCCGCGCCGGCGCGCCGATCTGCTGCAGTGGGTCGCGTCGTTGATGCCGCTCGCGCAAGCGCTGCAAGTGCTGCTCGGTCTGCTGCGCGACTCCGGCGTGCCGCACAAGGTGGTCGCCCAGGCTGGCCAGTACCAGCAAAGCCTGCCGCAGGGTCGCGTCTACCAGTTGATGCGCGTGCGGCTCGACGCCGCCGACGACATCGTGCCCGAGATCAGCGGCCACAGGCTGATGGTGTCGGTGCGGCTGATGCGTCAGGACAGTGAAGGCCGGCTCAAACCGAGCCAGGCCGACGCCAGCTTCGAACTGACGCTTTGTTCATGAGCCAGGCGTCCAACGGTGCGCGCATCGTGCGCTGCCCCGGCTGCGGCGGCCCGAGTGTCTACGCACTCGAGAACGTCCACCGCCCGTTCTGCAGCGCGCGCTGCAAGAACAACGACTTCGGTGCCTGGGCCAGCGAGGGTTACAGCGTCCCGGTCGATGCCGACTTACCGCCACCCGACATCGATCTCGACACCGACCGCGGCGATACGCAGCCGCACTGATGCGGCTGACGCGGCCGCTTCAACGCGCCAGCCAGTGCGTTGCGAAGGCCTCGAGATCGGGATGCAAGGACTTCGCCAACGCCATGTCGGCCCCGACGTTGGGGCTGCCATTGGGGGCACGCAGCACCAGCGCCGTGTGCACGTGGGCAGGCACGCCGCGCAGGTACGGGACGTAGTCGTCGACGAAGGCGACCGGCTGCAGTTGTTCGATCGCATCCGCCTTCGGGCTGCGCGTGCCTTCGGCGTTGCCGGTGGCGATCACGCGTTCGATCGGGAACCCCAGGTTGCGCAGATTGCGCAGGCGCGCCGCCTCGAATTGCGCATCGAGGGCCGACACGCACACCAGGTCGTAGCCCGCCTGCTGCAATCGATGACAGGCCTCGAGCGCACCGGTGATCGCGGGCATCGTGGACCAGAAGTGGTCGTCAAATGCGGCCCTGAACAACGCTCGACGCTCGGGATCGAGACGCTCGACGTGCCAGCGGTCCATCGGCCAGTAGGCAAGCGGATCGCGCTCGGCGGGTGCCTGGCCGAAGGCGCGGTGCCACGCGTGGGCGTAGCCGAGGTGGAAGTCGAGCAGCACGCCGTCGGCGTCGAGGGCGATGAGAGGTCTGGTCATGGGCAACACTGTACCGACTCGGCGTGCGGCGGGTGTTCTCGCCCGAGCGCGGCACGCGTGTGCGTCACGCGTCAGAATCGACGCGATGGACAAGCCCTGCTCGCCGGCCTGCGTACGCAACCAGGATGTGATCCTCGATGTCTTGAGAGTTCACTTTGCCGACCGCCGCCATGTGCTGGAAATCGGCAGCGGCACCGGCCAGCACGCGGTGCATTTCGCGGCAGCGCTGCCGCATCTGGTCTGGCAGACCTCGGATGTGCCAGCGCACCACGCAGGCATCGGCCTGTGGCTCGCCGAAGCAGGGCTGCCCAACACGCCGCCGCCACTGGCCTTCGACATCAACGGCGCGCCACCGCAGGGCCCGTTCGACGCGGTCTTCACGGCCAACACGCTGCACATCATGAGTTGGTTCGAGGTGCAACGTCTGTTCGCGCTGCTTCACGGCCTGATGGCCCCGCACGCGCTGCTCACGGTTTACGGCCCGTTCAACTACGGTGGCAAATTCACCAGCGCCAGCAACGCAGCGTTCGACGCCTCGTTGCGAGCCGAGCAACCGCATCGCGGTATCCGCGATTTCGAAAAGGTGGAGGCACTCGCTCGGGCGGCCGGACTGGTACTGCGGGAAGACCGTGCGATGCCCGCCAACAACCGGTGCATCACTTGGCGGCGGGCCTCTTGAGGCCCGGCGCCGCATCACCCGACGTGTCGGCGGTTCGACCGGTCTCGCGGCGAAATACCAATGCCGCCTCGAACGACGCCCGGACGAAATCCAGCGCCGCGGCGAACTCCTGGTCCGAAAGCTGGCGGGCCGCGTCGCTGGCCCGGTAGAGGTTGGCGAACTCGCGCTCGCGGCCGGCCTGCACCGCGAGTTTGCCCACGCCCACGCTCTCGAGCGTAGCCCACAGCTTCGGGTTGTAGGTGCGCGTGAGCTTCAGCGCGACGGGGATCGGGTCGTTGCGGCCGAGCACGCCCGCCAGACGCAGGATGATCTCGAACGGCAAGCCGACTTTGCCGCCCTCGACCTGCTCGAGCAGCGACACATCCTTGAGGTCGATGGCGCGGCCGATGTCTTGCAGCGTCAGGCCCGCGCCGACGCGCAGGTCGCGGAACAGTACGCCGGCCTTCTCGGCGGCAGCCTTGTGCGACGTCTTGGTCAGGCGCGCCGCGGCGGCACGAAACGACAGATCGGCCGCCGTGTTGGCGATGCCGAGCACGAAGTCGGTCCAGGATCGCAGGTCGCGCGCAAGCGGCAACAGGCCGCGGTCCTTGACAGCTGACGCCTTCACCGCGACTGCCGGGGCCGCCCTGGGGGCCACGCGCGTCGATGCACTCGAAGCCATCTTTCGCTTGCGGGGAGTCGTGGTCATGCGAACTCGCTTTGGGGTGTCGGCCAGCCCGGTTTGGATGACTCGGGTCAGGCTTCGAACGGCAGGCCGACGTAGTTCTCGGCCATCGCGGTCGACGCTGCGCGCGAACTCACCAGGTAGTCGAGTTCGGCCCGCTGCAACTTCTGCCCGATCGCGCCAGTCTCGGGGAACTTGTGCGTCAGTCCTGTGAACCACCACGAGAAACGCTCGGCCTTCCAGATGCGGCGCAGGCACTTTTCGGAATAGTGGTCGATGCCGGCGCGGCTGCGTTCGCCGTAGTACTCGATGAGCGCGCGCGACAGAAAGCGCACGTCCGCCGCCGCGAGGTTCAGGCCCTTCGCGCCGGTCGGCGGCACGATGTGCGCGGCGTCACCGGCCAGGAACAGGCTGCCGAAGCGCATCGGCTCGGCGACAAAGCTGCGCAGAGGCGCGATGCTCTTCTCGATCGACGGGCCGGTGACGAGCGACTCGGCGGCTTGCGGGTCGAGGCGGCGGCGCAGTTCGTCCCAGAACGCCGCGTCGCTCCATTGCTCGACCTTGTCGTGGAGCGGGCACTGCACGTAGTAGCGGGTCCGGGTGGCCGAGCGCATCGAACACAGTGCGAAACCGCGCTCGTGATTCGAGTAGATCAGCTCGTGTGAAACCGGCGGCGTGTCGGCCAGCACGCCGAGCCAGCCGAACTGATACACCTTTTCGTAGATGCTCAGTGCCTTGGGCGGCACGCTCGCACGGCTGACACCGTGGTAACCGTCGCAGCCGGCAATGAAGTCGCAGACCACCGAATGCGGCTCGCCGTTCAAGGTGTAGGTGACGCTGGGCGCGGCGCCGTCGAAGTCGTGCAGGGCGACGTCCTTGGCGCCGTAAACGGTCGTCAGGCCTGCGCTCGCGCGCGCCGCCATCAGGTCGCGCGTCACCTCCGTTTGGCCGTAGACGGTGACGCGCTTGCCACCGGTCAGGCCATGCAGGTCGATGCGGTGGCGTGCGCCGCCGAAGCAGAGTTCGTAGCCGCCGTGCACCAAGCCTTCGGCGTGCATGCGCTCGCCAACGCCGGCCTCGTCGAGCAGCGCGCAGGTGGTTTGTTCCAACACACCGGCACGAATGCGGCCGAGCACGTAGGCGCCGGTCTGGCGCTCCAGCACGATGTTGTCGATGCCGGCCTTGTGCAGCAACTGTCCGAGCAGCAGTCCCGAGGGGCCGGCGCCGATGATCGCGACCTGCGTGCGTTGTGTCGTCATGGGGAATCGTCCGGTGCGCCGATGTCGTCGGGAGTCTATGTCGGGCTCTTGAAAGATCACACTCCAACCCTATAATCTGACCTGCTAGCACTCACAGTTGTTGAGTGCTAACAAATGAACATCGGCTTCGGCCTGCGCTTCCGATCCAAGTGGATGAGCGCACACTTTGCCTATGTCCCCCGAGAACTATCGTTCCGATTCCTCAAGGAGATGCTATGAAACTTCGTCCGTTGCACGATCGCGTGATCGTCAAGCGCCTGGAACAAGAAACCAAGACCGCCTCGGGCATCGTGATTCCCGACAACGCCGCCGAAAAGCCCGACCAGGGTGAAGTGCTGGCGGTGGGCCCCGGCAAGCGCAATGAAAAGGGCGACTTCGTTGTCCTGAACATCAAGGTCGGCGACCGCGTCCTGTTCGGCAAGTACAGCGGCCAGACCGTCAAGGTCGATGGCGAAGAACTGCTGGTGATGAAGGAAGACGACCTGTTCGCGGTTGTCGAGAAGTAATCCTTTCGACCCAAGAACTGAACCCCGCAAGATTCCGGAGAAATTGACATGGCAGCAAAAGACGTGATTTTCGGCGGCGAAGCCCGCGCGCGCATGGTCGAGGGTGTGAACATCCTGGCCAACGCGGTCAAGGTGACCCTCGGCCCGAAGGGCCGCAACGTGGTGCTCGAGCGCTCGTTCGGCGGCCCGACCGTGACCAAGGACGGTGTGTCCGTGGCCAAGGAAATCGAGCTGAAGGACAAGCTCCAGAACATGGGCGCTCAGATGGTCAAGGAAGTCGCTTCCAAGACCTCCGACATCGCCGGTGACGGCACCACCACCGCCACGGTGCTGGCCCAGGCCATCGTTCGCGAAGGCATGAAGTACGTGGCCGCGGGCATGAACCCGATGGACCTCAAGCGCGGCATCGACAAGGCCGTGCACGCCTTGGTCGAGCAGCTCAAGAAGCAGAGCAAGCCCACCACCACCAGCAAGGAAATCGCGCAGGTCGGCACGATCTCGGCCAACAGCGACGATGAAGTCGGCAAGATCATCGCCGACGCGATGGACAAGGTCGGCAAGGAAGGCGTGATCACCGTCGAAGACGGCAAGAGCCTGAACAGCGAGCTCGAAGTCGTCGAGGGCATGCAGTTCGACCGCGGCTACCTGTCGCCCTACTTCATCAACAACCCGGAAAAGCAGACCGCCGTTCTGGACAACCCGTTCGTGCTGCTGTTCGACAAGAAGATCAGCAACATCCGCGACCTGCTGCCCACGCTGGAGCAGGTGGCCAAGTCGGGCCGTCCGCTGTTGATCATCGCCGAAGAAGTCGAAGGCGAAGCCCTGGCCACATTGGTCGTGAACACGATCCGCGGCATCCTGAAGGTGGTGGCCGTGAAGGCGCCGGGCTTCGGCGACCGCCGCAAGGCCATGCTTGAAGACATCGCGATCCTGACCGGCGGCAAGGTCATCGCCGAAGAAGTCGGCCTGACGCTCGAGAAGGTCACGCTGGCCGACCTGGGCCAGGCCAAGCGCGTCGAAGTGGGCAAGGAAAACACCACCATCATCGACGGCAGCGGCGCTGCGGCCGACATCGAGGCGCGCGTCAAGCAAGTGCGCGTGCAGATCGAAGAGGCCACCAGCGACTACGACAAGGAAAAGCTCCAGGAACGCGTGGCCAAGCTGGCCGGCGGCGTGGCGCTGATCAAGGTCGGTGCCGCCACCGAAGTCGAGATGAAGGAGAAGAAGGCCCGTGTCGAAGACGCGCTGCACGCAACCCGTGCCGCCGTCGAAGAAGGCATCGTCGCCGGTGGTGGCGTGGCCTTGCTGCGCGCCAAGCAGTCGGCCGGCGTCATCAAGGGCGACAACGCCGACCAGGAAGCCGGTATCAAGCTGATCCTGCGCGCCATCGAAGAGCCGATCCGCATCATTGTCCAGAACGCCGGCGACGAGCCGAGCGTGGTCGTCAATGCGGTGCTGGCCGGCAAGGGCAACTACGGCTACAACGCCCAGAACGGCCAGTACGGCGACATGATCGAGATGGGCATCCTCGACCCGACCAAGGTGACGCGCACGGCGCTGCAGAACGCCGCTTCGGTGGCCGCGCTGATGCTCACGACCGAGTGCATGATCTCCGAAGCGCCGAAGGAAGAGTCGGGCGCCGGTGGCGGCATGCCCGGCGGCATGGGTGGCATGGGCGGCATGGGCGGTATGGACATGTGATCCACGCCGGCGCCGTCTGAAAGGCAACCGCGAGCGGTTGCCGATCCGGCGTCCGGGCACTTCAAGAGGGGTCACCGACGGTGGCCCCTTTTTCATTTCGGCGGCGGTCTTGGCGTTTGCCCGAGGCTGTCGCCGCGGTCGGATCGACGGCGGGATAATCTGCATCCTAAGGGCTTGTTGGGGTGTCTTGATGCCGATCGCTCCAGTGCTACAGCGGTTCGTCGACGATGAGTTGGCGCGGGCGCCGGCACTCATCGAGCGCACGGTCGCCGGGACGCTGCGGCTGCTCGGTGACGCCAAGGACAGCCCGCTCGCCGCGGCCGAACGCGCTCAGCAATCGACCATCGCGCAGGCGTTGCAGGTTCATGGCGCGGCGTTCCAACACGCGTTCGTGCAGGCCATGCACCTCGGAGTGCAACAGGCGCTCGACGACTCGGCTGATGGGCTGCCCGGCGGCGCGGCCGGTGCGGGCAGCGGACTCGAATTGATGGACGAGTCGCGCGTCGAGATCGACATCGAAATCTCGCGCGCGATGCAGCTGATCGACACCACCGCCGAATGGGAACTGCGCGAGCTGCAGACCTTCACTTCGACACTCGTCGGGCAGACCCACGTGAGTGCGCAATCCAATCCGTTTCGCCCGCTCGTGGTGGCCACCGCGCTGTGGCAGGCGGCGTGTGTCGTGAGCCCGGTGCAGGCGCACCGCACCACGCTGCTGCGGGTGTCGGCCGGCGTCGCCGCCGGGCTGCTGAAGAACGCCTGGGCAGCGGCCTGCACGCGACTTGAATCACAGGGCGTGGAGCCGGGCATCTATAGAACGGTGTTGCTCGCGCCGGGTGCCGTGAGCCCGCGCAAGGAGGCTCCTGCCGCTGCCGATCCGCCCGATGTGCTGGCAAGCCTGTTGGCCAGCATGCCGGCTGGCCGGCCCTGGATCACGGTGGGCGAGCATGGCGACGCCACGCCGGCCACCGGTACGCCCGCAGTACCGGTGCCAATCGCACCTGCACCTGCATCTGCCGCCACCCCCGCGGCCAGCCAGGCGTCGCCGCTCGAACGCCAGACCACCGAGTTGCTGAACCGCGTGTTCGACGCCATGGCCGCCGACCCGCAGGTGCCTGCGCCTTTCCTCGCGCTGCTCGCGCGCCTGCAGGGTGCGGCACTGCGCATGGCGCTGTTCGACCCCGAGATGTGCGGCTCGACCGACCATCCCGCATGGCGGCTGATCAACCGCATCGGCGCAGCCGGCACCGGCCACCCGCTGGCCGGTGATCCGCGCACCGTGGCGCTGCTGGCGTTCTGCCAGACGCTGATCGAACAGCTCGGTCACACCGCCGAACCCGATGCGTCGCTCTACCGCCGCGCGCTGACGCAACTCGACGCCTTCATGGCCGACCAGTGGCAGGCGCAGTTGCACGCCGCGCAACGCGCGGTGCAGACGCTGCAATCGGCCGAACGCCGCGAGGTGCTCGAGCAGCGGCTGGCCCAGCGCATCGTCGACCAGATGGTGCCGGTACGCACCACGCCGACGGTGCGGCGTTTCATGACCGGCGCGTGGGCCAAGGTGCTGGCCGACGCGATGCTGCGCGACGGCGACGATGCACCGACCACGCGCGGCTACATCAAGCTCGTCGACGAGTTGTTGTGGAGCGTTCAATTGCCCGACCACCCGCAAAGCCGCCAGCGGCTGGTCACCCTGCTGCCGAGCATGCTGCAACGCCTGCGCGCCGGCATGGAGCAGATCGGATTGCCCGCGGCCGAGCAGGCCGGCATGCTCGACGAGTTGATGGCGATCCACACCGAGGCCTTGCGGCCCGGCCGAGGTGAAGCCGCCACACTCACGCCCGAGCAGATCGTGCAACGCATGCGCAATGAGGTGTTGCCGGCCGCGACCGGCCATGGCGGCTTCACCGATTCGGTGATCGACCTGGCGTCGATGGAGACGGTGCCCGCCGATGTGCTGCCCAGCGGCGGTTCGGCCGCCGAACCCGCGAAACGCATCGAAGCACTGCGCCCGGGCGACCGGCTGCGCCTGTTCCTGCAAGGACGATGGTCGAACGTGCAACTGCTGTGGCGCAGCGATCTGGGCCTGTTCTTCCTGTTTGGCGGCGACACCGCGGCGCGCACCCATTCGGTCACGCACCGGGCGCTGGAACGTCTGAATTCGGCCGGCCTGGTACAGCCGCTGGAAACCAGCCCGCTGCTGCAACGCGCGCTGGACAGCTTGGCGCGCGAACTGGTGCGGCCGGGCTAAGCCGCGAGGTGGCGCTCGATCTCGGCGGCGACGAACTGCGGCCGCTCGTGAACGATCCAGTGCGTGGCTCCGGGCACGCGCACCAGCCGCATCGCAGGCACGAACTCAGCCAGTCCGTCGATCAACGGCAGCGGCAACGCGAGGTCGTCTTCGGCCCAAATCACCAGCGTGGGCACGTTCACGGTGACGTACTCGGGGCTGAACGCGATCGTCATGACCGCCGAGTCCGGCGCGGTGGGCGGTCGCAGCGGCGAGGCGCGGTAGTAGTTGCAGCCGCCGGTCAGGCCATAGCGCCAGATCGCGCGGTATTGATCGCGCACGCGGTCGGTCAGCCAGCCACCGCCCACACGTTTCGAATCGAGTGCGCCCATGTTGGTGAACAGCGCCCACAGTCGCGCGTAGTCGTTCTCGGCCAGCAAGCGCTCGGCATCGGGTCGGCACAGGAAATTCATGTACGCGCTGGCCGCCTGCTGCGGCGCGCTGTGCTGCAACTCGCGCAGGAAGGTCGCCGGGTGCGGTGAGTTGATGATGACCAGGCGCTGCAGCATTTCGGGGTGCAATGCCGCGAAGGTCCATGCGACTGCGCCGCCCCAGTCGTGCGCCACCAGCGCCGCCAGCGGGCCGCCGCCGAGCCGATGAATCAACGCCTCGAGGTCGGTCGCCAGGTGCTTGACGCGATAGGCCTCGACCTCGGCCGGTGCCGAAGAAGGCCCGAACCCGCGCAGATTCGGTGCGACGCAGCGGTAGCGGCTGCCGAAGTGTTCGAGCAGTTCGTCCCAGACGAATGCGGCTTCCGGAAATCCGTGCAGGAACAGCAGCACCGGCGCACCGGCTCGGCCGGTGGCACGGCAACTCAAGGTGACGCCGTGAGGCAGCACGGCTTCGAAGGTCTCGATCATCGCAAGCTCCCTGGCGGTCGGCGCCGGCGAAGTATCGATCCGCCGCGTTGCCCCTGCCGTCACCGGCGAGACATCAGGGATGGACCCAGCCGTGCAGCACCTTCGCAGCGTCGCCAATGCCGACCTTCTTCAGCGCCGAGAACAAGGTCACCGCCACATCGGCTTCCATCGTCGCGAACTCGCCGAGCACCGCCTGCGCGGCCGAGAGCGCCACGGCGGCCTCACTGCGACTGAGCTTGTCGGACTTGGTCAGCAGCACCAGCAACTTGACCGCGCCATTGCCCACACGCGGCGCGACGAAGCTCATCAGCTGGCGGTCGAGGTCGGTGAAGCCCAGGCGCGAATCGATCATCAACACCACGCCGACGAGGCTGCGGCGCACGTCGAGGTAGTCGGCCATGACCTTCTGCCAGCGCAGCTTGGCGCCGCGCGCCACCGCCGCATAGCCATAGCCCGGCAGGTCGGCGAAGAGTGCATCGGGCACCATCTTGGGACCGAGGTCGAACAGGTTGATGTGCTGGGTGCGCCCGGGCGTCTTCGAAGCGAACGCCAGGCGCTTTTGCTGCGTCAGCGTATTGATCGCGGTCGACTTGCCGGCGTTGGAACGGCCGACGAAGGCAATCTCGGGCAGTTCGGTCTGAGGCAACTGGTCGAGCTGGCTGGCGGTGGTGCGAAACCGCGCGGTGTGGGTCCAGCCGAGCGCGCGCTTTTCGGCGTCGGCCGCCGGGTCGGGCTGTTTGGCTGACGCGGCGATCTGTGCCGGTCTGGAATTGATTTGCTCGGCCATCTGGAGTCGCCCAAAGCCGTCATTGTAAAATTACCGGGTTTTGCACAAGAAACTGCTGCACGCCATGAAGTCTGTTGCCTCCGTTGTCACCCCCGCGCTTGTCACTATCGGTGTCGGTCTGCTGCTCGCCGCGTCGGCCTGCGTGGCCGTTGCGCAGGAAGCCAAGCCCCCGGCCGCGCCCGACCTCGCCAAGGGCCAGGCCACCGCCCAGGTCTGCGCGGCCTGCCACACGAGCGATGGTTCGCGCGGCAGCCCGGCCTACCCCATCCTGCAGGGCCAGCACCCCGAATACCTGGTCAAGCAGCTGACGGAGTTCAAGTCGGGCCTGCGTGCGAATGCGATCATGACCGGCATGGTGGCTGCGCTCAGCCCCGACGACATGAAGAACGTCGCCGCGTTCTACGCCAGCAAGCAGGCCAAGCCGGGCTTCGCGAAGCACAAGGACCTGGTCGCACTGGGCGAGAAGATCTTCCGCGGCGGCATCGCCGACCGCAACATTCCGGCCTGTGCCGGTTGCCACAGCCCGGACGGCGCCGGCATCCCTTCGCAGTACCCGCGCCTGGCGGGCCAACATGCCGAGTACACCGAGGCGCAACTCGTCGCCTTCCGCAGCGGTGCACGCAAGAACAGCGTGCCAATGATGGGAGTGGCGGCCAAGTTGAATGACCGCGAGATCAAGGCCGTCGCCGACTACATCACCGGGCTGTACTGAACCTGCCGCAGCGTTTCCCCAGCGAAAGGGCCGGCCTTGCACCGGCCCTTTCTCGTCTTGGCCTGCGATCCCTCGATAATCCGATCATGACCGCCACCTCCACCACCGGCATCGAAGTACGTGCCCGTTCCCGCTGGGTGCGCGATGGGGTCGAGCTGGTGTCGTCGATGCGCTTCTCGATCTCGCTGCTCACGGTGATCTGCATTGCCTCGGTGATCGGCACTGTCGTCAAGCAGCACGAGCCCTTCAGCAACTACGTCAACCAGTTCGGACCGTTCTGGGCCGAGTTCTTCGCCAAGGTCGGATTGTTCTCGGTCTACAGCGTCTGGTGGTTTCTGCTCATCCTGACCTTCCTGGTGATCTCGACCAGCCTGTGCATCGTGCGCAATGTGCCCAAGATCATCACCGACCTGCGCACCTACAAGGAAGGGGTGCGCGAACAAGCCTTGGCGTCGTTCCACCACAAGGGACAGGGCGCACTGGCCGAGACGCCGCAGCACGCCCTCGAACGTGTTGGCGCGTTGCTCGTGCACGGCGGCTGGAAGGCCAAGGTGCAGGTGCGCTCGAACGGCACGATGATCGCGGCGCGCCGCGGCGCGGCCAACAAGCTCGGCTACATCGCCGCACATTCGGCGATCGTGCTCGTCTGTCTTGGCGGGCTGCTCGACGGTGACCTGATCGTGCGAGCCCAGATGCTTTTGCAGGGCAAGCACACGTACACCGGCGGCGGCCTGATGAAAGACGTGCCGGCCCGGTACCGGCTCGGGCCCGACACCCCGACCTTCCGCGCCAACCTGCTGGTGCCCGAGGGCTCGCGCTCGGGCACTGCAGTGATCAACATGCAGAACGGCGTGGTGCTGCAGGACCTGCCGTTCGACGTGGAATTGAAGAAGTTCATCGTCGAGTATTACGACACCGGCATGCCCAAGCTGTTCGCCAGCCAGATCGTGATCCACGACCACGACACCGGCGAGTCGACACCGGCGCTCGTGAAGGTCAACGAGCCTGCGTTCCACCGCGGCGTGGCGATCTACCAGAGCAGCTTCGACGACGGCGGCTCTTCGCTCAAGCTGCGCGGCCTGCCGATGGGCGCGAGCGGCAAACCCTTCGAGGTCGATGGCGTGGTCGGCGACAGCACCCAGATCTCCAGCGGGGACACCAAGCTGACGCTCGAGTTCAGCGGCCTGCGCGTCATCAATGTCGAGAACCTGTCGGGCAACACTGGCGCCACCGATGTGCGCAAGGTCAATTTGGTCACGGCCTTCGAAGGCGCGGTGGGCGACCACCTGGGGTCGGGTGCCAAGACGAACACCAAGAAGGTCCTGCACAACGTCGGCCCGTCGGTCAGCTACAAGCTGCGCGACGCTTCGGGCCAGGCGCGCGAGTTCAACAACTACATGCTGCCGGTCGATCTCGACGGCCAGCGCGTGTTTCTGGCCGGCGCGCGCGACAAGCCCGACCAGGAGATGCGCTACATGCGCATCCCGGCCGACGACAGCGACAGCATCGACGGCTGGATGCGCCTGCGCGAAGCACTGCTCGATCCGGCGTTGCGCGCGAAGGCGGCAGCGCGCTACGTCGCCTTGGCGACCCCGCCCGACAAACCCGAGATGGCCTCGCAGCTCTCGACCACGGCGCTGCGCACGCTGGCACTGTTTGCCGGCGCCGAGGCGGCGGGAGCCAAGAGCAAGGCAAACGACGGCCCGCCGCTGGCCGGGCTGCAGGCGATCTCCGACTTCATCGAGAACAGCGTTCCCGAAGCCGAGCGTTCGCGCATCTCCGACGTGCTGCTTCGCATCCTGAACGGCAGCCTGTTCCAGTTGTTGAACCTGACGCGCGAGAACGCCGGTCTGCAACCGCTCCCGGCCGATCAGAAGACCCAGGCGTTCATGACGCAGTCGGTGCTGTCCCTGTCCGACAGCTTCTTCTATCCGGCGCCGGTGCTGTTCGAGCTGACCGGGTTCAAGCAGGTCCAGGCCAGCGTGTTCCAGGTCGCCCGCGCACCTGGAAAGACGCTGGTCTACATCGGCGCCGTGTTGCTGATCATCGGCGTGTTCGCGATGCTCTACATTCGGGAACGGCGCCTGTGGGTATGGGTCGCACCCTCGGAAGCCGCTCCTACCGGCGGGGGCACCAGAATCACCGTGGCCATGTCCACCACCCGGCGCACGCTCGACGCCGACGCAGAATTCGAGCAACTGAAACGCTCGATCCTGAAAGGCTCACCATGAACACCACCACGCTGCAGCCGATGAGTCTGGGTCGCCCGTCCGGGCCGCTTGGATTCTTCTCGGGCCGCTCGCCGTTTGACTGGCTTTTCGCCGCGCTCGTGCTCGGCGGCGGCGTCTTCGCGCTCTCGCAGTACGGCGCGTCGATGAACTACTACGAGAAATTGATCCTGGCTGGCGCGATGCCGGTCGTGGTGCTTCTCGGCTGGTTCTGGGGCCCGCTGCGCCTGCTGATGCTGGGCGTGACCGCCGCCACCCTGCTGGCGATCAACCTGTACGACCGCAAGATGGGCAGCTTCGGCGCCGATCTCGCCCAGGCCGACCATGTGTTCTTGCTGAAGTACCTGCTGTCGAGCCAGAGCGCGATCATGTGGATGTGCGTGCTGTTCTTCATGAGCACCGCGTTCTACTGGCTCGGCTTTGCGGCCAAGACCGAGGACAACGCCGCGGTGCGCATCGGCTCGGGCCTGGCCTGGTTCGCGGTGTTCATGGCGCTCACCGGCACGATGGTGCGCTGGTTCGAGAGCCACCAGATCGGGCCCGACATCGGCCACATTCCGGTCAGCAACCTTTACGAAGTGTTCGTGCTGTTCTGCTGGCTGACGACGCTGTTCTATCTGTACTACGAGCAGCACTACCGCACCAAGTCGCTGGGCGCGTTCGTGATGTTGGTGGTCAGCGCGGCGGTGGGCTTCCTGATCTGGTACACGGTCGCCCGCGACGCGAGCGAGATCCAGCCGCTGGTGCCCGCGCTTCAAAGCTGGTGGATGAAGCTGCATGTGCCGGCCAACTTCATCGGCTACGGGAGCTTTTCGCTGTCGGCAATGGTGGCGCTGGCGTACCTGCTGAAGAATTCATCGACGCGCGCGCTGTGGGCCGGCCTGCTCGGCGTTCCTGCGCTGGTGATCGCTGTTCCGTTGGTCGGCTTCGCGCTGTTCGGCGGCCTGTCGCCCAACGACATGGCTTCAGTGGCGAAGGCCGGTCGCATGGTCGGCGGCACGATGGCGTTCTTCGCGTTCGCGATCCTGTCGCGGCGCTGGATCAATGCACGCACGCCGAGCGCCGAGATCTCCGACGACCTGATGTACAAGTCGATCGCGGTCGGTTTCGCGTTCTTCACGATCGCGACCATCCTCGGCGCGTTCTGGGCGGCCGAAGCCTGGGGCGGCTACTGGAGCTGGGACCCGAAGGAAACGTGGGCCCTGATCGTCTGGCTGAACTACGCCGCCTGGCTGCACATGCGGCTGATGAAGGGCCTGCGTGGCAGCGTCTCGGCCTGGTGGGCGCTCACCGGGCTCGTGGTCACGAGCTTCGCCTTCCTTGGCGTCAACATGTTTCTGTCGGGACTGCACTCGTACGGCACGTTGTAGCCCGGCAGCGCCGGGCCCCGCGGGTCAGCTGCGCGGCGCGTTGATCGCGGCCGGGTTGGCTGCACCCGGCATCAGCAGCACGTCGACGCCGTAGAGCTTGGCCAGCGCCGCCAGCTTTGGCGATGCGTTGCGCAACTCGAATGGCTTGCCCCAGGCGTCGGCAGCACGCTGGCACTCGAGCAGCACCGCGAGCGCCGACGAATCGAACTGCTGCAGGTTCGACGCGTCGACCACCACCGCCCCTTCGGACTCGCTCTTGATCGCCTGCGTGAGCAGGCGACGCGTGTCGTTCGCCTCTCGCGCGGTGACGCTGGCCGGCAGCAGCAGCATCGCGTCAGCCCTTGGTCGCGCCAGCGGCCTTGTTGCGCTCGGCCAGCTTGCTGATCAGGCCGTCGATGCCGCTGGCGCTGATCTCCTGGGCAAAGCTGTTGCGGTAGTTCTCGACCAACCAGACGCCGAGCACGCTCACGTCGTAGATCTTCCAGCCGGCTGCCGTCTGCTCGAGCCGGTAATCGAGTTGCACCGGATCGCCACTGCCGCGGATCTCGGTTTTCACGACCACATCTTTGGCGTCGGGCGCACTGCGCATCGGCTTGAGTTCGACCGTCTGGTCACGTACTTGTGCGAGCGCGCCGGAATAGGTGCGCACGAGCAAGGTCTTGAACTCGTCCTGCAGACGCTTTTGCTGTTCCGGCGTGGCCTGGCGCCAGTAGCGACCGACCGCCGAGGCGGTCATGCGCTGGAAATCGACATACGGCATCACCTTCGCATCGACCAGCGCGACGACCTTCTGAACGTCGCCTTGCTTGATCGACTTGTCTGCACGTACTGCGTCGAGCACGTCGGTCGACACGTCTTTGATGAGAGCGTCGGGCGTCTTACCGGCTTGGGCTTGCGCCGGTATTGCGAACGCCGCAAGACACAAAGCGGCGGCGGTGAGCCACGGGATCATTCGATGCGTCGACATGCTGCTTCCTCGGTTGTTCACAGGCACGGATGCACCTGCACGGTGCGGACGCCCACGATGAACCATGGGTTCATCACGGGCGCCCACCCAACATCAACGCGCGAACCGGCACGTCGGTTCACTGCGATGCCGCGGCGGCAGGTGGTGCGACCGCCGACGCCGCGGTGTCGGCAGGCGTCACGGCATCGGCCGGTGCGGCCGCCGATGCGGTGGGGTCGGGCGCGGGCGGCGCGTCGTCGCCGTAGACCAGGCTGCGGCGCCGCTGCAGATAGGCGTCGCGCACGAACGTGTACTTGTCGAGCGCGATCTCATCGAGCAGCTGGCCGACGCCGAGGAGCTTGGCGCGGGTGTTCACGATCTGCAGTACGGTGACACCGGTCTGCAGCGCGCCATTGCTGATCAGCATCCCGGGCGAAGCGTAGTAGCGGTCCAGTGGCAGCGCGATCGAGTCGCGCACCGACGACGGCCCCAGCAGCGGCCAGACCACGTAGGCACCCGCGCCGAAACCCCAGCGGCCCAGGGTCTGGCCGAAGTCTTCGTAGTGGTGGTCCAGACCGAATTCGCTCGCGATGTCGAGCACGCCGAAGAAGCCGAACACCGAGTTCGTCGTCACCCGGACGACGTCTTGAAACGCCGGTTCACCCTTGCCCTGCAGAACGTTGTTGACCGCGGACCACGCATCGGCCATGTTGTTGAAGACGTTGTCGACGCTGCGGCGCACGAACTGCGGCACGACCTTCGCATAGCCGGTGGCCAGCGGCCTGAGGATGCGCGCGTCGAGGCCTTCGTTGAACGCGAACACCTTGCGGTTCCAGTTTTCCCACGGATCGAGCCGATCGCCCGGGTCGGCGCGGGCGTTCTTGATCGTGGTCGCGATCGTCGCGCAACCGCCGAACGCAAATGCCGTCGCCAACAGCAGCGCCAGGGTCACGCGTGAGGTGCGCGAGCGCGTCACTTCTTGCCTCCGCTGCTGGCCGCCGACGGCGCCGGGGCCGGCGTCGAGCCGGCGTCGGCCGCCTTGTTGAAAAGGAACTGGCTGATCAGGCTTTCGAGCACGACCGCCGATTGGGTTTGCGTGATGGTGTCGCCGGGCGCGAGGTTCTTGTCCGACGCGCCGGCTTCGAGCCCGACGTACTGATCGCCGAGCAATCCGGAGGTCAGGATGCGGGCCGACGTGTCGGTCGGGAACTGCACGCCGCGCTCGATGTCCAGGCGCACCACGCCTTGGTAGGTCTTGGGGTCGAGCGTGATCGAGGTCACCCGCCCGACGGTCACGCCCGCGCTGCGCACCGGCGCGCGCACCTTCAGGCCGCCGATGTTGTCGAAGCGGGCGATCAACGGATAGGTGTCGCCGGAGCTGAACGTGCCCAGGTTGGCCGCCTTCAGCGCGAGGAACAGCAACCCCACGATGCCCAGCAGCACGAACAACCCGACCAGGATCTCGATGCCTCTCTTATTCATGATGCTTGCCCATCTCCCGGTTTCCTTCCCTGGCTCAGTGTTTCGAGAACATCAGCGCGGTGAGCACGAAGTCCATCGCCAGCACGCTCAACGACGAGATCACCACGGTGCGCGTGGTGGCGTGCGCCACGCCTTCGGGCGTGGCCTGCGTCTCATAACCCTGGTACACCGCGACGAACGTGCAGATCACGCCGAACACGATGCTCTTGATGATGCCGTTTCCGACATCGCGCCACACGTCGACGCCGTTCTGCATGATCGACCAGAAATTGCCGTCGTCGACGCCGATCAGTCGCACCGCGACCACGTAGGCACCCAGGATGCCGATCGCCGAAAACAGCACCGCGAGGATCGGCATCGCGACGATGCCGCCCAGAAAGCGCGGCGCGAGTACGCGGCTCTTCGGGTCGATGGCCATCATCTCCATCGCCGCGAGTTGCTCGCCGGCCTTCATCAGCCCGATCTCGGCGGTAAGCGACGTGCCCGCGCGGCCGGCGAACAGCAGCGCCGTGACGACCGGCCCGAGTTCACGCACCAGCGAGAGGTTGACGAGCAGGCCGAGCGACTCCGAGGCACCGTAGGTGACGAGCGCGTAGTACGACTGCAGGGCCAGCACGAAGCCCACCGCCAGCCCCGAAGACATGATGATCACCAAAGACAGATTGCCGATCGCGTGGATCTGCGTGACCACCAGGAACGGCCGGCGCAGCGCCGCCGGAATGCTGCGCAGCAGGTCGAAAAAGAAGAACGCGTGGTGACCGAGCGCGCGCAGCACTTCGAGCGCCCGGCGGCCGAGGTAGGCCAGCGCGTTCATCGATGTACCCCACGCGCTTCGGGCGGTAGCACCGATCGGGAACAATCGTCGTTGGGTCGTCCGGGCGGTCTCATGCCTTGACCCCGAAGTCTTCGGCCATCGGCCTGGCCGGGTAGTGAAAGCGCACCGGGCCATCGGGCTCGCCGCGGATGAACTGGCGCACCTGCGGGTCTTCGGAGGCATTGAGCTGGCGCGGGTTGCCGTGTGCCACGACGCGCCCCTGCGACGACAGCAGGTAGGCGTAGTCGCAGATCAGGAAGCACTCCTGCACATCGTGCGACACGATCAGCGAGGTGGCGCCGGTGGTGTCGTTGAGGGTGCGGATCAGGTTCGCGGCCACCGCCATCGAGATCGGGTCAAGGCCGGCGAACGGCTCGTCATACATGATGAGTTCGGGGTCGAGCGCGATCGCACGGGCCAGTGCCACGCGCCGCGCCATGCCGCCGGAGACCTCGGAGATGCGCAGGTTCGCGGCGCCGCGCAGGCCCACCGCGTTGAGCTTCATCAGCACGATGTCGCGGATCATCGTGTCGTCCAGATCGGTGTGCTCGCGCAGCGGGAAGGCGACGTTCTCGAACACCGACAGGTCGGTGAACAGCGCACCGAACTGGAACAGCATGCCCAGGCGCCGCCGCACCTTGAAGAGCTGCTCGGCGTTGCGCGCGTCGATCACCTCGCCGTCGAATCGCACGCTGCCCTGGTTGACCGCATGCACACCGCCGATCAGGCGCAACAGGGTCGTCTTGCCACAGCCCGAACCGCCCAGGATCGCCGTAACCTTGCCGCGCGCAAAGCTCAGCGAGACATCGTTGAGGATGGTTCTGCTGGCGTCGTAGCCGAAGGTGACGTGGTCGACCTCGATCAGGCTTCCTGGACTCAACGGATCGGCGTTCGGGTGACTGGGTTCACTCGGCATTCTTGGGGTGGCTTTGTCGCGGACCTGGAGACACCGACGCGCCTGGTCGCAGACCGGCCCGCCGTTGAATTCATTGTCGCACGCGCCCTGCGCGCTCGCAGGGCAAACCCGAATGCGTGGACCTCGCGCTCAAATCGGGAATCTCAACGCGGCAACGCGCTCGATCCCATCAAGTATTTGTCGACCGCGCGCGCCGCCTGGCGGCCCTCGCGGATCGCCCACACGACGAGCGACTGGCCACGCCGCATGTCGCCGCCCGCGAACACCTTGTCGACATTGGTGGCGTAGCCGCCGATGGCGTCCACGCTCGCCCGGGCGTTGCCGCGCGCGTCCTTCTCGACACCGAAAGCGTCGAGCACGCTGCCGACCGGGCTGACGAACCCCATCGCCAGCAGCACCAGGTCGGCAGGCAGCACCTGCTCGGAGCCGGGCACCTCGACCATCTTGCCGCCCTGCCACTCGACCCGGACCGCGCGCAAGCCCTTGACCTTGCCCTTGTCCTTGCCCTCGCCGCCGATGAACTCCTTGGTGGCGATCGCGAACTCGCGCTCGCAGCCTTCCTCGTGGCTCGACGAGGTGCGCAGCTTGACCGGCCAGTACGGCCACACCAGCGGCTTGTTCTCGTGCTCCGGTGGCATCGGCAGCAGTTCGAACTGGGTCACGCTGCGAGCGCCGTGGCGGTTGCTGGTGCCCACGCAATCGCTGCCGGTGTCACCGCCGCCGATCACGATCACGTGCTTGCCGTCGGCACGCAGCTGGCCCTTGACCTTGCCGCCGGCGTTGACCTTGTTCTGTTGCGGCAGGAACTCCATCGCGAAGTGGATGCCGTCGAGCTCGCGCCCCGGCACCGGCAGGTCGCGCGACTGCTCGGCGCCGCCGGTCAGCAGCACCGCGTCGAACTCGGCCTTCAATTGCTCCGGCGTGACCGTTTCCCGAGCCCAGTTGGTGACCTTGCTGCCCTCGGGCAGCGCGCCGACCAGCACGCCGGTGCGCATCACCACGCCCTCAGCCTGCATCTGCGCGACGCGCCGGTCGATGTGCGTCTTCTCCATCTTGAAATCGGGGATGCCGTAGCGCAGCAGGCCGCCGATCGCGTCGTTCTTCTCGAACAGCGTGACCGAGTGCCCGGCGCGCGCGAGCTGCTGCGCCGCGGCCATGCCGGCCGGGCCGGAGCCGACCACCGCGACGGTCTTGCCCGTCTTGACCTTGGGCGGGCGCGGCACGACCCAGCCCTCGAGCCAGGCCTTGTCGATGATCGCGTGCTCGATGCTCTTGATCCCCACCGCGTCGTCGTTCACGTTCAGCGTGCAGGCCGCTTCGCACGGTGCTGGGCAGATGCGGCCGGTGAACTCGGGGAAGTTGTTGGTCGAGTCGAGCACCGCGAAGGCGTTCTTCCAGTCGGCCCGGTAGACCAGGTCGTTGAAATCCGGAATGATGTTGTTGACCGGGCAGCCGTTGTTGCAGAACGGCGTGCCGCAATCCATGCAGCGTGCGCTCTGCGTCTTGGCCTCGTCTTCCTTGAGGCCGATGACGAATTCCTTGTAGGTCTTCAGGCGCTGCGCGACAGGTGCGTAGCCCTCCTCGATGCGCTCGTATTCCATGAAGCCGGTGACTTTTCCCATGATGCTCTGACTGTTGGTTGCTGCGCTGTGGGAGGGAGCCGAACGCCGGGCCGTCCCGAGCCCGAATGCCAGCCCCTCGAGGGTGGCCGTGGTTACATCACGGCCGGGGCTGTTATTTCGCCGGCACCGTCTTGTTGTTGGCCGGCAAGCCCTTGGCCTTGGCGATCGTGCTGCCGGCCTGGTGCACCGCGTTCGACTCGCTCGCGAGCCGTGCGGCCTTCGCGGCGCGTTCGCCGAGCGCGCGCTTGTACTCGTTCGGGAACACCTTGACGAAGCGGGACCGCGACTCGACCCAGTGGTCCATGATGTGGCGTGCGCGCAGCGAGCCGGTCCACTTGTGGTGGTCCTCGACCAGCTTCTTCAGCAACGCCTCGTCGCTCTGGCCCTGGTGCCACAGCGACTGGTCGGCCTCCTGCTCGGCGCTGCTCAAGACCTTTTCGAGCGACACCATGGCGGTGTTGCAGCGCGTGGCGAACGTGCCGTCCTCGTCGTACACGTAGGCGATGCCGCCGCTCATGCCGGCGGCGAAATTGCGCCCGGTCTTGCCGAGCACGACCGCGGTGCCGCCGGTCATGTATTCGCAGCCGTGGTCGCCGGTGCCCTCGACCACCGCGGTGGCGCCCGACAGGCGCACCGCGAAACGCTCGCCGGCCACACCACGGAAAAACGCCTCGCCGCTGGTCGCGCCGTAGAGCACGGTGTTGCCGACGATGATGTTCTGCGTGGCGTCACCGCGAAACTCGATGCTCGGGCGGATCGCAATGCGCCCGCCGCTCAGGCCCTTGCCGGTGTAGTCGTTGGCGTCGCCGATCAGGTAGATCGTGATGCCCTTGGCCAGGAACGCGCCGAAGCTCTGCCCGCCGGTGCCTTCCATCTGGATGAAGATGGTGTGGTCGGGCAGGCCCTCGGGGCGGTGGCGCACCAGTTCGCCGGAAAGCATTGCGCCCACCGTGCGGTTGACGTTGCGCACCTCCTCCATGAACTGCACCTTTTCGCCGCGTTCGATCGCGGGGCGGCACTTCTCGATCAGCTTCATGTCGAGCGCATGCGCCAGGCCGTGGTCCTGCAACTCGGTCTGGCGGCGCGGCACGTCGGCCGGCGCGGTGGGCAGGTGGAAGATGCGGCTGAAGTCCAGGCCGCGGGCCTTCCAGTGCTCCACACCCTTCTTGGTGTCGAGCAGGTCGGCACGGCCGATCAGGTCGTCGAACTTGCGGATGCCCAGTTGCGCCATCAGGCTGCGCGCTTCCTCGGCCACGAAGAAGAAGAAGTTGACCACGTGCTCGGGGCGGCCCTGGAACTTGGCACGCAGCACCGGGTCTTGCGTGGCCACGCCCACCGGGCAGGTGTTGAGGTGGCACTTGCGCATCATGATGCAGCCCTCGGCCACCAGCGGCGCGGTCGCGAAACCGAACTCGTCGGCACCGAGCAGCGCGCCGATCACGACGTCGCGCCCGGTCTTCATCTGGCCGTCGGCCTGCACCCGGATGCGCGAGCGCAGGCGGTTCAGCACCAGCGTTTGCTGGGTCTCGGCCAGGCCCAGCTCCCACGGCGTGCCGGCGTGCTTGATCGAGCTCCAAGGCGAGGCGCCGGTGCCGCCGTCGTGGCCGGCGATCACCACATGGTCGGCCTTGGCCTTGGCCACGCCGGTGGCAACCGTGCCCACGCCGACTTCACTGACCAGCTTGACGCTCACGCTGGCCCGTGGGTTGGCGTTCTTCAGGTCGTGGATCAGCTGCGCCAGGTCCTCGATCGAGTAGATGTCGTGGTGCGGCGGCGGCGAGATCAGGCCGACGCCGGGCACCGAGTAACGCAGCATGCCGATGTAGTCGGTCACCTTGCCGCCGGGCAACTGGCCGCCCTCGCCCGGCTTGGCGCCCTGCGCCATCTTGATCTGGAGCTGGTCGGCGCTGGACAAGTACTCGGCCGTGACGCCGAAGCGGCCCGACGCCACCTGCTTGATCTTCGAGCGCAGCGAGTCGCCTTCGTTCAACTCGAAGTCGACCTGGATGTTGCCGGCGCCGATCACTTCGCTGAACTTGGTGCCCTGCTTGATCGGGATGCCCTTGAGCTCATTGCGGTAGCGCGCCGGGTCTTCGCCGCCCTCGCCGGTGTTGCTCTTGCCGCCGATGCGGTTCATCGCCACCGCGAGGTTGGCATGCGCCTCGGTGCTGATCGAGCCGAGCGACATCGCACCGGTGGCGAACCTCTTGACGATCTCGCTCGCCGGCTCGACTTCGTCGAGCGCGATCGCCTTGGCGGGATCGACCTTGAACTCGAACAGGCCGCGCAGCGTCATGTGGCGTTGCGACTGGTCGTTGATGAGCTGCGCGTATTCCTTGTAGGTCTCGAACTTGTTGCCGCGCACGCTGTGCTGCAGCTTGGCGATCGCGTCGGGCGTCCACATGTGCTCTTCGCCGCGCACGCGCCAGGCGTATTCGCCGCCGGCGTCGAGCATGGTCGCCAGCACCGGGTCGTCGCCGAACGCGGCGCGGTGCATGCGGATCGCTTCCTCGGCGACCTCGAACACGCCGATGCCGCCGACCTGGCTCGCGGTGCCGCGGAAGTACTTGTCGACCATCGCCTTCTCGAGCCCGATCGCCTCGAACAGCTGCGCGCCGCAGTACGACATGTAGGTCGACACGCCCATCTTGGACATGATCTTCGACAGGCCCTTGCCGATCGCCTTCACGTAGTTGTGAATGGCCTTGTCGGCCGACAGGTCGCCGGCCAGATCCTGGTGCATCGACGCCAGCGTCTCCATCGCCAGGTACGGGTGCACCGCCTCGGCACCGTAGCCGGCGAGCACGCCGAAGTGATGCACCTCGCGCGCCGACCCGGTCTCGACGACCAGCCCGGCAGTCGTGCGCAGGCCCTCGCGCACCAGGTGCTGGTGGATCGCCGAAAGCGCCAGCACCGCGGGGATGGCGACGTGGTCGCGGTCCATCCGGCGGTCGCTGATGATCAGGATGTTGTGGCCGCTCTTGATCGCGTCCACGCTCTCGGCGCACAGCGAGGCGAGCTTGGCTTCCACACCCTCGTCGCCCCAGGCCAGCGGGTAGGTGATGTTCAGCTCGTAGCTCTTGAACTTGGCGCCGGTGTGCGCCTCGATCTCGCGCAGCCGCGCCATGTCGTCGAAGTCGAGGATCGGCTGCGGCACTTCGAGCCGCATCGGCGGGTTGATGGCGTTGATGTCGAGCAGGTTCGGCTTCGGGCCGATGAACGACACCAGCGACATCACGATCGCTTCGCGGATCGGGTCGATCGGCGGGTTCGTGACCTGCGCGAACAGTTGCTTGAAGTAGTTGTACAGCGGCTTGTTCTTGTCCGACAGCACCGCCAGCGGCGAGTCGTTGCCCATCGAGCCGATGCCTTCTTCACCGGCGGTGGCCATCGGGCTGAGCAGGAACTTGATGTCCTCCTGCGTGTAGCCGAAGGCCTGCTGGCGGTCGAGCAGCGGCTCGGCGGGCGCCGGCGGGCGCGCGCCGGGCGGCACGTCTTCGAGCTTGACGCGCACGCTCTCGATCCACTGGCGGTACGGCTTGGCCGAGGCGAACTGGTTCTTCAGCTCCTCGTCTTCGATGATGCGACCCTGCTCGAGGTCGATCAGCAGCATCTTGCCCGGCTGCAGCCGCCACTTCTTCAGAATGCGGTTCTCCGGGATCGGCAGCACGCCGGACTCGGAAGCCCCGACCACGAGGCCGTCGTCGGTGACGATGTAGCGCGTCGGGCGCAGGCCGTTGCGGTCGAGCGTGGCGCCGATCTGGCGGCCGTCGGTGAACACCATTGCCGCTGGGCCATCCCACGGCTCCATCATCGCCGCGTGGTACTCGTAGAACGCGCGGCGGCGCTCGTCCATCGTCGCGTGCTGCTCCCAGGCCTCGGGGATCAGCATCATCGCCGCGTGCGCGAGCGAGTAGCCGCTCATCACCAGCAGTTCGAGCGCGTTGTCGAAGGTGGCGGTGTCGCTCTGGTGCTCGAAGCTGATCGGGTAGAGCTTCTTCAGGTCGTCGCCGAGCACCGGCGACTTCATCACGCCCTCGCGCGCGCGCATCCAGTTGAAGTTGCCCTTGACGGTGTTGATCTCGCCGTTGTG